>CAZKHA010000037.1:0-25956 GCA_964552325.1 uncultured Bacteroidales bacterium
AAAGAAAAAGCCCCTTGCAATTTTACTTGCAAAGGGCTGGTTTTCAGTGAGCCGGTGAACGGACTTGAACCGCCGACCAGCTGATTACAAATCAGCTGCTCTACCAACTGAGCTACACCGGCAGTGGCTTGTAGCCATTTCTCAATTTGAGGCTGCAAAAGTACAACTTTTTTTAAATCCACCAAACTCAGCACGATTTTTTTTGTATTTACATGAACCATATGTGTATAGGGGTGGCTTCAGCAATTTGTCCACTTCGCGTTAACTTAGGTGATAGTAAGTTTTTTTTGCTATTTTTGCAGCCCTTAATGTCCCTTTGTAAGGGTCATTTTTTTTGAATGACGTGATTTACTGGATATTGAACAATATTCCAACTAGTTTTGAAGACTCACTTCCTAGCAACTATTTTGCTTTTTGGGAGTTAGGATGCTTGTAAGCTTTTTGAAATATCAAGTGTTGTTCGCCATTTTTGTAAGCCAATCAATCAAAATGATGAAAATGACCGATAAACCAAAGGGTAGAAAAGCAAACTTATTATTAATGAAAGCAAAGCTATGAGTTTCAGAATTGTAGTACTAGCCAAGCAGGTTCCTGACACCCGCAATGTTGGCAAGGATGCCATGAAGGCTGATGGAACCGTTAACAGGGCAGCCTTGCCTGCTATCTTCAACCCCGAAGACTTGAATGCACTCGAGATGGCGCTTCGGATCAAAGATAAAATCAAGGACGCAGAACTATTCATTGTGAGCATGGGGCCTTCGAGGGCTGCCGAGGTCATTCGTGAATCATTGTACAGAGGTGCCGATGGGGGTTATTTGGTAACCGACCGTAAGTTTGCCGGATCAGATACTTTAGCCACTTCTTATACTTTATCGTTGGCTATTAAGAAACTCGCACCCATTCATGTACTAATAGCTGGACGCCAGGCCATAGATGGCGACACGGCTCAAGTTGGCCCTCAAACAGCCGAAAAGCTTGGTATTCCACAAATTACGTATGCTGAAGAATTGATTTCGGTTGATAAAAAACAAATTACCATCAAACGTAGGCTCGAACGTGGAGTAGAAACTGTAAAATCAAGCCTGCCTGTTTGTATTACCGTGCATAGCTCGGCACCCGATTGCCGTCCGCGCAACGCTAAATTATTGATGAAGTACAAACATGCCCGCACCATTACCGAACTGCAGGAAGAAACCAAAGACTATACAGAATTGCGCAATGATAGGCCTTACCTCAACATTACCGAATGGTCAGTTGAAGACTTGAATGCTGAGCTCGAAAAATTGGGTTTAAACGGCTCACCAACAAAAGTTAAGAAAATTGAAAATGTTGTGTTGGCCCACAAAGATTCAAAAGTAATGACAGCTTCTGATAGTGATATTGAAGGCTTGATGAAAGAATTGATCAACAGCCATGTTATTGGTTAATAGTAATTTTAAATCCCTTGATTGTGAATAACGTATTTGTTTATTGCGAAATAACTGACGACGGACTAGTGGCCGAAGTCAGCCTTGAACTTTTGTCGAAAGGCCGCAAATTGGCCAATGATTTAAAAGTTGAACTTCATGCTGTGCTTATTGGAAGCAAAACACAAGGCTTAGAAAAAGATATTTTTCCATATGGTGTTGATTGTCTTTTTGTTGCTGACGACCAAAGGCTCTTTCCATTCACCACACTGCCACACGCAGCCATCATTACCAAATTATTTGAAGAACAACAACCCCAGGTTGCTTTGTTTGGCGCCTCTCCCGTGGGCCGTGATTTGGCTCCCCGTGTTGCCTCTGCTCTAAAATGTGGTCTTACAGCCGATTGTACCAGCCTTGAGATTGGAGATCATACTGAACCTAAGACCAAAATAGAGTATAAAAACTTACTTTATCAAATTCGGCCTGCCTTTGGCGGAAATATTATTGCAACCATCATAAACCCTGAGACTAAACCTCAAATGGCGACCGTACGTGAAGGGGTTATGAAAAAGGATTTGGTTGACCTAAATTACGCTGGCAAACTTATTACGCTTGACGTTGCTAAGTATGTAAATGAAACCGATTTTGTTGTTAAGATTATCGAACGGCATATCGAGAGCCAAAAGATTAACATAAAGAATGCCCAAATTATTATAGCTGGCGGTTATGGTGTTGGAACACCCGCAAATTTCAAGCTCTTATATGAGTTAGCAGATGTGTTGGGAGCGCAAGTTGGTGCCTCCAGGGCCGCAGTTGATGCTGGCTTGGTTGAGCATGAACGTCAAATTGGCCAAACAGGTGTTACAGTCCGTCCTAAATTATATATTGCATGTGGTATTTCTGGAGCGGTACAGCATCGCGCCGGTATGGATCAGAGTTCCCAAATTATATCCATCAATAACGATCCAAATGCACCTATAAACCAAATTGCCGACTACGCAATTATTGGCGATGTAGCCGAAGTACTACCCAAAATGATTAAATACTACAAGCTTAATTCAAAATAATACCTTACTACAATGGCAAATTTTTATACTGACAATACACCCCTCAAATTTCAGCTCAGTCATCCTTTAATGGAGAAAATAGTCCGTCTTAAGGAGTTGAATTATGCTGATAAAGAAAAGTTTGACTATGCTCCAGTAGATTTTGAGGATGCCCTCGATAGTTATGATAAAGTGTTGGAGATTGTAGGCGAAATCTGTGGAGATATCATTGGCCCCAATGCCGAATCGGTTGATAAAGAAGGCCCGCACGTGGTTAACAACGAGGTTGTGTATGCCCGTGGTACCAAAGAAAATATTGATGCTCTTCAAAATGCCGGCATGATTGGAATGTCGCTTCCTCGGTTATATGGTGGTTTGAATTTTCCAATGGTTCCATACGTAATGGCTGCCGAAATAGTATCGCGTGCCGATGCAGGCTTTGCGAATATTTGGGGCTTACAAGACTGCGCCGAAACCATCCATGAATTTGCTTCCGAAGACATTAAAAATGATTTCCTGCCCCGTTTTCCAAAAGGTGCTACGGCTGCCATGGATCTTACCGAACCCGATGCAGGCTCTGACCTCCAGGCTGTTCAGTTAAAAGCTACTTGGGATGCCACCGCCAATGTTTGGAGGCTAAATGGTGTTAAACGCTTTATTACCAATGGTGATGCCGATGTTTCATTGGTTTTGGCCCGTTCAGAAGAAGGCACAAACGATGCGCGTGGGCTATCGCTTTTTGTTTACGATCGCGAGTCGAAAGCCATGACTGTTAGGCGTATCGAGAATAAACTCGGAATTAAAGGTTCGCCCACTTGTGAATTGGTGTTTACCAATGCCCCTGCCCAATTAATTGGCGACCGCAAAATGGGCTTGATAAAATATGTGATGTCATTGATGAACTCAGCCCGTTTAGGAGTTGGTGCCCAATCAGTTGGCATTGCTGAGGCTGCTTGGCGCGAAGCTTTGAAGTATGCCTATGAACGCGAACAGTTTGGCAAAGCCATCATCAAATATCCGGCTGTATATGAAATGCTTACCTGGATGAAAGCACGTATTGATGGGGCTAGGGCATTACTCTATGAAACAGCACGATTTGTTGATGTATATAAATCCTATGGCATTCTTGCTGAACATCGTAAATTAGAATCTGAAGAACGCAACGACCAAAAGAACTATCAGAAGCTTGCTGATATGTTTACGCCACTATTAAAGCTGATCTCGAGCGAATACAGCAACGAGATTGCCTATGATGCGCTACAGGTTCATGGTGGTACAGGCTTTATGAAAGATTTTCCCATTGAACGGATTTACCGTGATGCACGTATTACCAGTATATACGAAGGAACATCGCAACTACAGGTTGTGGCCGCTATTAGAGGTGTTGTAAGTGGTATTTATCTAAAAGCAATTGCTGATTATGAGGCTATTCAGTTGCATCATGATTTCGATTACCTAAAAAAGACCTTGGTTGCCATGACTGGCCAATACGAAGAAGTTGTAAAACGTGTTGAAGATGTGAAAGATGGAGAATTGCTTGATTTTCAGGCACGTAGGTTGGTTGAAATGGCTGGTAACATTATTATAGGTTATCTCCTCTTGATTGATGCCAATCGAAATGAAGAATTTAGGAAGTCTGCTTCAATATTTATAAACCGTGGACTGGCCGATAATCAAAAAAAGGCAGCTTACATCATGAATTTCGACCCGAAAGAGTTGAGTGACTTCAAAATTTCTTAACTTAGCCGCCATTCTTACCTAAAGCAACTACAATGGTATATATACTCCAAATCCGAATCTTTATTATCCGATTAATATACGGGAGGTATAGTTGGGAATACATTAGCTTCTTTAAGGAAAATAACCTTAGGCCTGATGTAAAATCTTGTCTTAAAGATCATTACATCTCACACTTTTTACCTTTCTCGGCAAAGGTGAGCGACCCTATAGTTTACAAGACCAAAGAAAAAATTGTGTTTTCAAAGATGTCTTTCAATACCCGGTTTAAGGATTCTGAGATCAAAAAATTGGAACCAGATACGTATAGTGTTTACAAGGCTGGTGAAGACTTGATTTCTGTATATGGTTATCTATCAACTGCTTTTGGAAAACGAAACAAAGAGTTTTATTTTTTCTTGAACAACCATTTTGTTATGGGTGAATTTGTATTTGCAGAAGTTCAAAATCGGAATATCGAGCCCATTTTTGCTAAACTGTTTGAGAAATACCGCTTAACCAATATCCCTGAGCGCGACAACTTTTATATTGTTGATGATTTTGGTTCAAAAATGTTCATTCTCAACGATGGTTTTTCACTTATGTTCACCTATTACAATCCAAATACGCAAGAAAATGCTGAGTTGGTAGAACGTTGGTTTGAATACAAACCAATAGCGGTTCTTGATGATGATGAGGAGTTTACACCCGAGCTTTAATAAGAAATCCACGTCAAAATAAAAAGGCAGTCAAGGTTTAACTCGGCTGCCTTTTGTTTTGAAGCATGATTGTATCTGGGGCTTACATTTGGTTAAAGTGAAAGCTAATCATTGGTTTCACCAGCCGCAAGCTGTTTTACAAATGGAGAGATTACAATCTTTATTTCTTTTGTTTCGGGGTCCAGGTCAACTATTACTTGGTCGCCTTCGTTGAGTCGTGTTTTAATAATCTCTTCGGCAAGGTTATCCTCAATATATTTTTGGATGGCACGTTTTAGGGGCCTTGCTCCAAATTGCGGATCCCAACCTTTTTCGGCTATAAAATCTTTTGCTTCGGTAGTAATTGTAATGTTGAGGTTTAGATTTTTAACCCTGGTATACAAATGTTTAAGTTCAATGTCAATAATTTTGTGGATATTTTCGCGTTCCAGGTTTTCAAAGATTACGATATCATCAATACGGTTCAAGAATTCAGGGGCAAAGGTTTTCTTAAGTGCGTTTTCGATGACCCCGCGTGCATATTCTGATGATTGAGCTTGCTTTGCAGTTGTACTGAAACCAACACCTTGGCCAAAATCCTTAAGCTGGCGCGAACCAATGTTAGATGTCATAATAACGATGGTGTTTTTAAAATCGACTTTGCGTCCAAGGCTATCGGTTAGCAGACCATCATCAAGCACTTGCAGCAACAAATGGAATACATCGGGGTGGGCCTTTTCAATTTCGTCCAACAGTACAATGGAATAGGGTTTACGCCGAACTTTTTCGGTGAGTTGACCGCCTTCTTCGTAGCCAACATAGCCCGGAGGAGCTCCTACCATGCGCGAAACGGCAAATTTTTCCATGTACTCGCTCATATCAATACGTACCAAAGCATCTTCGGTATCAAATAAATATTTAGCTAATACCTTGGCTAAATGCGTTTTACCAACGCCCGTTGGACCTAAGAAGATAAATGTTCCGATGGGTTTGTTGGGATCTTTAAGCCCGGCACGGTTACGGCGTATGGCTTTCACCACCTTTTTAATGGCTTCATCCTGACCGACCACACTACCTTGTATAGCCAACTCCATGTTTATTAGGCGTTCGCCTTCGTTTTGTGCCACACGTTGCAGCGGGATTCCGGTCATCATCGATACCACTTCCGAAACATTATCTTCGGTAACATGTTCGCGGTTGCTGCGTGAATCGTCCTCCCAACGTTTTTTTGCCTTATCGAGTTCGGCTAACAATTTGCGTTCTTTGTCGCGATAATCTGCCGCTTCTTCAAATTTCTGGCTTGCTATAGCCTTGGTTTTCTTAGTTTTGCAGTCTTCAATCTGTTTTTCAATTTCAACAATGTCATCCGGTACCCGTATGTTTTTCATGTGAACCCTGGCGCCAGCTTCATCAAGGGCGTCAATAGCCTTATCGGGCAGGTTCCTATCCGTTATATACCTCATAGTCAGATATACACAGGCTTTTATAGCTTCATCATCATACGAAACTAGGTGATGGTCTTCGTATTTTTCTTTGATTTGTTGCAAAATCTGTTCGGTTTCTTCGGGAGTAGTGGGATCGACCAATACTTTTTGAAACCTGCGTTCGAGGGCACCGTCTTTCTCAATATATTGCCTGTATTCATCCAGCGTGGTTGCACCAATGCATTGAATTTCGCCCCGAGCCAAGGCCGGTTTAAACATATTTGAGGCGTCTAACGATCCTGATGCGTTACCTGCACCAACCAGTGTATGAATTTCATCAATAAAAAGGATCACATCCGGGTTTTTCTCTAATTCATTTAGAACAGCTTTCATCCGTTCTTCAAATTGCCCCCGATATTTTGTCCCAGCCACCAAAGAACCTAGGTCTAAAGTAACTAATCGTTTGTTAAACAACGATCTAGGGACTTGCCGTTTATAAATCCGCATGGCTAATCCTTCGGCTATGGCCGATTTGCCAACGCCTGGCTCACCAATAAGGATCGGGTTGTTTTTTTTTCGCCGGCTCAAGATTTGTGCAATACGTTCCATTTCTTTATCGCGACCAACAATGGGATCGAGCCGGTTTTCTTCAGCGGCTTTCGATATATCACGTCCAAAATTGTCGAGCACAGGTGTTTTCGATTTTGAATCGGCGTTTTTGCGTATATTTTGGAATTCTTTGTCTTCTTCAGGATCTTCGTCAGAATTGCCACCTTTTCTTAGGTCATCACTTGGTGAGGGGCGAGGACGGTCTGACAAATCGTCATTTGGCAGCATGGTTTTAACTTCGCCACGGATTTTTTCGTAATCGATGCCATACTTTTCAAGTGATTTGGCAACCAGGTTTTCGGGGTCTTTCAAAATAGCCAACAAAAGGTGCTCTGTTCCAATAAGTTCGCTTTTAAACTCCTTGGCAACCAAATACGTAAATTTTAAAGCTCTTTCGGCTTGTTTTACCAAAGGAAGGTTATCAGAATTTCGTATTCTAGATGAATTTGAAATTATTGCAGCTTCTATTGATGTTCTAATAGCATGAAGATCTGCTTTTAGGAAGTTTAAGACTTGTACAGCCATGCCTTCGCCTTCACGCAAAATGCCCAGAAAAAGGTGTTCAACACCTATATAGTCGTTGCCAAGCCTAACAGCTTCTTCGCGACTAAAGGTAAGTACATCTTTGACCCTTTGAGAAAATTTGGCTTCCATATATTGTAACTATTATTTGTTCAGTAAATTAAAACAGAAAGTGAAATTTGATTACACCTACTTGTTTAAGTAAGTTGCCATAGATAGCAAAAACTTTACCAAAGTATTTATCTATCAAAATTATCGTCAAAATTACATCAGATTAGTGTGCCATCTATGGCCGGATGGCTTTTTTTTTCAACAGCTAATTGTTAGTAATAAGTGAGGTAAGGGGGGTATGTTTCGTGTTTTTTTTGTACCTTCGTAGATTCTTACTGAGAATCATAAGAAGCTAATTAACAAAGAATTAATTTATAAAATGGAAGATTCTGGCGAAAAAATTATCCCGGTTAACATCGAAAACCAAATGAAGGGTGCCTATATTGACTATGCCATGTCGGTAATAGTTTCGAGGGCTTTGCCTGATGTACGGGACGGACTTAAACCTGTACATCGCAGAATTTTGTACGGAATGTATGATCTTGGGATATTATCAAACCGTTCGTACAAGAAATCAGCACGTATTGTTGGGGAAGTATTGGGTAAATACCATCCTCATGGCGATTCATCTGTTTATGATGCTATGGTTCGTATGGCTCAAGATTGGTCGTTAAGATATCCATTGGTTGATGGTCAAGGTAACTTTGGTTCTATTGACCAAGATCCACCTGCCGCTATGCGTTACACCGAAGCTAGGTTGCGCAAGACTGCCGAAGAAATGCTAGCTGATTTAGATAAGGATACGGTTGATTTCCAGAATAACTTTGACGATTCACTACAGGAACCCACTGTTTTACCAGCAAAAATACCTCAATTGTTGGTTAATGGTTCATCGGGTATTGCCGTGGGAATGGCCACCAATATGGCTCCGCACAACTTAAAGGAAGTAGTGGATGGCTGTATAGCCTACATCGATAACAACCACATTACCATTCCTGAATTGATGAAATTCATCAAAGGGCCCGACTTCCCAACAGGCGGTATTATTTATGGCTACGATGGCGTTCGCGAAGCTTATGAAACCGGGCGAGGCCGCATCGTTATGCGTGGTGTTTCAAAGATTGAACTCGATGATAATGGCCGTGAACGTATTATCATCACATCTATACCTTACCAGGTTAACAAAGCCGAAATGATAAAAAAGACGGCTGATCTGGTGAACGATAAAAAAATTGAAGGGATTTCTGATATACGCGACGAATCAGATCGCAATGGTATGCGCATTGTTTATGAACTTAAGCGCGAAGCCAATACAAACGTGGTTCTCAACTTGTTGTATCAGCATACGCCATTGCAAACAGCCTTTAATGTTAATAACATAGCTTTAGTGAATGGACGCCCCATGATGCTCAACCTTAAAGATATGATTGTTCATTTTGTGAACCATCGTCATGAGGTTATAGTAAGGCGTACCAAATATGAACTCGATCAAGCCGAGAAACGTGCACATGTTTTAGAGGGATTGTTGATTGCCCTTGACCACATTGATGAGGTTATCGCTTTAATCAGGGCATCAAAAACCCCTGATGACGCACGCGCAGGCCTGATGGAAAAATTTAACCTTTCCGATATACAGGCAAAGGCTATACTTGCCATGAGGCTTCAGGCACTCACCGGGCTGGAACGCGACAAACTCCAAGCTGAATATGATGAACTGCAACGCATGATAGAGTATTACAAAAGCGTGCTTGCCGATGTTGTTATCCGAATGGATATCATTAAAAAAGAACTAATTGAAGTTAAGGAGAAATTTGGGGACGAACCAAAAACCGAAATCGAATATACCGCTCAGGACTTTAGGATAGAAGATACGATTGCCGACGATAGTGTGGTTGTTACCATTTCGCATATGGGTTATATAAAGCGTACGATGTTACGTGAATACCGCACCCAAAAACGTGGCGGTCATGGCGCAAAAGGTAGCGATATTCGTGATGAAGATTTTGTAGTTCATTTGTTTATCGCAACCATGCACAATTATTTGCTCTTCTTTACCGAGAAAGGAAAATGCTATTGGATGCGTGTGTTCGAAATACCCGAAGGTACCAAAACTTCTAAAGGTAGAGCAATACAAAACCTTATCAATATCGATCCTGACGACAAGGTAAAAGCCTACATTAATATTAAGGATTTAACTGATAGTGAGTATATAAACAATAACTTCATCATTCTTTGCACTAAAAAAGGCACCATCAAGAAGACTTCAGTTGAGGCCTATTCACGGCCAAGAGCTAATGGTATAAATGCCATTAATATACGTGAAGACGATATGCTATTGGATGCTAGGCTAACCAGCGGAAGCAGCGTGGTTATTATGGCATTAAAGTCAGGCCGTGCTATCCGTTTTAGCGAAGTAAAGGTTCGTCCAATGGGGCGCAATGCAACGGGAGTTCGTGGAGTAACCTTGGCTCACGAAAGGGATGAGGTAGTTGGAATGATTTGTATTGATAATACAGACGAGAATATCCTTGTAGTTTCAGAAAAGGGCTACGGAAAGCGTTCGCCATTAGAAGATTATCGTGAAACCAACCGCGGAGGCAAAGGTGTAAAAACCATGAACATAACCGAAAAAACCGGTGAATTGATAGCCGTTAACAATGTTGTTGATACCGATGATTTGATGATTATCAACAAATCTGGTATTATCATTCGCACGCCGGTTGCCGATTTACGCGTTATGGGAAGAGCTACGCAAGGTGTAAAACTCATCAATATTCGTGCTAACGATGCCATAGCCGCTGTTGCTAAGGTTGATGCAGAAGAAGATGAGGATGAAATCGAAAACCTAGAGGCTTTAGAGAATCAACGTTTGCACAAAGCTTCTGAATTAGAAGAGTCACTGCCCGGCACTACCGATTTTGAATCAGGCCCTGTTGACACAGATACTGCTGAAGCCGAAGAATTTGAAGAAGAAACGGAGGAATTGGAAGTAGATGAAGACGAATCAGAAGACGAATCAGAAGAGGATACAGAAGCGAATGCTGAAGAGGATTCAACTGATGACAATACCAACTAAATTGCGGGCACTTCGCTTGCTTAAACCCCCAATGTAAATTGGCACAGTACTTGAAGTCATATACGAATAAACCCATATCTTTGCAAAAGTTTTAGAATTAAATCATTAAACCCATTACTATGAAACGTTTCATATCTTTGATGGCATTGGTACTTCTAGTTTCGGTATCAATAGCCCAAACTTCTAAAAGGACAACCGCGTACAACTACCTGAGAAATGGTAAGCTTGATAAAGCTTTGGAAAACATTGAACCTTGTATTACACACGAGAAAACAATGAATGATCCCAAAACTTGGTTCTACCGTGGAAATATTTATCTTCAGATTGCTGTTGATACTGGTCAATATAAGAACTTGGTAACCAATGGTTACAAAGTGGCTTACGATTCATATAAGAAGGCCTTGGGCATGGAAGGTGCCAATGAGTTTAAGGTTGATATCTTTTCGAACATGAATGTTATTTCAGATGGTATGCTCATTAACGGTATCAACAAGTTTAATGAGAAAGATTATACAAGTTCTTACGACTTGTTCGTAAATGCCGCCGAAGTTAAGAATGAGGTTGGTGTATTTGACTCATTATCCTATTATTATGCTGCTCGTAGTGCCGAGGAGCTCAAAAAGTTTGACATTGCTCGTGATTTGTACAAGAAAGTCTTAGAAGGTGGATACACCCAACCCGATGTGTATGGTGCTCTTGCTAATTGTTACAGAGAGTTGAAAGATAATGATAATGCCCTAAAAACCTTACAAGAAGGCAGGCAACTTTATCCAAGCAATATTCAGGTTTTATTTGCTGAAATAAACTTTTTTCTTGCTACTGGGCAGTCAGAGAAGGCGCTTGCTGATTTAGAAATTGCCAAAACCTTGGAGCCAAATAATGCTACAATCTTTTTTGCTGCTGGAACTCAATATGATAACGCTGGAAAGTACGAAGAAGCCGAAGCTGCCTATTTAAGGGCACTAGAAATTAACCCGACTTATTTCGATGCTATTTACAATCTGGGAGCGTTGCATGTTAATCAAGCAGCTAAATTTATGGAAAAAGCCAATGCCATTCCTGCCGACAAAGAAAAGGAATACAACGAGATGAAGGCTTCAGCCGATGGCGTTCTTGATAAGGCCGTTCCATACCTTGAGAAAGCTCATAACATGGATCCTTCTGACAAGAACACAATACGTTCGCTTAAAGAGATTTATGCACGCAAAAGCATGCTTGATAAAGTAAAGGAAATGGACGAAAAGTTGAAATAGTCCTATCCCAAATAACTGATTAGAAGCCCTTTTAGAATTTTCTGAAAGGGCTTTTTTATACCTTTTTGTTTAAACTGCTAATGTGCTCGTCACCAGTGCGAATGCGTCTATACTGTTTTCTATTCAACACGTAAGCATTCGAATTATTGGGTGTTATTTTTCTGACTCAAAAACAACAATAAAATTTGATCCCTGGCCGAAGGTGCTCTCACACCAAACTTCTCCATTTAAAGCATTTACATACTTTTTCACGATCGAAAGTCCCAACCCCATCGATTTTTCGCCTCCAGTTGGCTTATTTGATGGCTTTTGATATTGGTTAAATAACCTAGCCATTTCATCTTGTTTTATGCCAGGTCCTTGATCTTTTACCTCGAAGCGAATGATGCCAGAATGATTGAGCAACTTAATTTGAACAACTGAATCCATTGGCGAGTATTTGATGGCATTACTAATCAAGTTATCAAAAATCTGCGCTAAAAGATTACGGTCAGTTTGGGCATAGATGGGTTCATCTAATTGCATAATGCTAATGCCTTTTCTACTTGCGTTCCCTTTTAAGGAATTCACAACTTCCTTAAGTATCAACGACCATGATTCCTCTTGCAAATTAAGATTTATTGAATGAGATTCAATTACTTCAACATCAAGAATTTGATTGACCAAGCGATACATCCTATTAAGCGAAGAATCCAAAACTTTGAGGTAATCGCGTTGATCTTCAGTAAGGTTAAGCTGGCTACTTAAAAACATATCCATTACACATAGGCTCCCAGATAATGGGTTTCTTAAATCATGAGCCACTAAGTTTATAAGGTTATTCTTTTCTTGGTTAAGTTTAATAAGCTCATGGTTAATACCTTCAAGTTGTTGTTTGTGTTGAAGGTTTGCTTTATGCTGGCGCTCAATTTCAAGCTTTTGCATTTTGATTTCCAGGTAACTTTTACCCAATTTTTCTTCAAGCTGGTTCATGTGTCGGCTCCTATTTACCATCATGCGCAGCACGCCGAGGCTAAAGGTGGTATTCGAAAGTATGAGCTGCGTAAAATCATCTTTGGCAAGCTTATACATTAAACAATCGGAGGTAGCTGTTACAGTAGCCGAGCGTTTGGCTTTATCAAGCAACGAATATTCACCAAAGGCTTGCCCAGCAATAAGTTGTGAAAATAAATGAGCGCCATCGTGTACATCGGCTGTGCCTTGTATTATAAAATACAACGCGTCTCCCTCATCGCCTTTTGTAAAAACCACCTCATTTTTAGCAAATCTTGCTTCCGATAATTGGGCGATAACTTCATAAACCAATTCATCGCTTACATCGCTAAAAATTTCCAAGCCTTTGATTAAGGTAAAAATAGCTGAGGTGTTTTCCATATCCTTGTTAACTTTCAGGAATGCCCTTTTTTGGCGGGTAGATTTAGGTTAATGATGGCAAATATCATGACAAAAGCACTAATCCATTGCACGGTACTAAGTTTGTTACCGTTGAATATATAGTCGAAAAAGATAGCCGAGATAGGAAAGAATAACTCACAAATGGTTGCTATTATTGCCTTTACACGAACCAATCCGTAATAAAAAATAAAGATGGCGCCCGAACCAGTTGTAAGCGCTATTACCAAAAAGATGATCCAGTTTGTTGGGGTAATAGTGTGGAATTGTGTTAACTTACCGGTAATCAACACAAACCCTAACATAAATATAGATGTAAACCCATATCTGAAGAATGTAGCATCTTGAAAACTAATTCGTTGTAAGGCACGTTTGCTAAAAACCGTGGAACTGCCAAATGAGAGCGCTGCTATTAATGAGAATGTTGCTGCCAAGATGGTGTTTTTGTCGGTATGAATATCGGGTAGGTGAAAGCCAAAGGTTAAAAAATACCCTGCAATAATTGCCAAGCTTGCCCAAAGTAAAAAGTATGGCTTAAGCTTTTCTCTCAAGATGATGGTAGCCAATATAATAGCAAATACTGGTTGAAGCTTTTGTAGTAACACAACAATGGTTAATTGCTTAAATTCAACCAAAAAAAGCGCCTTAACTATTGCCAAGGTGCCAATTGCACCCCCAAACAAAGCAACCATAGCTAAGGATATGAACTCAACCCTGTTTAGGGTCCGTAAAGTTGAATAGGATTTATATAGAACGAACTGCATTAACACAAAAGGAATGGCATGTACCATAAAAACCACAAAACCAACATCGAGATTGTACAATCTGGGTGTTAAAAAAACCCCATCAAACCCCCATAGTATGGCGGCAAGGCTTATGGCAATGCTTCCTGAAATTACTGATTTAAGATCCTTCATCAATTATTGAGCAAGTTTTGGCAAAGATAGGTTTTTAAACAAATGTAGGTTATCTTTGAAGTTGCTCAAATTAAACCATATGTACAAGGCAAGCTACTATACTATTGGCAATAAGGATTTTGTAAATTGTACCCTGTGTCCTCAGTTTTGCAAGATTTCTGAAGGAACAACCGGTTTATGCAAGGTAAGGCGCAATGTAGCCGGAAACCTTGTTTCTGATACTTATGGCAAATTGACATCCTTGGGTATCGATCCTATTGAAAAGAAACCCCTGTATCATTTCTATCCAGGTTCTAAAATCCTAAGCGCTGGGAGTTGGGGCTGTAATTTTAAATGTTCATTTTGCCAGAACTGGTCCATATCGCAAGAAGTTCCTAAGCTTGTTTCGGATGAAACAAACAAGGTTATTACTCCGCAGCAGCTTGTACAAAAGGCAGTTGATATCCCCAACAATATCGGAATTGCTTATACCTACAACGAACCTATTGTATGGTATGAATACATGCTTGAAACGGCCCAACTTGTAAAAGCAGCCAGCCTTACGAATGTAATGGTTTCAAATGGGTTTATTAACCAAGCGCCTCTGCTTGAATTGATACCCTGGATAGATGCATTTAACATCGATTTGAAAGGTTTTTCAAATGATTTCTATAAGTCGTTTGCAAACGGGAAACTTCAAGCTGTTTTAGAAACCTTAAAAACAATCCGGAATGCAGGTAAACATCTCGAAATTACCAACCTTATACTACCCGGAGCAAACGATGAACCTCGCCTTTTTGAGGAAATGCTTACTTGGATTTACGACAACCTGGGGCATGAAACTATTCTGCACTTGAGCCGCTATTTCCCTAATTATTATTGTCTTACTGAAGCCACTCCTTATGAAACGATGAACACGCTTTATAATTTAGCAAGCAAGCATTTGCTGTACGTTTATCCCGGAAACATGCAAATAGGAACTGCTTCAAACTCGTACTGCCCCGATTGTGGCAATCTTTTGGTAGCAAGAACGGGATACAACTCACGAATAGTAGGTATAAACAATGGGAAATGTGGTGAGTGCTTTCGTAATGTTCCGTTTATCGTATAGTTGAATGGATAAAAAAGTACACAGGGGTAAATTTGAGTATTTTTGCAAGGATTAAAAGCAGGAAGATTTGCCTTTTTTGCTTTTTAATTCGAAAGTTTATTTTTGTAAAAATTTGAAATTGAATATTTTACAACATAAAATAGATGTGTGCCTCTCACCGGCCATTTACAATAGTGTTTACGGGCAACAAGCCTATACAGTAGTAATAACGGATGTTTTACGGGCTACTACTACGGCTATCGCGGCCTTAGATTATGGTATTTCTGCCATTATTCCGGTGAAGGATTTAGAGGAAGCAAAGGAATATAAACGAAAAGGTTATGTTGTTGCTGCCGAACGCGATGGCTTGGTTCCAGATTTTGCTGACACCGGAAACTCACCCTTCGATTTAAGGAGACCCGAATGGATTGGTAAAACCTTGGTACATACCACCACAAATGGCACATTGGCTATAAACATGGCAAAACATCAAGCCAAAGTTGTTTTGGGTGCATTTGTAAATATTTCATCCTTAAGTAAATATCTCTTGAATTTGAATTCAGATGTTTTGGTGCTTTGTGCTGGGTGGCGTGATGATTTTTGCTTAGAGGATACCATTTTTGCCGGGGCTTTGGCCGAACAATTGCTTGAATCGGGCAAGTTTTTTTTAGGTGGCGATGCAGCCTCAGCAGCCTTAAGCCTCTGGCGTGAAGCACAGCCAGATAGACTTAAATTTCTTGACAAGGCCACACATATAAACCGTTTACGTAAACTCGGACTTCAAGATTCCTTGCTTTTTGCCTTTACAAATGATGTTTGTAAAGCTGTTCCCGTTTTATATAACAATCAGCTTATTGATGCGTTAAATCTATCCAAATCACAATAATCAACCCATTTATCAACTTAAAGTTATGATTAAGAATTATTTAATATTTGTACTAATGGTTTTAAGCTTAACCTCTTGCCACGAGCAAGAAAAGAAAGAGCAATCTGCCAGCGACTTTAAATGGCAGGTTGACCAGTTTGCTGATTTAAAAATCCTTCGTTACCAGGTACCTGGCTGGGATTCACTGAGCCTTCAGCAAAAAGAACTCGTGTATTACCTTAGCCAGGCTGCATTATGTGGTCGCGACATCGTGTTCGATCAAAACTATAAATACAACCTTACGATACGCCGGAGCCTTGAAGCGATTTACGAGAATTATAAAGGCGATAGGAAATCAGCAGATTGGGATAATTTTATGGTTTATTTAAAACGGGTTTGGTTTTCGAACGGAATACACCATCATTATTCCAACGACAAATTTTTCCCGGCAATTAGCCCCGATTATTTTGCAAGTTTGATACGTGATGCAAAGGTGGGGTTTCCATTATCCGAAGGCCAAGATATTGAAGCATTTATTGCTTGGATAACACCCTTGGTATTTGACAAGAACATAGCTCCAAAAAGGTTAAACCAAGAGGATGGCGTTGACTTGCTGTTAACTTCGGCTGGCAACTTTTATGAAGGTATAAGCGAAAAAGAGGCTACTGACTTTTATGATGCCATGCGCAAACCAAACGATCCACAGCCAATATCGTATGGTTTGAACTCGAAATTGGTAAAAGTTGATGGTAAGGTCCAAGAAAGCATTTGGGCCGTTGGTGGAATGTATGGTCAAGCCATCGAAAAAATTGTCTTTTGGCTTGAGAAGGCCATGGAAGTTGCAGAGAACCAGCATCAACGCCAAGGAATCGAATTGCTGATAGCGTATTATAAAACGGGTTCGCTTAAAACTTGGGACCAATACAATATTAACTGGGCAGTTGATTCATCAAGCGTTGATTATGTAAATGGGTTTATAGAAGTTTATGGCGATCCAATCGGTTTAAAGGCTAATTGGGAGTCGGTGGTTGATTTTAAGGATCATGAAGCTACCAAGCGCACCATTATCATTAGCAACAATGCCCAATGGTTTGAAGATCATTCACCTATTGACCCCCGTTTCCGTAAAAAGGAAGTTAAAGGTGTTTCGGCCAAGGTAATTACTGTGGCTCAGCTTGGTGGCGATTGTTATCCGGCTACCCCAATAGGTATTAATTTGCCAAATGCTGACTGGATACGCAAAGACCATGGCAGCAAGTCGGTTACAATGGAAAACATCACCTATGCCTATAATCAAGCCTCACTAAACAGTGGAATGCTCGAAGAGTTTTGCTTTAGCCCCGAAGAAGTTAAGCTTGCGAAAGAGTTTGGCCCATTGGCTGATAACCTACATACCGATTTGCATGAATGCTTGGGTCATGGCTCAGGGCAGTTGCTACCGGGAGTTACTTCCGAAATGTTAAAAAGCTATCAATCAACCCTTGAAGAAGCCCGGGCTGATTTATTTGCCTTGTATTACCTTCTTGATCCAAAGTTAATTGAATTGGGTCTGTTTAAAACTGTTGAAACGCCCAAAGCCGAGTATGCTTCGTATATCCGCAATGGATTGATGACCCAACTTACCCGCATTGAACTGGGCAAGAACATTGAACAAGCCCATATGCGTAACCGTCAATTAATTGCAAGCTGGTGTTATGAAAAAGGCAAATCCCAAAACGTAATCGAACGCAAACAACGCGATGGAAAAACCTTTTTTGTGATTAATGATTACGACAAACTAAGGAGCCTTTTTGGTGAATTGTTGACAGAGGTTCAGCGTATTAAATCGGAGGGAGATTACCAAGCTGGCAAAAATTTGGTTGAAAGGTATGCTGTAAAGATTGACCAGGAATTGCACAAGGAAGTATTGGAACGGTATGCCAAACTTAAGCTAGCACCTTATGGAGGCTTTATGAATCCAGTGTTGGAACCCATTGAAAAAGATGGGAAAATAGTGGATGTGAAAGTTTCGTACCCCGAAGATTATGTTGAGCAGATGATGTGGTATTCAAAATCATATTCTTTTTTGCCAAACATCAATTAGTTGAATGTACTTGTAATCAATACAATAACTTAAGGTTGCTTAGGTTGTTTATATGGAGTTAAGGGTGCCTCATGAAAGTATTCGTTTTGTGAGGTACTTTTAATGTTATAGATATGAATGGGTTAGAATATTATTAGGATGATAGAAGCACTTATTTTTGATTGGGGCGATACAGTGATGCGCGATTTTCCCGAAATGCCTGGCCCGATGTATTCGTGGCCGCATGTTGAACTTGTACCCGGTGTTTTGCAAGTGCTTGAGCTATTTAGTTCTAAATATCAATGTGTTATAGCTACCAATGCAGGATGTTCTGATACCATCGCCATGCGTAAAGCCTTACAAAGAGTTGATGCTGAACGTTATTTTCATTTTTTCTTTTCTTCAAAGGACTTAGGTTACCAAAAGCCTGACCCACGCTTCTTTACCGCAATTTCTACTGCCATTGGCATTGCGGCTTCTAATTGCTTAATGATTGGCAACAGCTACGAAAAGGATGTTTGTGGTGCATATGCTGCTGGAATGCAAACCATGCTTTTTAATGAAAATGCTACTGTTGGCCATTATCCGCAAGCCGGTGCCATTTTTCGGCATTTCGACCAACTAATCCAAGTATTATAATGCGAATATTTTCTAGTTTTATAGGTGCTTTACTATTGATTACTAGTGTTTTGAGAGCACAAGAACCCGTGTTAAAGTCAGGTTATATAAACCCAGTTGATATACCCGTGCGTTTATCAGGCACCTTTTGTGAGCTACGTCTGAACCATTTTCACGCTGGTATCGACATTAAGACCCAATCGGTTGAAGGGAAGCTAATTCGTACGGTAGAGGATGGGTATATTTCACGTATTTTGGTATCCACAAGTGGATATGGCAAAGCATTGTATATTGCACACCCAAACGGGCGAACCACTGTTTATGCGCATTTGCTGCGTTTTGAACAAAAAATAGAGGAATATGTACGAAAAGCGCAATATCAAAAAGAATCGTTTGATATTGAGTTGTTTCCAGAAAAAGACTTGTTTGTTGTAAAGCAAGGCGATGTAATTGCTTATTCGGGCAATACTGGTGGTTCGGAAGGCCCGCACCTTCATTTCGAAGTTCGTGAAACGGCTACACAGGTTCCTATCGATCCATTGTCGAATGGTTTTAAGGTTAAAGACTTTATTCGCCCAACCCTTACCTTGCTCAAGATTTATCCACAAGGATCAGGTTCGCATGTGGTTGGAAAACAAAACCCTAAAGAATTTTTTCTGGCCGGATGGGGCCCGGTATATCGTTTGCGCGATTTTGATACCATATCTATTGGTGGAAATGCTTCCTTTGGCTTGATGGCCTACGATTTGCTCAACGACGAAACCAATAAAAATGGGTATTATTCTTCTGAACTCTTTATTGATAGCACTTTGGTACTCTCGTACGATTTTTCACGAATGCCTTTCGATGAAACCCGATACATTCATAGTTTATGCGATTTTGCTGAATACCAACTTACAGGACGTTGGATTCCGCAAACCCGTATTCAACCTGGCAATAAATTAAGTGCATACAAAGCTCGTGTAAATGAAGGCGTTTATAGCTTTGCAGAGGGAAAGACGTATAAAATTAAGTATGTAATCAAAGACTATTATCAAAATGAGTCTATCTTGACCTTCTATGTAAAGGGCCAGAAAAAACAAACCCCTAATTCATTAAAATCTGCTAATTGTAATAAAGTTTTAAATTGGAAATCAGAAAGTAGCTTCGAAACCCCCGATTTTAAATTTATAGCTCCAGTGGGTGCTTTTTACGACACAGTTCATTTTTATTATAGTTCAAAAAACGCAACGCCAGCCTATTTGGCTCCTTATCATCGTGTTCATCGTAAAACAACCCCCATTCAGGCTGCTTGTACTTTAATGATAAAGCCAAAAGATTTAAAACCTGAACTTTATGATAAGGCCATGGTTGTTAGGATAAATGATAAGGGAGCACCGGTATCAGTGGGTGGAACCTATGAAAATGGTTGGCTTACAACTACCATACGCGTTTTTGGTACCTATAGCGTGTTGATTGACACCATTAAGCCAAGTATTAAGCCCATCAATATCTCGGCCGGAAAGAATCTTGCTAAGCAAAAAACCATAAAAATCCAAATTCGCGATAATTTGGCTGGTATTAAATCGTATAGGGCAACAATAAACAATAAATGGATTTTGATGGAGTACGATGCCAAGGAATCGCTCTTAACATATACTATAGATGAACTATTGCTAAAACCTACCAATGATTTCTTTCTGGAAGTGTCTGATCAAAAAAACAATAAAGCATCCATTAAATTAAATCTTTCTTACTTAAAATGATGCATTTACGAAGGATCTCGTTTCTTTTCGCAATTTTGATTAGCATGAGCGCAAAAGCTTTGGGCTCAAATGATTCCATTGTTTTGTGTTATCATTTTGATTCACTTGCGGTTAATAAACATGGTAACGCGGTCATTTCCGAATTGGCCAACGACAATGGATTGTCGCTGCGTAAATGTTCAATCCAATACAATTATACAGTTCAATTCAATGCATTTATACACGAGGGTGTGCAAGAAATAGTTATAAAACTTACCCCTAGCAAAGCCTCTGGGATAACCCGTTATCGAAAATATGATTTGGTACAAGTTCTTTGGCCGGGCAAAATTCAAGCTAAATTAGAGTGGTTCAACAATGACGGTAGCCAAAAGCAGTCTAAGTTTATTGTAATTCACAATCATACGGTTAAAACGCAATTGCCCACAAATGCAACCAACATTAAATTGGATCTGCTTAAACCCATCATTGATGCGAGCTTTGAAAAGAATTTCAACAAGTTAAGTTCCTTAGTAAAAGACTATCAGGCTTTACGGGTTGCATTACAAAGGGGGAACGAATTAATTGCATTGGCAGATTTTGATAAGGGTGATGCTGTGCTGTCTTTACTTTATTATGCTGAGGCATCTCGCATAATTCAAAAGGTTGATTCGATGAACCTACAAGATAGCCTTCCCTTGCAAACAAATGATCCATTGGAGTTGCTTTTAAATCAAAAAACGCTTACGGTTGAATGTTATCGCCGTAGTTTAGCCCTCGAACGCATACTCTTAAAAGGAAGGGATGACATGCCCCTGGATAGCAAAAAGGCAACACAACTTTTTGTAGAACTGGTGGCATATTGGGTAAAGCAGCCCGATTTTTTAAATCCTGCTCACAATAAGGTATTTACTGATTTTTCTACCTATAATTGGTCAGGTGACTGGTGTACAAGCCTTTCAAAACAGTTTTATACTCTTTTTGGGTTTAAAGATGATTATGAATTGCAGGCTTTTTTGAGAATACAAGGAACAGAAATTTTACACAGCCTTCAAGATATTTCAAATTTATTAATTGTAAATCAAAGTTATAACCAATCGGCAATGGTGATGGCTAACGCTATAAGGCTTGCGCGCAGTTTGCGAATGCATAATGAGGCTGATGCATTAGCCAGGTTAATAGCTAAGTCAACGGCAGGCATTTACACTTCTTATCTCCAGGTTGCCGAAAGTGCTATTGCCAATGGCCAAATGCCGATGGCCGAAAAGTATCTTAGCAAAGCCCTTGATTATAAGGCCAAAAACGGTGGTGAAATCCTTGATCAAATTTCGCAAGCAAATGCGTTTGAATTGTTTGCAAATGCCTGCCTTGCAAAAGCTGAATCTCTAAACACTTTGGGTAATTACGTTGATGCGCTGCAATACTTAAACAAAGCTAAAGAATATGCCCTAAGGATTGGGTTTTATGTAAATGCCGAACAACTTCGCAACCTCCTATGCGATGTTCATCAGCATTTGTACGATGAAACCTTAATGCTGGCAGTAACAGAATTTAAGAATGGGAATCTTTTAGTGGGAGCGGAGTATTATAAAAATGCGCAAAGTATGCGCGTAGTAAATCAGCAGTTTATTCGCAAAAGGAATGAGGAGGATAGCTTATATCTGTCTGAGCGTAAAGGATTTATTGTTAGCTCGTTCAATCATGCGATGGTACTTTTAAACAAGAAACAAACCGATGAAGCATTCATATTGGCCAATAGGGCATTATATGTTGCTGATTCATTGGAACTTATATCTGATTCAACAGTGTGTGCGCAGTTAATAGCAATAGGAACCAGCTTATTCGATTACAAAATTAGCAGAACAGGCAGCGCATTATGGGATTACGAGCCTAGCAAGGCTTGGCAACATTGGCAACAAGCCGATCGAATAGCTGTTAATTTTTACTTGACTGACTGTGAGCAAGTAAATGAGGAAATAAATGGATACAAAACAAAAATTGAGAATCTCGAATGTTTATTGAGCAAAAAGCAGTTCGACACCTATGCTGTAAAGGCCGAAGCCCATTATAATAGGCAAAACTATCTTGTAGGACAGGCCTTTGCCGATTCGGCTTTGAATTTGATTTCTCCCAACCACCGATGCATTATCGATATGCGGTACTTGCAAATGATCCGTGAAAAGTTCGCTGCATCGGCCAAGTATCAGCAAATGATAAGTAAATTGGAAGTTGCGTATTCGCTTCAAAAACCCGATACAATAGATGCTTTAAGAAGTAAACTTCATCGGTTTTATATTCTACACCAAGCCGAGCTTAACACTTTTTCGCAACCTACGGTTGAATGGTTTTTAAACAGCCATCAGCGCATTGATTTGGTTGATTTTTATCTTCAACGGATGTTTAAGATGGGAGATTACGCGCATTGCATCAAGCTGTTGGATGTATTACGGATAAATGGGTATAAAGTCGAAAATACTGTCGAGTTTCAACAAGACTTGGGTAAAGCAATGGCTGATGCCTCAAAACTGGAACCAGATTTTGTAAAAATTGAAAGCTACCTTGATGAGTTAGTGCCTGATAAAGTTTGGTTTGCCAGCTACCGCCAAGCTTTTATTGATAAATTAATGCCTGTTATTCAGCAAATTAAAAATAAATTGAATGAAATGAACAGCAAAGGAAGCTAGGTTCGCGCTTCTTAGTTAACTTTGCCTATTATGTACCCAAGGATTCTAATCATTGCTCTATGCCTTAGCCCTGTTTGGGGGTATGGGCAAAGCCATGGATTGCCTTCGGGGCTTAGTACCGTGTTTGCGCGCTTTTCGTGTTTAGACGATAGTGTGGAGAATATTGCTGTTTACACCGGTGCCTTTGGTTCCTATACCAACTCAGCATTTAATGGTACTTCAAAGTATGAAGCAACGTTAGATTTTTCTGATTATTTACGAGTGGGGACTTTTGTATCGATTGACCGCAGATTGTACCGGAATTGGACGGTTGGTTTTACCATACCCTACATATTGTCAAGTGTTTATCGTACCACTTCGTGGTATCCTGCCGATACTTATACCCAAAGTGGAATTACGGAGATTAAGCTTAGGCTAGGCTATAACCAACAATCACGAAAAATTAAGTTTTATACGGGCGTTTCAACCGATCTACCACTTCAAAAAGGACGAAGGGCGTTTACATCACCCACCATCTCAATTGGTAATGATGCTTTTTGGGCTTTTGGTGCCGATGCAGGAATAATTAGATCGCTTTCTGCCAACCTTAAAGCCTTTAGCTCATTGGAATTAAGCCTTTATGTTCCAAAAAGCGGAAGTTTGGTGGAGGGAAGCCAAGCCATGATACTAAGTTCAGATTCAGTGCAATCTATCCAAGCACAAATAGCCTTGCGATCCTGGGCCTCGTTTAATGTTGGGTTTGTACTGAGGAGTCATAATTTCGACTATAGCCTTGCATATGAGCTATATGCTGAAACAGCGGATAATATCAAACAATTAATCCCTGCAGGGTTTCTTGAGCAAACCGCTACACTTGAAACCATGAAAGGTAAGCCTGCCTGGAATCATAATTTGAATTTTGGCCTGTCTACAACAATAGAAGGGATACGGTTAGGCATTGTAGCAAAAGCTGCTGTGGCCGGTCATGGCACATTCGATGAAAAAATTGTACTTTTAATAGCTGGAATTACGTTATGAAACCATTATAAATTATTTGAATATGACTAGAAACTTATTATTGATCAGCAATTCAACCAACCCTGGCGAAGAATATCTTGGCTGGCCAAGGCCTTATATCAAAGATTTCTTCGAGTCATTTGATGTACACAGAATTTTGTTCGTGCCCTATGCCGGTGTATCATTAGCGCCCAGCTTACAAGCTTCGTACGATAAGTATGAGGCCAATGTAAAAGGCGTTTTTGAGAAACTTGGTTTTGAAATCTACTCCATACACCATATGGCTGATCCCGTAAAAGCCGTTCAAGAGGCAGAAGCCATTGCCATAGGTGGTGGAAATACCTTCCATCTTGTGAGTCAGATGCACAAGCTCGGGATTATGGAAGCAATCCGTAACCGTGTATTAGAAGGTATTCCGTTTGCGGGATGGAGTGCAGGTTCTAATGTAGCTTGCCCAACGTTGCGCACCACCAACGATATGCCCATTATTGAACCTCCAAGCTTCAACTGCATGAATCTCATTCCTTTTCAAATAAACCCACATTACCTCGATAAAAACCCCGAAGGCCATGGCGGTGAAACCCGTGAAGCCCGTATTGAGGAATTTTTGATTATTAATCCAGATATTGCGGTTGTGGGCTTGCGTGAAGCTACCTTACTCTTGGTGCACGGCAATAATATGAGCTTGCTTGGTTCGCGTCCCATGCGATTGTTTAAAGCCGGTCAGGCTCCAGAAGAATATCCGGTTGCAAGTGATTTGAGCTTCCTGCTTGCATAAGCATTATCCCTTGCAAAATTCATTTGCAAAGCTGTATTTTGGAACAAAACTTGTTGGAGTATCGTTTTTTTTGATGAACGACTGAATAGACTTCAAAAATTTATCTAGCTGAAATTCAAATTGATAGTTAATTCTTATATTGAGTAATCATGAGAAAGAACCTACTTCTACTCGTTTTGTTAGTGAGCATACTTACAGGTTTTGGGCAGCGTGCATCTGATTACAAGCGCTTTTTGGATGCTGGCCGAACAGCAGTGCTTAAAGGGGATTACGCCATTGGCAAGGCCTATTTTGACACCGCAATATATGTTATGCCTTATTATCCAACTATTTATAAAGACCGAGGTTATGCCCTCATGCAATTAAAGCAGTACAAAAATGCCATCGAAGATTTTTCGATTGTATTGGAAAAACAGCCTTATCAGCATGAAGTTCGGGCTTTGAGGGGTGAGGCTTTGTATTATCTGGGAAGGGATGAAGAGGCCCTTCAGGATTTTGAGCAAGTTGTTAAGGAAGATCCAGCTAATAGCCGTGCCCTTAAACGCTTAGAGACTTTGCGTGCAACGGCCCATGCCAATGCTACCCAACAAACCCAAATAGATAACGAACGCCGCTACGAGGAAGATGCACGGTATCGAGCAGCCTGCGAACGCGAAGATGTAATCTTCAATACCGTACTTCCCTTGTTGTTTTGGACGGCTGTTTTTGCTACATGGTAAGCTTATAAAAGATTAGGTAGAACCTTATGTGTTGAAAATGAATATATAGACGACCGGAGCCGTAAAAAAGTTCCGGTTTTTTTTATGAAAACGTTTCAAAGCTTTGCAGGTTGAGAATTTTTTGTATTTTTGCAGTCCCTTTAGCCCAGGTGGTGAAATTGGTAGACACGCTACTTTGAGGGGGTAGTGCCCGTTCGGGCGTGCAAGTTCGAGTCTTGTCCTGGGCACCATTCACCAATGTTCTTTAAAGGCCCGAGTGGCGGAATTGGTAGACGCGCTAGTTTCAGGGACTAGTATCCCTCGGATGTGCAGGTTCAAGTCCTGTCTCGGGTAC
>CAZKHA010000038.1:0-25373 GCA_964552325.1 uncultured Bacteroidales bacterium
CGTTCAGGATGTTAACGGTAAGATTACATGTTAGGGCACTGATATTTACAGCCTCGAAGAATCCGCCAAACCCTGTGATGCTAGCAAAATCGCCGCCAACACCTATGTTGTAAGTGCCACACATAGTAAACAGTATGCGGTACGAATCGGGTGTGATAGGCGGCGTGGAACAGGCTGGAGGATTGATGCTAAACCCTGCAGCACCATCGGAGGGGTAGATGGCCACGTTGTTGGCTGGCAATCCATTATCTTGTGCGGCAACGTAATAGTTGATCACATCGCCCTGAGTTACACCGCTTCCAAACTCAAACATGTATAAATCATCAACAATGTGCGCGCTTGTGGTAGCATTCCAAGTGCCTCCATTTATATTCCAATAAAGTACCGGTAGCCCAGTTCCCGAAACCGGAACACCACTTAAGTCAGAAACATACACATACAGTGTTTGAAGGTCGGTGCTGGTGGTGTTTGGCAAAGGCGTGTAATTAATTATAGGGGGAGTAACATCGGCAGGTATTCCGGCAAACTCATCGGCTCCTACATCGGGGCTTGTAGCCGGGTTTGATGGGTTATTTGGGTAGCCCACATTTGGGTATCGGGGCTCAGCATTAAAATCGCTGGTAATGTTTACGGGGTAGCTAACAATTGTGCCGCCACTTTCGCATAAGGTTGGGAACGAAACATCAATGTTCAAGCTATAGGGCAGCGTGGTAGTGTTTACAAACAACGGAATATCAGTAAACGATTGGCCTTCACGCAGTCCGTACCAACCTGTGGCACCGCTGCCAATATAGGTTTTAAATTCATCAATGGTTTGCATCGCATTGGTTCCATCATAATAAATAAGGTGATCGGCTGATGGACTGCCCGCGTAAAAATCGTTGTAATTTGACCAATAGGAATAATACGAAAGAGTGGTGTTGGATTGTCTGAAAGCTACAGCCACACCCGTAGCAGTAGGGGTGGCTTTGTTGATGAAGATGTTGTTTTTCATTTCGAGCTTAATATTGTTGTTGCAGTAGAAAGCCGCGCTGCCGGTAAAGCCGGAATTGGCTACCCCATCAAGGTAAACGGAATTGTAGTAAAGATAAACCTTGGGATAACCCCAATCAGGTGTAACATAAAGCCCTGTTACTATTTGGTTACCAGCACCATTAGGCCCATAAATCCCTGAGATCATGTTGTTATAGATATAGGTTGGATTTGAGCCCGCACTAATCCGAATACCATTTGAAGACCCATTTACCGATTCATTTAGTATGCCTGAAACACTGTTGTTGTATAGCTGTAGGAAGTTATTCTGCGATAGGCGCATGCCATATACGTCAATAGTATATGTGTTGTTTTGGGAAGATTTGATATTGTAAATGGTATTATTATAAATGGTTTTCAAGTAATTGGTGCTTCCATTATCGAATATCGCAGCCATATATCCCGAACCCTCGGCATGTGAGTTATCCACGTAAAGATCATGCAATTGGTTTTGGGCAATGGTGCAGGTGGATACTTGTGCTTGCACGATACCATACAAATAGGCATGTGCAAAACCATAGCCTCCGGGGTCGGTTATTGAATCGTGGTGAATAAGGTTTTCATAAACCTCGGCAGTTCCGCATTCGTACACCACCAAAGCCATTATACCACCTGACTCTAAGGTGTTGTTAAAGATTTGGTTGCTACTAATATTCACGCTATCGGCCCAGTAATAGCAGTTTATTCCATCGAAGTTACTGCCGAACCACGAGCCACTTTGGTGAGTATTGTTCGAAATTATATTGTTGTAAATGTTGAGTTTGTTGCCGCCGTGTACAAGTATCCCCATAAAATGGCCATTACTATACGATTGTGTATTACAATTGGTTATTATATTATCGTAAATATCAACCTTTCCCTGTGTAAACCACGATGGCAAACTATCAGAAATGGGATTGGTATAACCGTCGCTGGTAAGGGTGATGTAGTTGTCGTATATTTTCGACCAATTGGCCTGGCCCATCTTTACATTGATGGCTGATACAGAATTTCCTCCCCCAACAATGTTGTTCTGGGCTATTGTAATCCTATCTTGATTTACGGCTAAAATGGCGTTTGTTTGGGTTATATAGCCCCCAAAGTCAGTAATAGAGTTTTGCCCATCCTTACCAATTTCATTGTATTGGTCAAGCAAGGTATAGGGCGATACAGCAGCATACCCTTTTAGCGAAAAGGCTGTGTAAACATCACTAATGCTTAGGTTGTAAAACTTGTTATAACTATTGGTTTCAACGGCATAGTTAAGGGTTAGCTGGGCAGTTTCGTAGGCCCTGTGATTTGCCGCATAAATGGCAACGCTCCGGTAATTAGCTTTATCAAGCGATATGTTGCAGTTCTTAATAGTAACGTGTTGGCAGCCATCGTAATTGGTGTAGCCATTGGTTTTAAGCAAGGCAAAGCCCCACTCCATACGTTTGGTGTTGGTATTGTTGTTCAGCTTATCTTCTGCCACATCAACGCCATCAAATGTTATGTAATCGCTACCATTTAAGGTGAATACAGCATCCTTGGTGCCGATGCCTTCATAAGCAATAACTAAGGGATTGGCCCCTAAGCCCGATTTCTGGAAAATAATCGGATTGGCTAAAGAGCCTGACACTATGATGTTTCCACCATTCAAAGGAAAGGTTTCGGAATGCCCGGCAGTTATGTTGAAGGTAACACCTCCCGCCCCAACACCCGCCGAATTTAAATCGGTAATTGCCGCGGCAATAGAAGAATAATCCCCTGGTATAGTTTTTATACCACTTAACTGAGCAAAAAGGCTTGAAAAACTCATCAGGATGCTAAAAAGCACAAAAAGCGTAATTTTGGTTCGCATAGGACTGGTTTTTTTAAAGTACTCTTAAAACCAACTGCCTCAAGCAATCTTAAGCAGCGGTATCGAATTTGGCAGGCAAATATAACGTATTTTGTTACATAGCGGGCTGATGCACAAAATTTAAACATCGAATGATGTAATTATTTGGATTATTAAAAGTTACATTTATAAAGAACTTAATGTAAGCAAAATTTGAAGTGTTGTTAGAGCTTTAGGAGTACCTTTGCAATCCATTTCATATCAATTATGCCTGCCAAACATACGCTTGTTGAATCAAAAAGTAAGGTTGCGGAACTTATTTTTGAGCATCCATCCCTAATTTTAATGCTGGAACATTTTGAAGTTGAGGGTAATGTTGGTGATATGACCATTTTGGAGGTTTGTGCTAAGCGTGGCCTGAACGTTAATGTGTTTACAACATTTGGCAACCTGTTTATTGGGTCTGGTAATCTAAGTAAGCAGGTTTTTAAAACTGACGAGATTGCCGACATAATTCGCTACCTGCGAAATTGCCATACCTACTATCGGAACGAAAAATACCCTGAAATACTGCATTATATCCAAGCCATTCATACTGTTTGCCCAACACCAGAGATTAAACTCTTAGAAGGGTTTTTTAATGAATACTTCCATGAGGTGGCTCAGCACCTTGAATATGAAGAAGCCATTGCCTTTCCGTATTTTGAGGGGCTAATTCAGGGGCATCTAAAACCAGAACATTCCTTTTCGGCAACCCAATACCACCACCACCATACCGATATCGAAGAAAAGCTTGAAGACCTTAAAAGCTTGTTAATTAAGCATGTTTACATTAGCAACCAACAAGGTCTGCGCCGGAAGCTTCTAATAAGTTTGTTCGAGCTTGAAACCGATTTAAGGATACACTCGCTTATTGAAGAAAAAATGCTGGTGCCTTCCATTGCCAAAATTGAAAAGGGAAGTTTGTATGTCTAACGTTCAACGTACCCTTTTGTTGGTAGAACACTCCGAAGTGATTGGCGAGGGCATAAACACTTTGTTTTATGGCAATGGCAATAAGTATAAAGTATGTATAAGCAAAGATATCGACAACCTAAGTGTATTAGTTGCACATCATGCTCCACACGTAGTAATCATCAATCCACAGCAAGTCCTAAATCGGGTTAAAGCCTTTAAAGCGTTAAAGTCTAAATTCCACAATGTGATATGGATAGCATTATTATATATACATTTTGAAAAAGAGATACTCGAGTTATTCGATGACTTCTATTCAATTGGAATGCCGGGTGCAGAGCTTTTAAAATTAGCTGATAAATATAATTCCGGATCTAGTGGACCTAGCATGTTTATACAAGATGTATTAAGCGAACGCGAAACCGATGTTTTGGTGCTGCTTGCACAAGGCAATTCGAACAAAGCAATTGCTGATCAATTGAATATCAGTATTCACACCGTAATAAGCCATCGTAAAAGCATTTCCAATAAAACGGGCATACGGAGCCAGGCTGGATTGACTATTTATGCCATTTCCAACAAAATTGTTTCCCTCGAATCGCTTGCCAAATAAGGCTTTACTGTAAGAGGTGTTTTACAATTGCTTGGTTCATAAGGAGATTTTGTCCTTAACCAATTGGCAGTAATCAAAACACCTCGGTTTATACAAAGGTTTAATCAGCATCTAAAAACTCTTCGGCATCTATGTAGGCTTTTTCGCGGTGGCCGAACAGCGAGATTACTTTACCAGTTAAGAAACCAAGCATCAGTGCTGAAATAATTGTGATAAAAATACCTGAAACCTGGCTTGATACATTTAGCCCGTCAACAATAAAAATGGCGGCAAAGCCACCCATCAGGCCAGGCAGTCCATGCAGGTTTGTAACACCGCAAGTGTCAACCGATTTAAAAAGCTCGCGTTGTTTACTTGCCACGATAGCAAACCCAATAGTTGACACGGCACCAGCCACAAGACCTATTCCGAAAGCAACCGGATGGCTGGCGAAATCGCAGGTAGAACCAATAGCAACGCCACCAGCTAGTGCAGCATTGGCAATATCGGCTATATGTATTTTGCCACGGATTGTAAAGGATAGGATATACGTTATTAACGTGGAGCCGCATAACGCAAGAAACACATTTACAACGGTATGCGGAATGGCTTCAACAGGTACCAGCGCTGCACAAAAGCTTGGCCAGAACACCCATAACACCATGCTCCCAAGCACCGAATAACGGTCGCTGGTGGCATCAGCTTCAATGGGTTCCTCCAGTTCTTTTTTGGTAGTCATTGACATGGCTACGGCCAAACCAAACAGGGCGCCATAGGCGTGAATCACGATAGAACCTCCCGTATCGGCAAAGCCATCTTTTATGATCCCAAAACCGTTTTCAATAATGATCCACTCATTTAGCATATAAAACGGGATAAATAGCAACCCCAGAATTATATATTGAAACATCTTTAACCGCCCAAGTACAGCACCAGCAGCTATCAGCAAGCTTGCGGCAGCAAATTCGGCTAAAATCAGCTCTTCGATTTCGCTTTTCGATTCCCCAAAAAGGCCCGAGGTGTGAACGAGAAAATAGAGTGGAATTGAAATACTAACCAGTAAGAAGGTAGCAGTAAGGGCCGAACGACCATACTTTTTGATAAAAACCATTAAAAAACCAAATCCGATTAACAGCATAGCCATGATGTGGATGGCACGCTCGTATTGCTGTACCTCGAGTATGGATGTATAATTATTCACTTCGGCTTCGGCAGCCGAAACACTTATAGCTGAGCATATAAGCAAACTAAAAACGGTAACAAGTTTTGTTATAAAACGTAAAATGTTCATTAATAAAAATATTTGATTGGTGATTATTGGTGATTCGAAAAATTCCTCTAGATGTACGATTTATTCCGTCGCAGGTAGGTTTGGTGATTCTTATCCTTGTTAGGGCTGGCAAATTTACAAATTCTTATGTAAAATGCTAACATAGGTCGAAGCAGTCCTCCTCGTTCAGCGCTAACCAATGGTATGCGGCCAATCAAAATGCATCCTCCGCAATGATCAAAATGCCTCCTTATCAATTCATTTGACAAAACGTTGAAATTGCTTAAGAGTTAGAGCCTCTAGAGCGACCCCACCTCCTGACAAATTCACTAATTAACTATCAATCTGCAACTAAAGAAGAATCGAATACGATTTTGCTGTACAAGTCAAAAAACTATCTACCTTAGTACGCAAATATTAACATCCTAACCATAATGCGCACCTTTTTTTATCTGATAGCTTCGCTGTTCATTATGCTGCATTGCCGCGGCCAGCAATCAGTTATTGACAGCATGATGAGCGCTGGGAAAAAGCTTCACAACGAAGACAAAGTCAACAACCTCATAAACTTATCGCGCGAATATTTTGTAATGGGTGACACCAACAGCCGCAGGTTCTCACGTGAGGCTATTTCGTTGGCTAAGAAAATTGGATTCAAGGAAGGACGGGGCAAAGCCTACTTATTTCTGGGATTGTCGTTTAACCAAAACCAGTTGGATAATGCCGAAAACGATTCGGCCTTAAAGTTTTACAAACTGTCGTCCAAAATTCTCTCTGAGATAAACCATCCCTGGGCAGGGTTTGGATACGAAAATGGCGGCAGCCTTATGCGAAATCGAGGATGGTATCCCGAAGCCATTGAATTTCAATTTAAAGCGTTAAGCATCTATCAAACTGCTAAAGACTCGCTGCAATGCTGTAAAACTATTTCAAGCATAGGGTATTCGTATGATCGAATTGGCAACCATAAGGAAGCAATTGTATGGCAGAAAAAAGCCATAAACCTTTATTCAAAATCGGCAAATGCATCGGTGATAGGCTTGGTATATGGCAGGCTAGGAATATCTTACGACGAATTAAAAATGTACGACAGTGCACACTTTTACAACGCCAAAGCACTTACGTATTTTAAGGAAGCAAAAGACAGTTCATACATTTCGCAATGGCTATCAAATATTGGAAACACGTATATAAAAGAGGGCAATTACACTCAAGCTGAAAAACTTATAAAACAGTCGCTAAAGTTTGATGTTAAAGACTTTGACAAAGCAATTAGGTTCAGCAACCTTGGCAAAATCTATATTGAAACCCAGCGGTACAAAGCCGCCGAAAGCATTCTTGACAGTGCCATAGTGCTTGCACTGCGGTTCCAACGCCTTGAAACGCTAAGCGAAACATACCTTAGGAAATACGAGCTTTACAAGGCCTTGAACAACCCACATCAAGCATTGGAATTTTTCATCAAACACAGCTCGATCAACGATTCGTTGCAAAATGATGAAAAGATTAAGCAGATTGCCTACATGAAAGTGAAGTATGAAACAGAGCAGAAAGAAAATGAGTTATTAATTGAAAAAGCTGAAAACGAAAAACTGGCCAAAGAAAAAGCACTCATTAAAGTTTCAGTATCAAACCGTGATAAATGGATTATCGGAATCTCTGGATTCAGTCTGATCCTTATTCTATTTGTACTATTTATAAGCCAGCGCATTAAACGCAAAATACAGGCTGAACGTGATGCCGCGCTACTGAATGAAAAACAAGCCGGACTAAATGCGGTAATTACAGCGCAAGAAGATGAAAGAAAACGGATAGCCAAAGACCTTCACGACGGCATTGTGCAACAAATTGGTAGTGTGATTATTGGCTGGCGAACACTTATCAGCAACAAATCAGACGAAAACGCTTCGGAGAAGCTCTTGTTAAACACCCTTGAGGCCTCTTCGGATGAATTGAGAGAATTATCGCACCGCATGATGCCACGCGCCCTAGGCGAACTTGGCGTAATTGCAGCAATTGATGATTTGTTGCACAAAAGCCTGATTCATACAGGTATAACATATTCATTTGAGCACTTTGGAATTAGTGAAAGGCTAAAAGAAAATACTGAAATATGCCTTTACAGGGTAATACAGGAACTAGTGAATAACTTGTTAAAACATAGCAAAGCTAGCCATGTAAGCGTACAATTATATAACACGGAGCAGCATCTGCTTATGATTGTTGAGGACAACGGAATAGGGTTTACATCCACCAACACTCAAAAAGGAATTGGCATACTGAATGTTACAACACGGGTTAATGCCTTGGAGGGCACTGTAAGCTTTGAACCCGGAATTGAAAATGGCACACTTATCACCCTTAAAATACCCACAAACAAAGATGTATAGGATATTAATAGCCGATGACCATAAACTTATGGCCGATGGCATTACAAATGCCCTTGATGGAGCGTCCGGAATCGAAATTGTATCCGCAGTTTACAATGGATTACAGGTGCTTGAAGTGCTGGCTAAAACTCAGGTTGACCTTATTTTGCTGGATATTGATATGCCTGTAATGAATGGGATTGACTGTGCAAAGGAAGTTCAAAGGAGTTTCCCTGCCGTTAAGATCGGCATTTTAACCATGCATTATGAAAGATCTCTTATCACAAGTTTTATCGAAATGGGTGTAAAAGGGTATATGCTTAAAACCATCCATAAGGAAGAACTAGTATATGCTATTAACCTGATTTGCAGTGGTGGAGAGTACTTTACAGCCGATGTTACCAAATCGCTCTTGAGCAATGAACCACAGGTACAACCTGTAAAGATGCAAATTGACGAAAACATAGTACTTACGGCGAGAGAGAAAGACATCATTCGGCTGATTGCTTCAGGCCTAACCAATAAACAGATAGGCGATAAATTATTTATTAGTTCCCGTACTGCCGATGTGCATCGTACCAATATCATGAAAAAAATTAACGTTCACAATGTGGCAGGTCTTGTCAGGTTTGCTTTTGAACATGGGCTTATGGAATAAAAATACGGTAATCACCTTAGGTATTTACATAAAACCCTCTATTTCACCCTTAGTTTTTCGTGTATAAATTTGCCGTGTTAAATAAATTAATTAACAATACGGAGAATCAAACATGAAAAAAAAATTACTTTTATTTATTGCTTTATTCAGTGCTACCACATTATTTGCACAATGGACCCTTGTAAACAACGGATTAAGCAATTTCCCGCCCACAACGCTCAGCACCTACGGCGATACAATTGCCCTTGGCACCTTTGGCGGTGGCATTTTTAAAACACTTGATAATGGCGAAAGCTGGATTGACATTACTGGTGACCTTGGAAACAAATTTGTAAATAGCCTTGTGACCGGCTGGAACGGACCAGGCTGGCTGTTTGTTTCAACCAAGGGAGGCCCCTATTTTTCGATGGACCAAGTGACGTATGAAAATTGCACTTCAACCGGATTAACTACTACCGATGTTACTTTTTTCTCGTCAGGGGAAGATCAGATTTCGGATGATTTTATGATTGGAACAAATGGCGGTGGCATGTTCAGCTCTGGTGATTACAATGGCCCTTGGACGCCTTTTAACACAGGACTTTCAGGCAATGGATTAATTGTTAATGACTTCTATCATTATGATGACAACAATGTAAACTTTTTTGCCTTGGCCTCAGATAACGGGGTGTATCTTGCCACAGATGTTAACCCAACCTGGGTGGCAAAAAGCAATGGCCTAACTGGTGATGCCCTTTCTGTTCAAGGTATTGCCGGGCTTGGTACAGCGCTATTAATTGCCACTAAGGCTGGCTTATACATAACAACTGATTTGTGTGAAACCTGGACTCCCTTACTACCCAATGAAGTACTAAAGGGGGTAACCATCGTAAACTCCCCACTTTCGGCAACCGGATTTTTTATGTTTACGTATGGCGAAAATGGGTTCTATTCAGAAGATTTTATGAACTGGACACCCATCGACATGGGCGGTGTTCCTGCTGGTGCAACAATTAATTGTATGACGGCAAATTCAACGCATTTGTATATTGGCGTTGAAACTGCAAAAAAATCTACTGCCATAACAAATGGGGGTTTGTATAACAAACCAATTAGTCAGGTAGTTGGGTTGTTTGAAATCGGTGCACAGGAACCAGCAGGACGGCTTAGTCAAAATTTCCCAAATCCATTTAAGCAGCTTACACAGCTAACTTATACCTTAGAAAACCGAGCAAACGTGTGCATTAAAGTCAGCGACCTCTGCGGAAGGGAAGTTCAATCGTATGTTAATTCAAAGCAAGACAAAGGTAAGCACACACTTATGATTGATGCAGGAACCCTAAACAATGGTATCTACTATTACACCTTGCTCATTAATGAGATACAGGTTGAGAGCAAACGAATGTTAATTGCGAAGTAAACTGGCTTTGGCACGAATGCACAGTGATGTAAAAGGCTGTGCATTTGTGCTTTCTAACTACCTTTAAACGGCAGTTAACAATAGGTGCTTTCTGCCAGAACAGATTCAATTATGAGGGGCATCACCCTGAGCTCGAAGCATTTGATTGCATACAATACCATTCTATTGCATGCCGCAATTTTTGCAGCTTGAGCCTACAAGCCGCTAGTTTGCAACAAGCTAAACAATATGCATTGAACAGTTGTTTAGAACCCAATCAAGCCAATGCACCTATGACGTCACAAGCAGCCACCCCAATCGAATACCTTGAACAACTTCCTGAGGAGCGTAAGGAAGCCTTTAACATGCTTCGCCTTGCACTAACGCAAAACCTGCCCGAAGGCTTTGAAGAGGTAATGCAGTATGGTATGATTAGCTATGTTGTGCCTCATACCTTGTATCCTGCTGGCTACCATTGCGACCCTAAGACGCCTTTGCCCTTTATGGCCCTGGCTTCCCAAAAAAACCATATCGCCATCTACCATATGGGTCTGTATATGAGCCAAGAACTTATGGATTGGTTTACCACCGAATTCGCAAAGCACACTAACACAAAGCTTGACATTGGGAAAAGTTGTATCAGGTTTAAGAAGCCAGCCGAGATTCCATATAGGTTAATTGGTGAACTTGCCAGCAAAATAACCGTTGAACATTGGATTGCGAAATACGAAAGCGCACTTAAGAAGTAAAGATTACAAACCTACTTGCAATAGGTTACAACAGCAAGGCATTATAGCACGCAAGGCTTCAACTTGCCTAAAAATCAAACAATTGATACAGTACTGTAACGTAAATTGTCCGTCTTATACACGGCTTAATTCGGCGAAAAATGCGAGCTTTTTAGCCGTGTTTGAGGGGAAATGGCCGGTGATAAATTGCTGCTTGCATATGCAGGATTAGTTTACATGGCCTACAAATACTAGAATAGTTGAAAATGCCCTTTGCTAACTCGCTCAACACAATTTGATGCAGAAACCGCGTGAGGGATAGTAGCGGAAAGCCCGGAGCGCAGCGAGGACTTGCAGCGATAGCCCGACCCACAGGGGCACGCCCAAACAATGAAACAGAAAACGTAGAACTATCAGCATAGCAGCGTTTAGAAAATGAAAGAAATGCACAGATTTAAGGCACAAGCCATCGATAATTGACTGAGAATGATATAAAATTTGCCGATACATTTGTTTTTTTGTTCGGTTTATGTGATTTTAGCCACCTACAAGCGAATATAGTTGTAGATGATTTTTAACAGAATTCGTCGAAATCAGCTTTTATAATTGAATTATAGTACTTTATGACTCCACAAGAAACGATCCTTGCATTTACCAAACACACCGAAGCTACCAAAGGCATCGTGTTTAAGGTGGCTGCGCTGTATTGTACCAACCCTGAGGATAGAAAAGATCTGGTTCAGGAAATTATGATACAACTGTGGAAGTCGTACCACAGGTACAGTGTCCTAGGCAGTTACGCAACTTGGGTTTACCGCATAGCTTTTAATGTTGCCATATCCTATAAACGTAAATCGGTGCGCCAAATCCAACCCGAAAGCATTGAGGTTGAACAATTGCTTGGGCTTACTGAATCGGGAAACGAAGCACTTGAAGAACAGCTTCGTTTTTTGCAACATTGCATTGCTGGCTTACCCGATATTGATAAAGCCCTGATTATGCTTTATCTGGATGAAAAAAACCATAAGGAAATTGCTGAAATTATGGGGCTAACGCTTACCAATGTGGGCACTCGCATATCAAGGATTAAAGCCAAACTAAAGCAGCTATTTTTTGAAATTTAAACCTCTTAAACATGGAACAGAAAAACCTAAAAGCCACTTGGAAACAAATGAATAACACACTGGAATCCAGCTTAAAACTTAATAACACCTTGCTTATTGATGTTGCAAGGCTCAAAATAAAAGCGCATCTCAACAGCATGAAACCCATAAAATGGTTTACCATTGCCATAGGTGTGTTATGGGTAGGATTTGTTGACACTGTTGTTTTGAATAGCTATGGTTTTGCCAGCCCGTTTTTTATTGCCTCGGCAATTGCTCAATCGCTTATAACCAAAATTGCCATTGGCCTGTATGTTTATCAGTTGGTGCTTTTGAGGGCTACCGATTTTTCGGCACCCATTCTCAATACCCAACTCAGGATTCTCAAAATCAAAACTTCTTCACTCTGGGTAAGCCGAATCCTCTTCTTACAGCTACCCTTTTGGACTACCTTCTACCTGAATAAAAACATATTGGCCAATAATTCGGGTTTACTGCTATTTGTACAGATTTTGGCAACACTCGCATTTACAGCTGCTTCAATATGGCTGTTTGTGAACATACGCCCAAGCAATTATCACAAAAAATGGTTTAAGATGCTTTTTAATGGCTCTGAATGGACCCCGCTTATTGAATCGCTACGTATATTGGACGAACTCAAACAAAATAAACTAGTTCTTAAAAATTGATTTTCAATGCCATAAAATAGAAATTCGCTGTCTTAAATCAATTTTATAAAACTAAATATTTACGAGTACTTTTAGGTAAATCCGCACAAATCGGTGTGACTTAATTCCGCGCAAACCTTCTTTATATGATATTGATTATAATACACCAACCACGAACGCTGTTCGAAAAGTAATTCTTGCCAAACGGCGAATGAGCTATAGAAGAATAGCTAGTTTCTGCGGAAAAAGGGGAATTGCTCTAAGTTTTAAAATTCATGAATTTTTCTAATGATAAAATTCATGAATTAATCAGGCTAAAGAGTGGAGCCCTTAACTAACCAATAAAGGTTCCGATTGCCAATAACAAGTCAACGCTTAAAACGGTTATAACATTGTTTACCAAGGCAGGGATTAATTTCTCGGTGTTGCCATATTCTTTTATAGCAATCAACGATGCCTTGGTTGCTATCGGGAGTGGAAGCAGCGCAATTAAAATCCATGGAGAAGCAAGGCCAACAAGTGGAAGAATGGCAACAATGGCAAAGCTTAAAATGAGCCCGCCCACATAAAAGCGTGCGGCTGCCTTCCGGCCCATTAATATTACCAAATGCCTACGACCGCCGGTTTTATCGGCTTCTACGTCGGGTAATTGGTTTATAAACAAAAGCAAAAATGTAAGGATACCTGGCGGAATTGATAGCCAAACAACCTCGGATGGAACCAGTTGCGATACTGATACTCCAGGGGTTGCTGTTAGGGCAATATAACTTCCAATTACCACGAGTGAACCTAGGGCCAAGCCCGAAAAAAACTCTCCCAGAGCAAATTTTGATAACAGTTTGGTGTAAGCTACTACCGAAAATGCTCCTATTAGTGCAATAATAAAGATAGTCCAATGTGAGGTTAAGCTAAAGTAAACACCTATTAAAATTGAAAGGAAAAGTGTTGCATACGCAACTGCTAAAACTTGATGTGGTGTGGTTAAGCCAGCCGTCAGCATTCCGGTTCCTCCACTAAATGGAGTTCGGTTCGTATTAAAGTCAATCTTGGTCCTAAAATCGGAATATTCGTTGAAAAGGTTAACTGAAATATGCGATGCTACAACACCTAAGAACAAGATTGCAACTTCCCACCAAGCAAATACGCGCAGTCCAGGAAGCTGAAGAGCGGCTGCCAGTCCAATTAAAACCAGCAACACAGCAAGCAAGAGAAAATTGGCCCTGATTTGAGCCATCCATATAGTAAATTGATTTGTTGACATAGTATAAGAGGTTATAATAAATAACAAGCCCAGAAACTACTAGGCTATTGACATATAAACAATCAAAGGTAATTTTTGCTGCAACAAAACAGTCATATCCAACAAAATTAGTTAATTGTCTAAGAAAAGGATGAGCTATATGCTGCTACTTTTTGTCATCGCTTTTGTAAACGGGTATAATGTCGATACCCGCTGATTTAAGTTTAGCTGCAGCTCGTTCAAAATCACGTGTAAATCCTAGAATAAAACCACCACCGCCTGATCCACAAAGCTTTAAGTGGTAATCGCCAGATTGATTGCCTGCATCCCAAACATCCCTATAATTGGCAGGTATCATGGGTTGAAAATGCGTGGATTGAAACTGTGAGAGTAACTTAAGGTTGCAAAAAAAGCCTGACATATTACCCGAAATCAGGTCAGATATACAATGGTTGGTAAGCGGAATATAGGTATTTCGAACGGATGAGCTGAATACAGGTTCTTTGCAGCGTTCTAAAAATGATTCTACATAGGTAGCTGTTTTACCGGTCATTCCAGAATCTATCAAAAAAATTGCCCCGGGGCCTTCAAATTTATGGCGTGGTATCCCTACCAAATTTATACTTTGCTGGTCAATCATATGCAGCGGAAATTGCAAGTATGAATTAAGGGGATCCAAACCAGAACTTTTGCCATGGAAGTATGACTCAAGTGAGGCGAAAATCTCCTTTAATTGCATGATTTCAGAAGACAAGATCCTTGAATGGGATTGAATGGGGTTCAACGCATACCTTTGGTAAAGCGCGGCCACCAATGCGCCCGAACTTCCGATGCCATAGCCTTGTGGGATAGAAGATTCAAAGAAAATACCATTTTGGATATCGGCTTCCATTCTAGCAAGATCCAAAATATTGTTTGAATTGCCTTTGTTTTGATTCGCTTTTAAATGATGTAAATACTTGCCCAAATTGGCATTCGATTCGGTAGCATAATCCAAATCGGTGTATTTATCATCATCCAAAAAACTCAGTTCCCCAATAAAATGGGTGTAAGGAATGGAAAGCACCTGTGAACCAAGTATGACACCATACTCTCCAAAAAGCATTATCTTGGCGTAAAAATAACCGGGATTTTTCATGTAAGTTTATAAGGTCCTTTTCCTGCTTTATCGTGAATAATGCGCGCAATATCCACATTTTTTCTCAAATCAAATTCAATAAAACCCTTAACAGCCTCATAATGTTCATCAGGAAAAATTATATGGATGTTAGGGCCTGCATCAATTGTAAAAGTTATAGGCAAATTAGTTTGTTTCCTAAAGTTTTGTATCCGCTCAATGATGGCCAATGAGGCCGGTTTCAACAACATAAATGGTTGCTCTGACGACATCATGAGGGCATGCAAGGTAAGGGCTTCTTTTTCGAGCAGTTGAGCAAAAGCTTCCCAATCGCCTTCCTTCAGAAAGGTAATCAAAGAGGCCACATGATTCTTGGCTTGCTCATAACGAGCTGCAGCAAATGGATGATTTGTCATGAGGGAATGGCCTGCGCTGCTCGACACATCCTTTACGCCTGAATGTACAATTACAATACTATCTCTCAAGCCGTTAAACATCGGATGAATTTGAGGCAGTTGTTGGGCAAAATCATCCGAAAACCGTTCAAAATGGGCATTTTTGCCCCATATGGCAAACCCATCAAATAGCGACCGTGAAGCGCTCCCTGACCCCAACCTGGCCAATCGTGAGGCAAAACTCAACTCAAAATCATTGGTTTTGTCATTAATTTGTGAATTAAGTTCGGCAAGGCATAAGCCTAAAGCACCAAAGGCCGAGGCTGAAGAAGCGATACCAGTTGAATGTGGGAACGTATTTCGGCTGCTAATTAGAAACCTATATTGGCTAACCCACGGGATTTCAGCAACAAGGCTATTTAAATATTTATCTATCCTATCACTAAACAATGGATTCGGTTTGCCTTCAAAGAACAACTCAACAAACGGGCTTTCGGGTGTACGGTGAAACAGCGCTACCGATGTTTCTGTGCGACAGAAATCTAGGGTAAAGCTAATGGATGGGTTGTTAGGTAATTGGCGTCCATGCTTGCCCCAGTATTTTACCAGGGCTATATTGGATGGGCACGACCAGCTTGAGCTATAAACTTCTTTTTCCATATGGCATCTTAGCTTTTAACAAGTTCGTCCCACGAAAATACCACATCAACATTTTCGGCATACAAGTATTTTTTTAGCACTTGCTTTGGAAGTTTTGAAACGATGAGGGCAAAATCGCCACCCCAGGCACCCAGTGGTTTCGCAAAACCTTCCAAATGTGGAAACCGCTCCATTAGCGGGTTCTCTACCCCTAAAACACCGCTTGTAAGCTCAGTAAGTGCTTGCAAAGCATCCATAAAACCCGCCGATGTTTCACAGTTTAAGGCCTTGTGCGTCAACACGTCAGACTGATTTATTTGATCAGTGCTAACAGCACATTTCTGATAAAAATCCTTTACGCTTTTATAAGAATCTTGTTTATTTCCGAGGTAAACCAAATACAGTTCATGGGCAAACCTTGGCGAAAATGGCACAACTTCCCAATGTGGCTCAGGTTGTAGCCCATAAAGTATTGGTTTAGACTCAAAGGCACACGCAACATCGTAGCCCGAGCCAATAGAAGTTTGTTCGTGCAACCGAATTGGATCAACACCCGCAAGATGCGCCAGATTTGCAATGAGTGCCGAACTATTTCCCAAGCCCCATTCCAAAGGAAATTCGAGTTCGGATAAAAAGCTCAAGCCTTTTGATGGGAAAAAATTTGGTTTAAGGGTTTTGAGTCCTGAAAGTACAAGGCTGATATATTGAGCATTCCGTATATTTGTTTCGGACTGGATGGCAAGAGTTTCGGAGCAAAAACTTGCTTCAAAAATTTTCTTTCCTTGGTAATGTGTTTCCCATGCCACCAGGCCTAGCCCATTAGGCTTCAAAGTCAAATGCTGCCCCAGTTTAAGTGGCACAGCTAATGCCTTGGCTCCTTTTAGCACCAAGTATTCCCCAGTAATCATTAATTTACCTGGAGCATAAGATTTTAGTGTACCACTATTTTTTAACAGGCTCATTACGAAGTTTTTTCACAAACTCGCTAACCAAACTAAAGGATACTTTCTGCCCATGAAAATATTCACGAGCGGTTCGTTTTTCGTCTTCGGACGTTTCGAGTGCGTTTAAAATATTGCTTAGGTGCATCATCATATGGCCTTTTTGAATGCCCCAGGTAACCAATGCCCTGATAGCAGAAAAATTATTTGCTAGGCCAGCAGAAGCAGCAATTTGCATCAGCTCGGTGGCAGAGGGGTTTTCGAGCAACTCAAGCGAGAGCCGAGCCAATGGATGCAGCGCCGTAAGCCCGCCAACAGTTCCCAAGCTTAAGGGTAGTGTAAGCCGATAGCGGAACCAACCCGCTGTATGATCGGTTTCGGTAAGTGCCGAATACTGGCCACTGCGAGCAGCGTATGCATGAACGCCAGCCTCCACAGCCCTGAAATCATTGCCTGTTGCAAGCACCACTGCATCAACTCCATTCATTATCCCTTTGTTGTGAGTGGTGGCGCGTGACACATTTTTTTGTGCGATTTCAACTGCTAAGGCAAACTTATTAGAAAACTCTTCGGGAGTAAAATCGGGATGTATCTTTTTTAGGCTGGGCAACGGGCATTCTACCATGCTTTCTACCAAGCATTCGGGGATATAGTTTGAAAGAATGGACATGATAATGACACATTTTTCAGTAGCAAAGGCTTGCGCCAAATACGCTTGCAAACCATCTGCCATTTCCTCAAGACATGAGTTGATAAAATTAGCACCCATCGAATCAACTGTATTGAACTGTACGTCAAGTTGATAATAGTTGGGTATTAAATGAGTGGAATCAATTACTTTAACCGATAGGACCCCTCCGCCTCGCTGCATCATTTTATGCGAAAGAGGAAGGACTCGTTTAAGCAAAACATCCTCAATTTGAGCACTTTTGCTCAAAAGTTGCATTGCATTGCCCGTAAAGGTAAAGTGTACTTGTCCGGCTTTGATGGCCGAAATAATGCGCGTGTGAAAACCGCCACGATGAGCCCAAAATTTGGCTGCATTTGAAGCTGCTGCTACCACTGAACTTTCTTCAATAACCATGGGTACTTGATAGAACTTTCCGTTTATCAAGAAGTTAGGAGCTATCCCATAAGGTAAGGGAAAATTTGCAATGGTGTTTTCGCTGAATTCATCAAATCGCGATTGCAAACGATCATCCGGATGAACGAACGACTTTAATAGTTCTGATGAAAATGAAGCATCGCCACTAAGTGAACTTATTATCTTGATCTTCTCTTCTTTAGATTGCTTTGAAAAATCTTGAAGGAAGCCGCTTGGGAGTATCATACGCAAGTTTGTTTAACTTTTACAACAAAACTATAAACAAGTTGGATTGTAAAAGGTTCACGAAAGTATAAAATTATCAGCATATCTGTTTCACGAAAAATATCCTTAACCAAACACAATACGAAAAAATCTTACTAAGCATCCTATTTACAATGAGTTACGAAGTTGACAAAAAAAATACGACGTACATTTACTTCAAAACTTGGATATTGAGCGGTATAGCAATATTTTTGCAAGCTATGGAAGCAAATCATCTAGCGAAATTATTTATAAATAGAACCCACGAGCATAGTAATCGGGTAATGTACCGCTATCGGCAAAGGAATAAAACAGGCTGGCAATCAACAACCTGGCACCAAGCTTTTGTATCAGCCGAACAGATTTCGAAGGCATTGCTAGCAAATAAGGCTGCAAAGGGCGAAAACATTGGAATCATCAGCCCCAACTCTCCCGAGTGGTTATTGGCCGATTTTGGAATTCAAATGATAGGCGGTGTTACCGTTCCAATGTACACCACGTCAACAGCCGATCAGTTGGAATACATTATAAACGAGGCTTGTATTCGCATTGTGTTTTCGGGAAGTGCGGAAATTACAGATCGCCTGCTACGTGTACGGGCCAAATGCCCAAGCCTGGAACACATTATTTGTAGTGAAGATTATCCAAGTGATTTGCCTCAGCCTGATTGTACAAGTTTTAGCAACTTTTGCGAGTTAGGAGCAAAGGCCGGTAATGAGGCACAACTTCGGAACCGGATTGAACAGTTGGCCACCACCGATTTAGCTACCATCATTTATACCTCGGGAACCACTGGCGAGCCAAAGGGTGTGCTTTTGGATCATTCAACCTTGCTTCATGCCCTAAAAATACACGACGAACGCCTTGAATTGACATCAAGCGATCGCTCACTATGTTTTTTGCCACTTTGCCATGTGTTTGAACGTTTGTGGTCTTATTATGTGATGCATAGGGGCGCGGAAAACTGGCTCTTAGACAATCCGCGTGAAATAATTGAGGTTTTGCCCCAAGTGAAACCAACGGTTATGTGTGTTGTTCCACGCTTTTTTGAGAAAACCATGGAAGGCATTCATGCCGAAACGAAAAAATGGCCAAGCTTTAAACAGAAAATCTTTCATTGGGCAGTACGAATAGGATTAGAAGGGCTTGAGTACAAAAAGAAAAGCAAGCCATTGCCACTCGATCTAAAATTGAAAAATGCCATAGCCAATAAATTAGTCCATAGTAAATTGCGAAAAGTATTTGGAGGAAACATCCGCTTTATGCCTTGTGCAGGAGCAGCTATCTCGCCAGCCACCATCAAATTTTTTCAAGCAGTAGGCGTTTTTGTGAACTATGGTTATGGGCTTACGGAAACCTGTGCCACAGTAAGTTGCTATAAATCGGATAACTACAACCCCGATACAGCAGGAACACCCATGCCAGAAGTCAGTATTAAAATTTCGGAAGAAGGCGAAATCCTGATTAAAAGCAAAACAGTATTTACGGGCTACTATAAAAAACCAGAAGCCACCGCGGCTGTATTAAAAGATGGATGGTTTAAAACAGGCGACAAAGGTTACCTAACTTTTGACGGTGATTTAGTGATGACTGACCGTATAAAAGATTTGTTTAAAACTTCGGGTGGCTTGTATGTTTCGCCACAAAAGCTTGAATTACTGTTTAAAAGAGACCCTATTATTGAACAGATAGTATTAGTTGGCGATAACCGCAAGTATGTTACTGCGCTCATCGTTCCAACAAATGCCATAATGGAGGAATTAGCCAACCAACTTCAGATCGATTTTATTCCCAAAAACGAGTTTTACAAGCATCCTAAATTAGTAGATGCGCTAACTAAACGATTTGCCGTTTTACAAACCGAGTTACAACCCCACGAACAAGTAAAACGCTTTGCCTTGCTTGACGAACCCTTTACCATCGATAACGGGCAACTTACGAGCACCCTAAAAACCAAGCGCAAAATCATTGAAGCCTATTACCAGCCTCTCATCGAAAACTTGTACACGCATACGTAAGCTTCTGCCTTCATTACATGGGATCATTGCATCTATTAATCTTCGCATGATCAGCCGCTATAACAATGAAGAGCCCAAAGACTTATTAAAACTTTAGAATTATTTAACATTACAAATCAACAATAAATCTACTATTTATCAGGCAATTACATTGGCACAAAGAAATTTGGGCATAGGATAGCTGTGTTCATACGCAAACATGCAGTTTTATAAGTATAAATTACTATATTTGGTGTCGCATTCTAAAAAAGTACAAATCCTAACCAAAAAAGCTATGAAAAGCCTTTCAATTACAATCCTTTTAGTGTTTTTTTACGTTTATGGATCCGCTGAGCTTTCCGGCCCAAAAAGTATTCCGGGTGATTATGCGAGCATTCAAGCAGCCATTACCGCACTTAACACAAGTGGCGTTGGTGCAGGCGGGGTTACCTTTAACGTGGCGGCAGGGCATACCGAAACCTTTACATCGACAACTGCTGGCACCATAACCGTCACAGGTACAGTTCTAAACCCCATTGTTTTCCAAAAGTCTGGCAGTGGAAACAATCCAAAAATAACTGCAGCAACAGGGGTTGGTGCTAGAGATGGTTTTATTAAACTTTCTGGTACCGATTACATTACCTTTGATGGTATAGATTTGCAGGAGGCTTCAGCAAACAACAATTCCACCAAACAGATGGAATGGGGTTATGCACTGGTTAAAAAGAGCAGCTCAGCCCCAATTGATGGTTGCTCGTTTGTAATCATCAAAAACTGTAGCATAAACCTCACGCAATCAAACACCAACACAAGGGGAATTTATGTTGCCCACCATACGGCCACAAGCACATCAACACCAAACAATCCAACCACCCTGGATGATGTTCACAGCAATTGCAGTTTCTCCAACAACACGATAAGCAATTGCAACATTCCAATCAGCCTAGTAGGTTACAACGCACCGTCGCCCTACACCTTATTTGACCAAAACATGAAAGTTGGGGTTGATGGCGGAAACACCCTCAGCAACTTTGCAGGAGGTCAAGGAATTTATACGAAATGGCAGTACAATGTTCAAATAGCCAACAACACGATTACAGAAACTGTTGGGTCAAACAGTCCCATTTATGGCATCCGTGTAGAAGCCGCATTACGGGCGCCTGCTACTATCCACAACAACACCATTAGCCTGAAAAACGGAATTTCGGCAACAACCGCTATCTATGGGATTTCGTGTGGTTCAGGGAGCAGTGTTACCGGAAACACTTGTGTAGTTACAATTTCGAATAACATTATCCAAAACTGTTCGTACGGCTTTAACGGATCTACCGGATTTAATGGCATTTATATGGAGTCGAGCCCTGACACCTTGTACTTAATCAACAACCAGGTTTTGAACAACAACATGCAGGGCAATGGGAGCTTCTTCGGAATCTACACAAACAACCCGCTGGTCGCCGTGATAACCGGAAACACTGTATCAGGAAACAGCAAAACAGGTTCTTTCGGATATTTTTATGGAATCAAGGCCGGTCTTTCTAAGGTTCTTTTTGATGATAACACCCTATCAAATAACACGTTCAATCTTTCAACAGGAAATTCGGTGAGTTATTTAGCCGCTTATTATAATGATATGGCTCAAAACCAAGAGATAATTTCGAACAATACAATTTCCGGACTAAGTTTTACAGGCACTACCACAGGTACCATGTCAATTGATGGGATTTATGCTACCAATACCACAAAAAAAGTTATTTATAACAATACCATAAGCAATCTCACTATACCCAATGGCCATGTATTTGGTTTGAATGTACCCTCGGCTGTTAATCTTGACATCCATCACAACCAGATATATGGTATTACGAATCAAATTGGAGCATCGTCAGATGTGGATGTTCGGGGGGTTTATGTAAACACTTTTGACACCCTTAATTTCCACAACAATTTTATTTCGGATTTAAACGCTCCACAAGCCAATGCGGCACATGCGCTGGCCGGTTTTTATATTGGTGCAAGCCCTTCGTTTGGGCAACTAGCCTATGTGCGTTACAACACCATTTACCTTAACGCAAGCAGTTCCGGGGCATTATTTGGAACATCTGCATTTTATTGTGGCTATGCCGGCATTTCAAACTACTTGATTTTGACTTCTCATAACAACATCTTTATTGATAAATCTACACCCAACGATTGGGGCAAAGCTGTTGCATTCAGGCGAGGGGGTGTAAACATGCTTAGCTTCGACCCAGCTTCTGATAACAACAACCTGTACGCCGGAATACCAGGGCCAAACAACCTGATTTATGACGATGGCCTGTTCTCGTTTCAAACACTGACCGAGTACAAGGCCTGGATGATGCCCCGCGAGCAGCACGCCGTTTCGGAAAATACAAGCTTCATTAATACACTTACCAAACCCTATGACCTGCATGTAGATGCAAGCATACCAACACAATGCGAGAGTTCGGCCCTTGAAATTACTTCGCCTGCAACGCTGGACTTTGACTTTGATTATGATTTGCGGTTCCCTAACCCAGGGTATCCTGATTTTTCAGGAGCTCCGGCCACCAAGCCAGATATAGGGGCTGATGAATTTGCTGGGATTCACCTGGATTTAGTTCCACCAACCATCAGTTACACAGGCCTTCAAGTTACTGGTTATACAGGAGATAGGACCTTAATGGCTACCATTACCGACGACTATTCAGGAGTTCCGATTGCTGGCATAGGCTTGCCCGTGCTTTATTGGAAAATTAACCTGGCTGGACCCTGGCTTTCAGCACAAGGCACATTTGTTTCATCAAGTGTTTACCTTTTTACATTTGGTGATGGAGCTGTAAATGGAGACACTGTTTATTATTACGTTGCGGCTCAAGACCTTGCCGCTATCCCCAATGTTGCCGTTAATCCACCCGACCTCGCGACAGGGCTTGGCAGCAACCCACCTTCGTGCACTGACGTTCCATACCCCAATTTATACCCTATATCAGGTATGTGTGGAACCTACTATGTTGGCAGCGGACAAGACTTTGAAAATCTGAATGCTGCACTTACCAGGCTGAATCAAAGCGAACTTACTTGCCCAGTTGAACTACTGCTCACCGATTCAATAAACGTCAGTGTTTCGCACACCATTTATCCCATTTACGGCAGTAGCCCCATAAATACCGTAACCATAAAGCCCGCACCCACTAAGAATGTGGTTTTAACGGCCTTTTCATTTTCAGGAGTATTCAATATTCAGGGAGTATCCAATTTTATAATTGATGGCTCAAACATACCCGGGGGCAATACACACAATTTGTATATAAACAATCTGGATGGTACAGGGGCGCCCGTTATTACTTTCAATTCCCTCGAAGGCTATTTTTCCAGGAATGTAACAATTAAAAACAGCAACCTTATTGGTGGCGGTTCCTCTTACTCATCTTATGGCGTTTCCTGCATTTGCCTCAGTACAGTTGACTCGTTTAATATTATCAATAACCGATTCTGGAATTTGGTGGTTGGAATCGAGTTATATGGTGATGCTACGAATCCTATTGAAGGATGCACGATAGCCAACAATACCTTCGGATCGGTTATTGACACACTAAGGCTTTCGAGAAATGCCATACACGCAATGTTTACGAAGGGGTTAATTATCCAAAACAATTTGATTACCAACCTACAATGGAGCGAATCTACACCAATTGGCATTGATTTAGACTATGGAAACACCCAAACACAGATTATTGGCAACAATATAACAGGAATTAAATACAACGGTCTATATGACTATGGTGCCATCGGAATAAATGTTCAAACCCAAACCACAGATTCAGAAATACTTATTGCTAACAACTTAATTTCGGATATTAGTGGCAATGGTTCATCGCAGCCCGAATTTAACGGCATCACGGCAATTAACACCTCCTATACGCATGGTATAAAAATCTTAAACAATTCAATCAATCTTTATGGCGACATTTCTGGCCAAAATATCAACCTCTACAGTGCCGCTGTGTTTATTGGCCTGGGAACCGAAGCCTTAACGTTGACAAATAATATTATAAGGAATACCCTGGTTGACATAAATTATACCACCACCAAAGCCTATGCGCTTTACAGCCAAGCCGATAGCTGGATGCAAACCCAAATTGACTACAATTGTTATTACACATCCGGATCACAAGGTGTTATGGCCTTTGTGGATGGAATTGAATACACCAATTTAGTTGACCTGAACTTGGACACCGGCACTGACTCCTATTCGATAAACACTGACCCTTTGTTTAACGACCCGATCACACTCATACCTAGCTTAACCTCACCTGTGTTGGGCGCTGGCACACCAGTTGCCGAAGTAACAACAGATTTTCTGGGCTTTAGCAGAAGCCTCAGCAACCCAAGTATTGGTGCCTATGAAAATGGGGCTGGCAGCAGCAATAAAAACCTGATTCTAACTGTGTTGCTAGAGGGGCTTTATGAAGGCTCGGGGCTGATGCGAAAAGCAAGCAATGGAAACGTACCGCTTTACCTAGGATTGATTGCCGACCAGGTTACCATCGAGTTACACGACCCACTAAACTATACAAGCATCATTTACAGCACTTCGGCAAACCTAACCACCGCTGGAACTGTTAGCTTGGTAATTCCAAGCACTTACAACCAGCAATACTACATCACCATTAAACACAGGACACACCTTGAAATTACATCATTCAACCCTATTTCGTTTGAATTTGACTTGATTGAGTGCCCAATGAACTCGCCATTTAACGTATATTCTGCCAACCTGAAGCAATCAACTGACGGATTTTGGATGGTATTTGGTGGGGATACAAACCAAGATGGTTTTGTTGATGAAATGGATATGGACGCATGCGACATGGCTTGCAGCACCTTTGCTACGGGCAATGTACCAGAAGACGTTGATTGTAATGGCTTGGTTGATGCACATGATCTGATAATTATTGATAACAACACGGCTCTTTCGGCCCAAAGCTTTCACCCATAGAATATATAAAATGCACAAGACCGGCTACCCTTTAGCTGGTCTTTGTATGCAACAAAGTTGTTATGACAAATCCCCCAATCAATTTTGCTTAAAATTTACTATTGAAATATACTTCAATGCAGATGTTTTATAGCTTTGCAT
>CAZKHA010000039.1:0-25236 GCA_964552325.1 uncultured Bacteroidales bacterium
TCAATTTCTATTGCTTTGTTTTCGGGATTGTAAACTGGTTTGCCTGTAAAAAACAATGTTCCTTTTATGCTCCCGTGAACTGTTGCCTCCACAATCAAGCGATCGTAACTGCCATAAATCTTAACGTCATCAATGGTAAGGCTTCGTTTCCCATCTTTAAAGGTTTGGTTTAGCAGTTGTTTTTTGGCGGTTTCTTCAATATAGGTATAGGGTATAGTGGTTAATAGGTTAACATCAAATCCATCATCAATATTTTGGGTTAGTTTTAAATTAGGGAGTTTTGTGATAGGTTCGCTTGGTGGATCTTGATTAACAAAGCATTTGGTTGTTGACACGATACCAACTTTATAAACTATTTTCCCCCCAACGCCCTTTATGGGCATCGATTTTATTTCGAGTGGGTTTATTTTTAGCCATGCATTGTACTCATCCGATAGTTTTATCGGTTTCTGGATGGCTTCCCATGTTTCTGCGGCCATTTTTTTGAGGTCGAACCCATTTGCAACGGCCTTGTCAATCTCTTTCGAAATTCGTTCTTGATTGGATTTCAGTACTTCATCGGCAATGTAGGTTACTGGTATGTTTATGCCAGCTAATTTTAAGGTTGGAGGTTTTATCCATTTATAATCTTTTGGAAAAGTATTGGTTTTTATGCTCCAATCGGGTGCTATTCCGAGAATGGTTTTGTATTTCAGTTGTATTTCGGCGTTTAGTTCATAGGTGTCAGAAATGGTAAGGCCAAATTTTTCAAGTTTCACGCCAAGTTTTATCGAAAGTTTTAGAGGAATTTGCCATTCCAATTCTGAACCTTCGAGTCTTATGACTATTTGCCCTGTTTTCCATGCCTTTATCATTAAATTGTCGTCTTCAAGGTCGCTGTCTTCGTATAAGAGGCCAGTTAAATTCTTGTTCACAAGTTGCTCCAAATCTTTTACTTCGATATCTAGTGGCAGGTTTATGGTTGATTTTGCCGGTATTATTTCAATGTTGCTGTAATACTCTAATGGTTTCTCGGGTTTTATCGAACTGCAAGATACCATTAGCCACGTAAGAAGACTAATCGCAAGAAGGTTAATAAATTGGTATATAGTATGTTTCATAGTAATTGAATGAACTTTTTTTTGAAATTTTAAATGCAGATTTCCTAAAGAAGATCTTACAAAGGCTTTTGTAATCATGCAACTGAGTTTCGCCAGTTATCAAATTGGCAGCTTTCTTTTGTAAGGGCAAATTTATGAAAAGAGTATCTTTGTGCTTTAAAACATTTTCGTTTTCAAAATAATTGGTTCCTATGTCAGAAATTGTTCGATTACATGGTGTTTCCGTATTTCAGAATAATATATTGATTTTGAGTGGTATTAACCTTTCTATCCAACCCGGTGAGTTTGTTTACATCATTGGCAAGACAGGTTCTGGAAAGAGCAGCCTGCTTAAAACTATCTATGCAGAAATACCTATGTTGGATGGTGAAGGGCAAGTTGCAGGATTTGATTTGCGTAATCTGCACCGTAAAGAAGTGCCTCTTTTGCGACGCAAACTGGGCATTGTTTTTCAAGATTTCCAATTGTTGTCCGATCGATCAGTTGCTGATAATTTAAAGTTTGTGATGAAGGCCACGGGTTGGAAAGATAAAGTGAAGATTCAGGATAACGTGAACTATCTCTTACAGAAAACGGGAATCCCTACCAAGGGCTTCAAGCTTCCTCACCAACTCTCGGGTGGCGAACAACAACGCGTTGGCGTTGCACGCGCCCTCATTAACAACCCAGCTGTAATTATTGCCGATGAGCCAACCGGAAACCTAGATCCCGAATCCTCAGAAGGCATCATGAAGTTACTTTTAGAAATTAGTGCCAATGGATGTGCTGTACTGATGGCCACACACAACTATAACCTAATCCGCAAATTCCCCTCCCGGGTTGTACGGCTCGACCAAGGCCGTTTAACAGAAGCCGCAGCCGATGCATCGTTCTGGACCATGATTGAAAACCAAGGGAACCTAGATGTGATCTAGCTGCTTGATTATAGATATTTTAGCAGGGTATTGATATTGTTGTGATTTGAGAAGTCCTTTTCAAGAAGGTCCTTCCTTTTCGTTATTTCTTCGTGGCCGAAACTTTTGCTAAACAATTTATTTAATTCATCAAGTATAGCGGGTGCCGTGTTTGCAATAGTGCAAAGTTGGTGAAGGTTTGTGCCTTCAAGCATACTTGAATTAACCAAGCAGTACTTGCCTTTGTATAGGGTATTTAGTAGTTTGAGCTTTAAGCCAGTTGGTTGAAACGTAACCAATACATTAACATGAGCTGCCTCAAGTAAACCAAAGAGCTCATCATCAGTTGGGTTGGCAATTATTTTGATATTGCTATAGGGTTCACTAAGTTTATATAATGATGCTGGTGGGTTCAATCCCGCTATAACGAAAGGAAGGATGTTTTTCGAAAAAACATCTTTGATTAAAAATTCAGCTGCTTGAAGGTTTTCGGCTACCGAAAGCTTCCCATGATAAAGGGCAAAACTTTGTTTACCTGGCTTGCTGCTTACCTCATTATTTGGGTGAAAGCTTGGCAAATACACCACACGCCTATTCGGAAACTTGTTTTGGAGGTAAGTAGTATCTGATTTAGATACAACTAACATTAAATCGGCATACTGCAATTTTTTTTGGAAATACCACAGTTTTGCGCTCTCAAGTATAAAGTAGGCTTTGGTTAGGATTTTTTTGGTTGATTTTGCTAAATGAAGGTAATATTGATGCTCGATATTGCTTTCACGATAAATCTTAAAACGATGCCGCAAAGCGTTGTGATTTATCAAGGAACACGTGTGTAATCCTTCGAAAAGAATTGGGTAATCGTCCAATAGCAAGTTTTTCAGCAATTGTTCATTTTCGCGGCTAGCAACAATATAGGGTTTTGTTGAAAGCTGGCTCAGCAAACCTGTTTTTCGCTTGTAGTAATAGATTTTATAGCAAAGTTTAGCTAATTCTGGCGAAGGTTTTCTGTCACCGTATTCAAAACAGTGCAAAATTGTTTCAACACCAGCATCTTTTAGGTGAACCAATTTGTAAAACACATCAATTACACCACCATAATTAGCCGGAAATGGAATGTCGAAGGCTATGATATGTAAGTGTTTACGCGATGAATTTTCCATAAATTTCTTTTAGGGTTAGTTCTTCGTGTTCCCAACAAAGCTCTTGAGCGGCTTTTTTGCAGTTGGCCTTGTAAGTAGCAGCTTTGCCCTCGTCATGAATCAGTCCGTTAATTTTGGCCGCAATATGTTTTGGATCATGGTTTTCAATAGTTTCGCCCACACCATACTGTTCAATTATTCGTTTTATTTCAACCATCGGGCTAGCCAAAATGGGTATTCCGGCATGAATGTAATCAAACAATTTGTTCGGTAGGCTGTATCTGTAATTTGGATTTGTGTCCTTATCAAGGGTTAAACCAAGATTGGCATTAGCAGTATAATGCATTAATTCTGTGTAAGGTAGTTTGCCAATAAACTTAACTTTGTTGCTTAATCCAAGTCTCGTTGCTATCATTTTTAACGAATCGAGCACATCACCCGAACCAATAATCAGCAAAACTGCGTTTTCAATGTATTGCATGGCTTCCACCAATTCTTCTGCTCCCCGTTGTATATTGATGCCTGCACCTTGCAAAATCAGGATGGAGGTTTTTTCGGGCAAGCCCAATTCTTTTCTTGATTTGAATTGCTGTGAGCGAATTCTGGTGGGTACATTGCGTATTACTTTAACACGAATGGGATATTTAGCCTCAAAAATGTCAGCTATTGAGCGGTTTACGGTTATTACATCTGTAAGTTTTGGTAAAATGAGCCTTTCTAAGGTTTCCCATATTCCTTTAATTATTGGGCGGTTAATAACTTCTGGGGTTTCGGTAAACAGCTCATGGCTGTCGTACACTACAGGAACATGTTTTATTCTGCTTATCAAAAAATTCGGAAGCAAAGTATCCAAGTCATTTGATACCAGTAAGTTGGTTCTATGTGAGAGTAAGAAAAAGAACAAGCGTACATTGAATTCAGCATAGAACAACGGACCTCTAACAAAAAGTAGCTTCATTCGATGCATTCTATATGCTCTCACATCTAACGACAGGCTATTCTTTAGTTTGCGGCCAACCAAAAGTACTTCAAAACCCATCGCAGTTAGGCTTGTGCAAACTTTATTAACCCGTTGATCGGTAGCAAGGTCGTTTATTACAGAAACGATAACTTTTTTCAAATTGATGGGTGTTGGTAAAATTAAAACGGCGTTGCGCCTTGGTAATTGCAACGCCGATTATTTTCGCAAGCTTGAACTTAATATGCCCGGGCAAATACAACCCTGTAGGGTGACGGTTTTCCGGAATAAACACATAAGCCTTCTTCAGCTTCAGGCTCAATAGGTATCAGGCGGATGGTGGCTTTGGTTTCTTCTTTTATCTTTTGCTCGGTTTCGGGCGTGCCATCCCAATGGGCATATATAAATCCACCTTTTTCAATTTGTACCAAGAATTCTTCCCAAGAATCAACTTTGAATGTATTAAGATCTCTAAAATTAAATGATTTGAGATAGAGGTTTTCTTGTATTTGTTCTAAAAGGTTCTCAATTTTGGTGGCCAAATCAACCATTTCAAGAATTGATTTTTCCAAGGTATCGCGGCGCGCCACCTCTACGGTGCCATTCTCAAGGTCGCGAGGGCCTATGGCTATGCGTATGGGCACTCCTTTAAATTCATATTCATTAAATTTCCAACCAGGAGTATAGGAATCGCGGTCGTCGTATTTTACGCTTATGCCTTTAGCTTTCAAGCTACTGATAATCTCATCCACTTTTTGGCTGATAGCCTGTAGTTGTTCGGCTTTTTTATAAATGGGTACAATTACAACTTGATAAGGTGCGAGTTTTGGTGGTAAAACCAAGCCATTGTCATCAGAATGTGTCATAATGAGCGCTCCCATTAAACGTGTAGATACACCCCATGAAGTAGCCCATACATAGTCTTGCTTATTTTCTTTGCTCAAAAATTTTACCTCAAAAGCCTTGGCAAAGTTTTGGCCAAGGAAGTGAGAAGTACCTGCTTGCAAGGCCTTGCCATCTTGCATCAGCGCTTCAATACAAAAGGTTTCAATAGCACCGGCAAAGCGTTCGTTGGGGCTTTTAACACCTTTCAGCACCGGAATAGCCATCCAGTTTTCGGCAAAATTGGCATATACATCCAGCATTCGCTTGGTTTCTTCAATTGCTTCTTCTGAAGTAGCATGCGCAGTATGGCCTTCTTGCCATAAGAATTCAGCGGTGCGTAAGAATAGTCTGGTACGCATCTCCCACCTAACTACATTTGCCCATTGGTTAATCAACAATGGCAAGTCGCGGTACGATTGTATCCAATTTCTATAGGTATCCCAAATAATGGTTTCGCTGGTTGGGCGAACAATGAGTTCTTCTTCAAGCTTTGCATCGGGGTCAACTATTACGCCTTTGCCATCAGGATCGTTTTTTAACCGATAATGGGTAACAACGGCACATTCTTTGGCAAATCCTTCAACGTGACTGGCCTCTTTACTGAAGAATGATTTGGGGATGAAAAGAGGGAAGTAGGCATTAACATGCCCTGTATCTTTAAACATTTTGTCAAGAGCTTGTTGCATCTTTTCCCAAATGGCATAGCCATAAGGTTTAATTACCATGCACCCTCTAACTGCAGAGTTTTCGGCAAGATCGGCTTTTATAACCAGATCATTATACCATTGGGAATAATTCTCTTCGCGAGTTGAAAAATTTTTTGCCATAGTTTTACTGTGGTATGATATTTGGATAATTTTGAGGGGCTAAAACCTCATTTTTTAATTCGGCAAAATTAACAAATTCGCCTGAAATCAGCTTTTTATCAAACCAACATATTTATCGGAGGGCAAAACCATGAAAACCTATCATTTTATCTCCCTGGCTGCAATAGCCCTAGCTATAGGAGCTTGCACCACCTCACGAGTAAGCAATGCACCTTTTGACGATGCATATTATTCGCCTAAGAATGCGCCTAGGCCTACCGAAGTAGTTGTGGTTAAATCAAATGAACCCATTCAACAAGGTAGCACAACGCTTTATCAAAACCAAGAACCATCCGCTAATAATCAGGTAACTGACAAAAGGGATTTCACCATTGCCCAGCAACAGTATATCAATCAAAACAATGATACACTGCTGCTTTCAGAACCCGATAGGCAAGTATCAGCTGATTATTCAACCGAATACGAAACCGTGGAGTACGATGATTATTATGACTTTTCATATTCCCAACGGCTAAGACGGTTCCATAATCCAGTTTACGGTTTCTCTTACTACGACCCGTTTTACACCGATTTGTATTACAATACCTACGATCCGTTCTATTGGGGCTCAAGTCTGTCCTTTGGCCTTAACTGGAATTTCGGCCCTAGCTGGGGGTTCAATTGGGGTCTTGGTTTTGGATACCCATACAACTCGTGGTATAGCCCATGGGGTTGCAATTGGTATTCACCCTATTATTGGGGATCACCTTATCTATATGGCTATGGCTCTTATTGGCTTGGTTATAACAATGGTTATTGGAATGGCAATAACTACGGAGGCAGCAATTGGGGCAGTAATTACAATGATAATTCCTATTATGGCAGACGAACTTCGCGCGGTTCAACCAATGTTGCAGGTTCAAATAACCCAAATAACCCGAATAATGATGGGTTTACTAATCGCCGTATATCAGCCTCTGGTGGTAACGCAGCCAGTGAAATAAATGCACAACCCTCTGGCGGTACATCAAATCCTTCAAGGCCCAGTACTTTTAGCCAACGACGTGTTGCCGAATCAGGGGCTACTACTAATGCTGGAGCCGAAAGAAATGACGCGTCAAACAGGGTTACAGTTAATCCGGCAGCTACCCGAATTGCAGCATCCAATTCACAAGCTACCGAAGGAAATGAAACATCTGGTAATGCAAGTGGGCAAACAGTAAACCCAAGGGTAACAGCTTCAGGCAACGTCCAGAACCAATCAGCTCAAACTTCTGATGAACGATCAAATGCAGCCCAGGCACGGTATGGCAACCAACGTAATAACCCAACAACTGCTTCGGGCACACGCTATGATTACAACAAGTACAGTAGGGGAAATGCTGCCACACGACAAGATTTAGCCAAACCCAGAGCTACCGAAACCCAAGGTTCGGCAGGCAGGCAGCGTACCTATACTCCGCCTTCCTATTCACAACCAAGGTCTAGCAATAATTACGTAGCTCCTCGCAATCAGCAAAATAGCCAACCTGCCACTAGAGGCGACAATAATGTACGTACCCAACAGCGGCCTTACTCAGTACCTCAAAACCAATCAAATTCCAAAAGCTATACCCCTCCTTCTCGCAGCAATAACTCCACTTATAGCCCACCTTCCCAGCCACGTTCATCTTCATCGTCAGGTAATAGTAATTATACACCCTCCCGCTCATCGGGAAGTAGCAGTGGAGGTGGTAGCTACACTCCTTCGCGTTCCTCTGGCGGTAGCTCATCAGGCTCCTCAAGCGGAGGAGGTGGTCGTAGAAGGTAAAATAATAAAGAACCAAGATTAGAAATTAGAAAGATAGTTAATTTGTTGAATAATAACAACTTTTAAAAATTGAATTTATGAAACGATTATTTGTGATATTGCTTATAACCATTTTGTTTACAAGTGTTTATGCTCAAAATGCCGTTGATGCGCTTCGCTATTCAAACGTAGGATATGGCGGTTCTTCTAGGTTTACAGCCATGGGTGGTGCTTTTGGTGCTATTGGAGCTGATTTTTCAACCATAAGCACTAATCCTGCAGGCTTGGGCTTGTTCAAAAGCTCTGAATTTACAGTTACCCCTTCGCTTTATCATGCTATTACCGAATCGAAATACCTTGGTAATACTACTGAGGACGATGAGTATAATTTTAACATACAAAATGCAGGTATAGTGTTGACAGCAGAATTTCCAGACCGCCTCGGAACGGATGGATGGCGCAATGTACAATTTGGTTTTGGAATGAATCGCCTCCTAAACTTTAACAACAGCATGTATATGAATGGGTTTAATGAGAATAGTTCACTCTTAACAGGTTATACTCAGTATGCCAATGACAACGGCATATACACAAATTCGCCTGAAGAGCTTGCTTACAGGGCTAATTTGCTTTTTTATGATAGTGCTACCAACCAATACTATTGCGATATGCCCGATGGAGGTGTTCAACAGTTGAAATCAATTTATACCGAAGGATCTATGAATGAAGTAGTAATGGGTTTGGCCGCAAATTATAGCGATAAGCTTTATTTAGGTATTTCCATTGGATTCCCCTATTTCCGCTACTATCAGGAATCAGCTTATGAGGAAACGGATGTTGACCAAAAGAATGATTATTTTAAGTCGCTTACCCTGCGAGAGCAACTCGAAACCACAGGTTCTGGTATAAACATAAAAGCTGGGATGATTTTTCGGGTAGCCGATTGGATTCGCTTAGGTGCCGCCTACCATAGTCCTACCTTTTTTACAAGTATGAAAGATTCATGGCGAAGCAATATGCAGTCCGAATTCGATTCTGTTGTTCAAGATATGAATGTATCATCTCCGTACGGAGAGTTTGATTATGAGTTGACTACCCCTCAAAAACTGCTTGGTAGCGTAGCCTTCGTGCTCGGCCAATCAGCTATTGTAAGCGCCGAATATCAATACGTCGATTACTCCTCGGCCAAAATGCGTCCAAATGCCGATTTTATTGATGTAAACTCAGATATCAAGAGCATTTACAAAGCACAGAATATCTTCAAATTTGGTGCTGAGTATCGTTATTCACAATTTAGTTTTAGGGGTGGTTATGCCATGTACGACAGCCCATTTGCCGATAACCTTAATGATGGAAAACGCACCTCCATTTCGTTTGGCCTAGGCTTTAAAGAAGCTGATTATTATTTAGATTGTGCCTTTGTTACTACAAAATCTGAAGAAGACTACTATTTGTATTATGCGCCAGATGGCTATGATCAACCCGTATCAACAAACAAGTTAACTGCCAATAGCATCATGCTTACATTGGGTTATAAGTTTTAAGCTTCCAACTGTTAAAAGAAAAGCCGTCCACATTGTTTGGACGGCTTTTCTTTATTAAGTAGTTTAGCAAACCAGGCTATTTAACAGCAATACATTCAATTTCAACTAAAACGCCCAATGGCAACCGGACTACCCCATAGGCTGCTCGTGCTGGCTGATCTTGGGTAAAATAGGTTCCATAAACTTCATTCATGGCCGCAAAGTTGTCCATGTCACTCAATAAACAAGTGCATTTTACAACGTTTTCAATCGAATAGCCAGCTTCATTCAAAATCCCGGCGATATTCTGTAAAACCCTTTGGGTTTGTTCTTTGATTCCACCTTCAACAATTTTGCTGGTTGTAGGATCAATGGGTATTTGGCCAGAGATATACAAGGTTCCGTTTGCTTCAATGGCTTGACTGTATGGCCCAATAGCTTTTGGGGCGTTTTCGGTTCTTATAACACGTTTCATGTATGATTGATTATTGGTTTATGTATGCAAAGGTACAGCTTATATGTAAACCTGACTTATTGGGTTGAATTCGTTAAATTGTAATGGTCGTAGGGCATTAATAACACTCCAACTTGTAAAGCGTTGTAAATCATTAATAAGCATCTCTTCTTCATAAACTAGTTTTTTATCAAGCAAATATTTTCTTTGGGTGCCAAGTAATAAGGGACTCTTTGGTGTTACGAAGTTTATGCCATCCCAAAATACAATATTGCCAATAGAAGTATCTGTAATCCGGCCATTTACAACTAAAAGTATGTCATCAAAGGCTGGCCATTGGTTTCGATAAAAATTAAGTTGGCTCCTATCGGCAAATTTGTGGGCATAATTAAGTTGGCTAGTCCTCACAACTTTCAGTTTCTTTATTGGCGAATAAATGTGCTTCGAAAAAGTAATTGCTTGAATAACTGTACTATAATCAATTCTGCAGCGATAGGTCAATCCTTTTGCCAAGTAATTGTCCAATCTAAATGGAGCAAGATTTGTAAACTGCTGCCCTGAAATACCAAGTTCAAGCCTGCTTCGGTTCATGCGTTCTAAATGGTAATTGGCATTCAGAACTTGCCCTTCTTCAATGCGTAGGGTTTCAAATAATTGGCACATAAACTTTTTGTATCAGCTCGTTGTATTCCGCTTGAGGGTTCGAATGTATCGTAATGCCTCCACCGCTTTTAAATACCAAACCCGAATTGGTTTGTTCTATGAAGCGAATCATTACAGCACTGAGGATATTTTCGCCATCAAAAACTCCAAAAACACCTGTGTAGTAGCCCCTTGTATATTTTTCAGCTTCTTTAATGATAGCTATCGTCTTTTTTTTCGGGGCACCGCTTATGGAGCCAGCCGGCAATAAATCGAAAAGGATTTTGCCACAGTTTTGCTGCCAATTGTTTGATAATTGTCCTGATATTTCGGAGCTTACCTGAAGTAGTTCCCCTTTGTGGGTTTTAATCTTATCGATGTACCTAAACCTATTTACAGCTACCTTCTTCGAAACTCGGTTAAGGTCGTTTCGTAATAAGTCAACAATAGTGTTGTGTTCAGCTAATTCTTTAGGGTTGCTTAGCACTTTTTGTGCTGCATTTTCTTCCATAGCATCAATGGTGCCTTTCATTGGATATGAGAAGATTGCATTATTCTTGGTTTTAATAAATAGCTCAGGAGAGAAAACTACAAATTCATCCTTAACCCAAAGCTTAAAGCGAGCAATGCTTTGTAAATATACCTCCTTGAGGCTAATGTTAAGGTTTATTGGTGTTGGATGCGTTAGGTTAACAAGGTAGGAATTTCCGTTAATTAAATGGTTTTTAACTAATTGAAATGATTTATTATACTCGTGAAACGATATTGGCTGTGTTTCAAGGTTTACTTGCTGCTTAGTTGGCATTTTCGATGCGATGCAATTTGTAAACCCATCCAAATTATAGAGCAATTCGTTTTTATCAAGCGTATCTAAAGGCAAAACGAAGGGTTTTTGCATTTCAAAATCAAGAATAAAAAGAAATGGAATCTGCTGTTTTCCAAGTAAATCCATTTTTTCTAAGGCTTCTTGTTGGTTAAGGTACGGGCTTGCTAACATTCTGCGAAATTACCAAATTGCAGAATAACTTACTTTTGCAGACTCTAATTGATTGTATGCGCTTACTCCTACTTGATAATTACGATTCTTTTACTTTCAACCTCCTTCAGTTAGTAGAGGAAAGTGGTTGCGTTGATTATGATGTTGTTAAGAATGATGTACTAGATCTAAAGACCATATTTACCTATACCCATATCCTTCTTTCGCCTGGGCCAGGTATCCCTGAAGAAGCTGGATTTTTAAAGGAGGTTGTACGAATTGCTTCAGGTAAGGTACCTGTTTTGGGGATTTGCCTTGGGCATCAAGCAATAGCTGAAGTTTTCGGTGCAAAACTCGTTAAAAGTCGTACTATTAGGCATGGTGAAACCTCAAGCCTTACAATTCTAGAACACGAAAACTATGTTTTTAAAGGAGTGAAATTGCCGTTTATGGCAGGACGGTACCATTCCTGGATTGTGGATAAGAATTGCCTAGGATATGAATTGTTGCCTACCTGTGTTGATGAAGAGGGGATAATAATGGGTTTGCGCCACAAAAATTATGATGTACAAGGCTTGCAATTTCATCCCGAATCAATTATGACGCCCCAAGGCGCACTTCTAATAAAGAACTGGCTTTATGCATTACGTTAAAATTTAGATGACTTGCTAAATAGCAACAATCCCAAGTAGGTTATGCCTCCATTTATAATAAGTAATTCAAAACCTGGTTTATATGCAATAAGGTTGTAGTCCGAAGCAATTTTTATGGCGATACAAAGTAGCGGTGACAACAATGTAATGTAAGGTACATACGCATCCTTAACAACCCGTTTGCTAAATAGGCCAAACGAATATAAGCCCAAAAGCGGCCCATAAGTGTATCCAGCGGCAGTAAATACTGCACTTATAACGCTTTGGTTGTTTACAACTCTGAAAATCAATATTAAAAGTACAAGGAATATAGCCATGGCAATATGCACCCACTTGCGTGTTTTAGTAACATGTTCCTCGCCTTTTTTTGATGCACCCAGTATATCAAGCGTAAAAGATGTTGTAAGGGAGGTTAATGCCGAATCAGCACTGGAATATGTGGAAGAAACTAAGCCCAAGATGAAAACAATGGAAAGGATGGGGGGCATAAATTCCATGGTAGCAATAGTTGGGAAAAGGTCATCACTATGCTGTGGGATCACCATGCCAGTTGAATGGGCATAAATATAAAGTAAGGCCCCTAAACCTAAAAAAAGCAGGTTTACTGGTAGCAACGTAAGGCTAAACCAAAACATATTCTTTTGGGCATCTTTCAGGTTTTTACAGCTTAAGTTTTTCTGCATCAGATCTTGGTCAAGGCCGGTCATTACGATGGCTATAAATGCTCCACTAACGAACTGTCGGATAAAGTGTTGTTTGTTAGATAAGTCGCCCCAGAAGAATAGCTTTGAATATTCGCTTTGCTGAATCTTTGTAACCAATTCACCCATGTCGAGGTTTAGCTGCTTTCCAATGATGTATATGCACCCAATAAGTGAGGCTAAAAGAAAGGTTGTTTGAATAGTATCCGTAAAAACTACCGTCCGTATCCCGCCTTTAAAAGTAAAAAGGTAGATAAACAAGACTATAACCGCGACGGAAATGCTGTAGGGAATGTTTAAGTGTTGGAAAAGAACAAGATATAATACATTTACTGATAAGAACAATCTAAATGCAGAACCAATTGTGCGTGAGAGTAAAAAGAATGATGCACCAGTTTTATACGCCTTGGGGCCAAATCGTGTATCTAAATATTTATAAATAGAAAGTAGGTTAAGCTTGTAATACAAAGGCATTAAAACAGTTGCTATAATTACATATCCAAGTAAGTATCCAAAAACCATTTGCATGTACGAGAATTGACTTGTGCCAACCCAACCCGGTACTGAAATGAATGTAACCCCAGAAAGGGACGCACCAATCATACCATAAGCTACTAAAAACCAAGGTGATTTTCGGTTTCCTATAAAAAAGGTCTCGTTGCTGGCATTGCGCGAGGTGTAGTATGCTACAACTAAAAGCAGCCCAAAATAAACGGCAAGTGAAACTAAGATAAGGGTAGCGCTCATGGGTAAATAAGGTATTTTTTCCGTTTTGCTAAATAAAGGTCAAGATCGTTTTGCCAGGTTTTTCTAATCTCTTCTTCGGTCATTCCTGATTCTAATTGCAACCTAAGCTGGTCAGTGCCTGCGAGTAGATCAAAAAACGACTTTCGGTTGATTATTGATTTCTTGTGTTTTGCCATACCATTGAACCTGAATAAGTATTGTAAGGTGAACCTGGGGATAGGGTTTAAATGGCTTAAATCAACCCCATAGCAAAGGGTGTCTAAAAGTGGTGGGTTTTTTGAATATCCTGGCAAGGACCTTGGTGTAAAAGTAAAATCGCCCGATGCGGTATCTTGGTTACCAATAATTTGAAATGGAAGCATTGTGCCGCGGCCAATGCTAAAAGCTGTGGCCTCAAATAAGCATAGCGAAGGATAAAGCCTGATTGCTTGGTATGTGCTAAGGTTCGGGGAAGGCTTGATAGGTAGAAAAACTGAATCACTATGTTTGTAGCCCATTAATGGAATCACCCTTAATTGTAGCTTTTCAGCTTGGTCGATAAGCCGTTCGCCAACCATGTATTGGGCAAGTTCACCTGGGGTAAGACCATAAACTATGGGAATAGGAAGCACCCCAACAAAGGATTTGAAATTGGGTTGTAAAATGGGGCCATCAACATAATCACCGTTGGGGTTTGGTCTATCCAATATATATAAAGGTATGTTGTTTTGAGCACAAGCTTCTGCAACGTAGTATAAGGTAGAGATATAGGTGAAAAAACGAACCCCAACATCCTGAATATCATATACTATAGCGTCAATTCCTGCAAGATCTTTAGTTGTTGGCTTTTTTTTACCACCGTATAAGGAAATAATTTCGAGTCCTGATTTAGTATCCACACCTCCTGTCACAAATTCACCGGCATCTGCAGTCCCTCGCAACCCATGTTCTGGCGAAAACAGTTTGGTAAGCTTTAACCCTGAAGATAATAATGTGTCAACCAGGTGTTTGTTAAGTATTACGGAAGTCTGGTTAACGACTAATCCTATGCTTTTGTAGTTGGATAATGCTCCAAAGTACGCATCTGTTTGTTCTGCACCTGTTCTATAGGCATGCTTCCTGTCCTGCGTATATGCATGGGCAATAAGTGAAAGGCATGCAATTAGCATAAGCGAATGCCTTGCTGCTTTTTGAAAACGTAGAGTCCAGAAGCTTGTTATGTATTTGATAATCAATTGTTAAACTGTTTGTTTGATTTGCTTCATAAGCTATAGGCCTTATGGTTGGCACAAAAGTAATCCAATATTTTTAGGAAATTTGTACAGGGGGCTTGACAAAAGAAGAATTTGATTTATATTTGCATTGTGGTATTTCAATACCTAATTAAAAATTGAACTAAAACCCACTAAAATGAAATGTTTTAAGATTTTTACATTGGCCTTGTTGTTTATATGCCAGCTTCCAATTTATGCTCAATTTGTGTTAAGTGGGGAGCTTAGGCCAAGAACAGAGTACAGGCATGGTTATAAAACCTTATTCAACGAAAGTGCTGATCCAGCATTTTTCACCTCGCAACGAACGCGAATTACAGGTGATTATTCCATTGCGGATGCAAAATTCGGCTTCAGTATCCAAGATGTACGAATTTGGGGAGATGTACCTCAATCGTCAGTTTCTGATGGGCATTTGGCTGTTTATCAAGCTTGGGGTGAGTATTTCATTAGTCCAAAGTTTTCTATAAGAGCTGGCCGTCAAGAAATTAACTATGACGATGGTCGGATTTTTGGTAATTCAGATTGGGTGCAACAGGGGCGAAGCCATGATGTGTTTTTGCTTAAGTATTCGCAAGAATCGGTTAAGCTCCATGTTGGATTGGCGTATAATCAAGGAACTGAGCAGCTTTCGGGAAATATCTACTTGGTCAACAACAACTATAAAACTATGCAATATGCTTGGGTACACAAAGTGTATTCGAATATTGGTGTAAGCTTGCTAATTTTAAACAATGGGATGCAGTACACCAACCCTGCCGATACAACTTATAAGACAGTTTATAGTCAAACAATTGGCAGTAGAGTTACCGGAAAGTTTGGGCAACTTGGTATAGCTAGTGCTGTTTATTACCAAACCGGTAAATCTTCAAAAAACAAAGCCCTTGATGCATTATACGGAGCCTTAAATATTGATTTTCAATTTTTAAAATCGTTTGGAGTGGTTGCTGGGTTTGAATACTTATCAGGAAATAGTATGTTGAATCCAGGCTCCAAAGAAAAAGCTTTTACGCCGTTTTATGCAAGTGGACATAAATTTAACGGGCATATGGATTACTTTTATGTAGGTAATCATATCAATTCTGTAGGTTTAAAGGACTATTACATTGATTTTAAATATACCCATGGGCCATTTAGCACATATGTTACCTGGCATTATTTTGAAGCCGCTAATGATGTCGTAAAAGCTACAGAACCTACACTAAAACTATCTTCCGCTTTGGGAATTGAAGCCGATTTGGGCATAAACTACAAGCTTACTGACAAGTTTTCTGTTTTGGCTGGCTATTCGCATATGCTACCCACTAAAACCATGGAGGTTCTTAAAGGTGGTTCGAAGGAACAATCTAGCTACTGGGCATGGGTTTCGTTAGTGTTTAAACCCGAATTCTTTAAGCTTTAATATATGAAAGCCTTCATTAACAGATTAATGCCTCCTTTAAATTGGCGGTTACCTGTTTTACTTGTTTCAGGGATATTTGTTGGATTAGGCCTTTTCGTTTTCCATATCTCTAATGCCTCGTCTTACCTAAGCGATAGTCCTGAGACTTGTATAAACTGCCATGTAATGGAACCTCAGTATGTTACATGGATGCACGGATCACACCGTGAAGTTGCTAATTGCAACGATTGCCATGTGCCTCATAATAACGTGTTTAACAAATACTTTTTTAAAGCCAAAGATGGTATGCGGCATGCTACAATGTTTACCTTTCGCCTCGAGCCTCAAGTTATTCAAATAAAAGAGGCGGGCAAAGAGGTAGTTCAAGGCAACTGTATCAGGTGCCATTCAAAAGTTGTACATGATCCTGTGATGGTTAATACGGATCAAGATTTCAACCATCAACGTAATTCGCGCCAATGTTGGGATTGCCATCGAGAAACACCCCACGGAACTGTTACAAGCTTGGCTTCAGTTCCAAACTCGCTCATACCCGGAAATGAGAAACCTGTACCTGAGTCAATTTTTAAATTGTTAAGTAAGAAATCAAATCAAACCCCTTCAAAATAATAAATATGGAAACGAACATTACATCACGCAAACCTTGGAAGAATTGGCTTTTCTTTGCATTGACTGTGGTTGCAGTATTTTTGCTTGGCCTTTTTGCATCCAGTATTGTTGACCGCAAAGCTGAGGAAAGCTTTGTTTATAAACCAAAAGTGGAACTTCAAAATTGGGAACCGCGAAATCAGGTTTGGGGCGAAAACTTCCCTCGTGAGTATCAAAGTTATATGCAAACGGAAGATACCTCATTTAGAAGCAAGTACAACGGGAATGCCGCAATTGATATGTTGGCTGTTGACCCACGGCTAGTGGTTTTATGGGCGGGCTATGGCTTTTCAAAGTCGTACAACCAAGGCCGTGGACACTATTATGCTGTAACCGATGTTTACGAATCCCTTAGAACGGGAGCGCCAAAAGGGCCTGAAGATGGCCCCCAGCCCAGTACGTGCTGGACGTGTAAGAGCCCTGATGTGCCACGTTTAATGGAAAAAATGGGGGTTGCCGAGTTCTATTCCGGCAAATGGGCAGGTTTAGGACCCGAAGTTACCAACTTTATTGGCTGTGCTGATTGCCATAACCCTCAGAGTATGAAGCTTCAAATATCAAGGCCAGCACTAATTGAAGCATATACACGAATGGGAAAGGATATCCAGAAAGTGTCTCACCAAGAGATGCGATCATTGGTTTGTGCCCAATGCCATGTAGAGTATTACTTCAATAAAAGCGATGGCAAAAGCGCCTATTTAACCCTGCCTTGGGATAAGGGTATGAAAGTAGAAGAAATGGAGAAATATTACGATGAAGCTAACTTTACTGATTGGATACACGAATTGAGCAAAGCTCCTATGTTAAAGGCACAGCATCCTGATTATGAGGTTTATACAATGGGTGTTCATGCTGATAGGGGTGTTTCATGTGCCGATTGCCATATGCCTTATAAATCAGAAGGTGGGCAAAAGTTTACCGATCATCACATACAAAGCCCTTTAAACAATATAGCCAATTCATGCCAAGTGTGTCATCGGCAAGAAACTGCAAAACTCTTAGCCAATGTTTTTGAACGCCAAGATAAGCTCATCGAAAACCGTGATAAACTTGAAGAAATATTAGTTCGTGCACATGTTGAAGCCAAGGCTGCATGGGATAAAGGTGCCACAGAAGCTGAAATGAAAGATGCTTTACAGGATATCCGTCATGCACAATGGCGTTGGGATTATGTTGCTGCTGGTCATGGTTCATCATTCCATGCACCGGTTGAAATGGCAAGGGTTGTTGCATCAGGTATTAATATCGCGCAGGAGGCAAGGCTCAAATTAAGCAGGATTTTGGTTAAATATGGTGTTAATCAAGATGTTCAATACCCAGATATTTCTACCAAAGAGAAGGCTCAAAAATTCATTGGCCTAGATGTTGACAAAATGGAAGAACAAAAGGCAGAATTTATGAAGACTATTGTTCCAAAATGGCAAGAAGAAGCTGCCAAACGAGAGAATGCATGGGGAATTAAGTATTTATAGCAGCTTGTAACCTATCCTAAGGCCAATTGAGCGATTTTGTGCAGGGGTGACCAATGGTTGCCCCTGTTTAGTTTTGTGCGTTTGCTATTAATGCTCAAATGCGTAACTTTGCCGTTCAGTCCCCGTTTTTCCGACTTAAAACAGTCAATTTATATAAGTCTGGTTGTTAATGTTTTGCGAGGTTATTAACATTTTTTTGGCAATATGTTGATAACTTGTAAAAAAAAGTCGAGTGGGGGGGGGTTACCTTTTATCAAAAATATACACTAATATAATAGAAGACTGTGCGAAGCCTTTCCTCATCTGAAATTCTTGAAGGTATCAGGAACAATGATACTAAAGTGCTTCAAAACATTTACCTGACTTACTTTAATAAAGTTCGATCTTTTGTTTTACGAAATAGCGGCTCAGAAGAAGATGCAAGCGATTTGTTTCAAGAGGCAATAGTGATAATTTTTGAACGAGTAAGAGGAGGTTACTTCGAAATTAGCTGTTCTTTCACATCCTATTTCTTTTCCTTGAGCAAATATTTATGGATAAAGCATTTAAGTATTAAGAAACAGACAGAAGATATTACCATCTCACTTGACGACCTTAGTAATGAGGAGGCGTTGATTGATTTGGATACTGACATTGCAGGTTTCTTGGAGAATACGGAATCTAGAAGGTTTTTGCAGAAGCATTTTAGCCAGCTAAGCGAACGGTGCCAAGAATTAATACGATTGTTTTTTCAAAAAGTCCCCATTGCAACAATCTCTCAGAGTCTTGGGGTCTCCGAAAAGTTTGTCAAGAAAAAGAAGTTTGAATGTAAGGAAAAATTGATGAACCGTCTAAAAAACGACCCACTGTATTATGAGTACTTCAAAGATGACTGACTTGATTAACAAATTAGATGACTATGTAGATAGTCCCCAAAGCCAATTGGATGGTATTTCAACCACAACGAAGGAATTTGAGGAAACAACCGGAAAAGAGTATTATCTTCGCAACCTATTCGGTGAAGCTATTAATGACACCGAGTTGCTAAATTTGCGCAAAAATCTAAATGATATTTCTGCAGGAATGAAAACACATCGTAGCCCTGTATCCTTTATTCATAGAAATAGGTGGTATTTAGCCGCTGCTTCTATTAGCGTAGCAGTTGTGTCAAGCGCCTTATCCTTAGTTATGTTCAAAGGTTCCGCATCTAAACCAGAGATTTTTAGGGATTATTATCAGCGAGCCAAGCCGTTTATGATTCAACGTTCAGTTAGTCAGTTAGAAACTGATTATTTTTCGAAAGCAATGAAATTTTACGATGCAAAAGATTACGAAAAGTCAGCCGAAATACTACTTGCAAACCAACTAAATGCCGCTTCTAAGTTTTATGCCGCTATCTCGCTCATGGAACTAGGCGATTACAAGAAGGCCGAGCCCCTTCTAAGTGCAGTGGCTACCGACGATACCAACTTGTTTGTAGATCAAGCGGAATGGTACCTAGGGCTTTGTTTCTTGATGAATGACAAGTTTGATCTTGCCGTAAAACAATTCGAAAAAATTGCAGCCACCCAAAACTATTACAACGATAAAGCTGCTGAAATCATTAAGAAAATTGATTAATCGTCTTCGCGTCCTACAAACCTTTAGCAAACCGTAAACCTCCCAAAGGCTAATTCTTCTTCGATTTAGCCTTTTTTTGTAGCATCACAATGCCTATCACGCTAATACATAGAACAATTGCGATTGCAATGATGAGCCCAAAATGATTTGACATATCAATTGACTCACTTTTACCGATCGAAACAAAAGTGGACCAAAAGTAAGGGTGCGAATTCAAGATAGCAGCATGTTCAAGGTAAGTGAGTTTAGCTTTCCATAAGGCTTCATCAGTGGGCATACCCTCTTTTAGGTTTGTGTAGAAAGCTGTCATAATCTCGGCACCTGGATTGTCTTCAACTTCCCACAACGTCATAACTATCGATGGTACACCAGCATAAATAAATCCACGTGCCAAATTAAAGACGCCTTCGCCTTGCAATAGTTTGCCAGTTCCTGTATTACATCCGCTTAAAACTGCCAAACGGGCGTTAAGGGAAAGGCCAGAGATTTCAAAAGTGTTGAGCTGGTTATCTTCAATGCTATCATTTGTAGGATAAAAGAGCACCTTGCTATATTCTGGATTTAGCGTATCAAGTTGTGTGTGAGTGGCAATATGAATTATTTTATAATTACCTACATGCTTTTTAAAGTTAACTTCAGAAGCCTTTTCGGCAAGATAAGTTTCTCCTTTGGCTATTTTGGCAGTTTGTAAAACCTCCTCCATGCTAAGTGGCAAGGGTTTTAGCGATGGATCATTATAATCTTCGAAATGTACCGGGGCAAATCCTAACATACTCTTTGGGGCCTTGCGTTTATTGTTTGGTTGACCCGAAATATAAGAAGAAAGATATGCATAACGAATGCAGTTCGTTCGCATTAAGTAATCAAATACCTTGTAATCAGGTTTTAAAAGAGTAGGCTTTTTGCTAATAAGCGTTTCAAAAGGGATATAGCCAAGAATCCCATCAGGAATAATTATGATTTTGCGTTGTTTAATCTCATTTTCAACGGGTTTTATCAGTAGCTGATATAGATTGGAGGAGGAATTGGCGAAGTTGTTCAAATTTTTGATTTCATCTTCCATCATCCCGCCCCTGAGCGATTGAAGTAATGTAGTAACATAGCTTTCAAGCGAATCGCCCGTTTTTGATGTGGTAACAAAAAAAGTATCGGCAGTTATCCCAAAAATATAAAGCAAGTCGTTGTAAACAGTGTATTCAAGTACGAGCTCGTTTTTGAGTTGTTTTTGTAAATCATTGATACCTAAAGTATTGTTTACGAATTTCTGAGCATAATAGGAAGGGAATTTTGCTTTAAGTTCTTCATTTAGTTGCTCATATTCCGACTCTGCGTCAAACAAATCACTATTGAGGTTCTCAATCTTTTTTTGGTTCTGTGAAGCCAAAAGTTGTTCATCAAAAAGCAATTTTTTTAGGTCGTCAATTCGGCTTTTAAGTTTCTTCTCGCGTGTGATATATGATTCAGGAATCTTTCCATTAGCTTGGTCTTCATTATCTTTTAAGGCTTTCATTAACAGTGCTGACTTGCTTTTTTCTGAGAAACTAAACGCGTCTGCCAAATATTTTGTATCAAGGGTTGTTTGGTACAAAGTAACCATTGTATGAACTGCAGCAATCATTGTTTCGTGCATGGTGCCCGAAACCCATTCGTTATCTTTTTCAGAAGTGTAAGTGTTCCTTATTTTTTCGATCGCATTTCCTAAAATGATATAGTTATTGTAACTGGCAATCAGGTCATGCTTATTTTTATGTGTTTGCCAGGTATTGAAAAAGGTTTGAGCTTTTTTCTCGAATGCAAGCAAGAGGTAAAACTCGGGATTGTCAAGCGTGGTTTTAGGGTTTGAATAGGGGTCGCTGTCTATGTAGTTGGGTAATAGAATTCCAAGTGCATCTTGATATTGTTGTAGGGCTAGTTTGTATTGACCTGTTTTTTGATAATAATCTCCAATCAAGATCTGGCAATAGGCTATATCCCGATTTTTCAAACCAAATGCTGCTGTATAGTTATCGATGGCTTTTTTATAGTTGGCAAGGCCTTCTTCAAATTGGTTATTGTCAATCAGGAGCTCTCCATAATTAGAATACCCCAATGCTGCTTCCGGGTTCGAGTTCCCTAATAGGCCTTCAGCTAATTGAATAGACAGTTTCAAGTATTTTTCCGCTTCAAGCCTATCGCCTAATTTTCTATAACACTTCCCTAAATTTCTGTTTGCTTTAATCTCGGCAGTTGTACCTTTAATAAAGGGCAAACTTTTATTGTAATAGTCAATTGATTTCAAATAATCGTTCTTCAGAAAGTAAACCCACCCGATATTCATCTGAACCTCGCCAATTTTGGGATGTTTGGCGCTTTTACCACGAAGAATTTGCAATGATTTGTTGTAAAAATTTAGTGCACGTTCGTTGTTGCCATAAGCTGTATAGGCCTTGCCCTTATTAAGGTAAACATCATCTAATCCTTGAAAATTCTGCCCCCCAGCAGCGATATAAACTTTTTCGGCATTGTTTAGGAACTCGAGGGCACTTGCATAGTTGCTTAACTTTAACTCTAAGTTGCCAAGGTTGGCATATGATTTTCCTACCTCAGTTGATTGTGAGCCGAATATGTCTGATTTGTCATTTAGCGCTTCTTCAAAATAAATTCGGGCTTTGGCATAATCCCCTTTTTCGCCGTAAACCATCGCAAGGTTTTCTTTGAACTTGGGTAATAAAGTGTTTCGTTTTGTCCGCTTGTTTTTGGCTGCTTCTAGAGCCAATGAAAAGAAATGGCTAGCACTGTCAAGATTTTGCATTCCAAGGTGGTAATTGCCTAGGTTGTTATAACTCACAGCAAGGTTGGTATCCTTACTACCATTGAGTTCGATTTTGAGCCTTACCGATTTTCGGAGAAATTTTGCTGCTTCGGGTTTGTTTCCTTTAATCAGGAATATGGAGCCTTTAACATGAAACAATTCTGTAAATAAGGGGTCGTTGGGCTGGTATGTAATCTGTAATAGGCTGTCGGCAGAATTTATATATCGTTCTGCTAGCGAAACATTTTGGCTTTTATAGGAATTGGCAAGTTTTATGAGGCAGTTAATATAAGCGTATTCATTATGCTGGGAAAGGAATTCCCGTGAAGCAAGTTCAAGGAAGTAAATGGCTGAATCGTATTTGTCTCGTTGTTCATAGGCTGAACCCTTGTTAAAATTGAAAGATCCAGAGGTATTTTTTTGGCTAATAACTAGTTGGCTTTGTAAAAGCACAAAAACAAGGCTTACTGCCATCGAGGCTAGGACTATTGTTTTCAACCATAAACCTTTAATTTTCATAGTAACTTGTATTTAACAACCTTGCAAAAATAAACAATGTAACCAGAGCAAAGTTAATACAATGTATGGAGAAATGCTAATTTTTGTAAAGGTTTATGGCTAGTGTTTTACGATGGTTTTTGCTTCAGTCGCAAACTCAAATGCGCAAAAGTTGTACTTTGTGCGGATATGGGAATATATTGTGATATTATTTGATTATGAAGTTGTGTTGTTTTATATTGTAAAATGTTCGAATTCAATATATTGGTGTTGTTGTTTCAAGAGATTGTTTCCATTAAGCAACTATTTGATTATGGATTGGGGTAGTGGTAAGTTATACCTATCCTTTGCCTTTGTTGTATCCGATACTAAGCAGGTGTTTGCACTATTAGAAATGTAACTGCCTAAACTCTAAACTCAGAAGTTAATTCTGTCAAAGGATTTGTTTTAATCTTTAGAAATAATTAGTTTTTTATGAATGGTTATATTCCCGATGCTAAGTTTTATGAGGTATGTGTCTGATGAAAGTCCATTGAAGTAGATTTTTCCAGGAAGCTTAAATTGGTTATGTGTTTGAATTATTTTTCCTTCTGTGTTAATTACTTCTAGATTATCTACTTTTGAATAGTTCTCAGAATAAACATCGCAATAATCTTTTGCTGGATTAGGTGATATAAATATGTTGGCTACAATGTCACCAGACATAATATCTTCAGATATAATGCTGAATTCTGATGTTTTGCATCTCCCAATAAAAATATTCAATGATGTTCTATCAGAATTTCTATTACTGTGTTGATTTAACTTTGATATGCAGTTACCTGTTATGAGAGCTTCTTTTTCGTTTAATTGAATAGCTGACTTTATTTTATTTGTTTTATTTGGCAAATAATTGTTAGTTGTAAGTAAATTTGCTTTACCGAATTGTAGTTTAGTACGAAACCCATCCTTTATCGAAACATCGCTATCGTATGATAACGAAAAAGTTTGATTTTGCATTAGGCTTTCAGATGGCTGCGAGGTTTTTAGGCTTGAACTTGTTTCATTCGAGTTCTGGTTGTTGAATTCAATAAGAGTTAGATCTGATTTTGAGTCTATTTTACAGAAAAAGCTATTCGTTTTAAGATAGTTTGTGGGTGAGGTTACCGTTATGTTTTTTTCGGGCATTTGTTTGCCTATCAGTATTAAAGCTCCATCAGACATAACGTCAAAGGCTTCTATTTCTTTGTTTGTATCAGAAATATAGCTTTTTTCCCAATCAATAGTTCCCATTGCCGATAACTTTTGGATAGAAAAATTAGCAGCACTCATGTTGTAAGTATTATCGATGGTTGGTTTCTTTAAATAATACCCTCTAGCATAGTATAATTTGTTATCGAATGCCTTAATGAGGGTTTTTTGAGCCTGTAAAGTATCTCTTTTCCACCACAGTATTTCGCCATTTCTATCTAAACTTGCAATAAAAGTGCTTGATGATGAAAGGTTGCCGTTCTCAGAAATAGTTGATTGGCTTGTTGGTTTCTGTAATTCGGGTCCTGTTACTATTCCTGATATATAAATCTGATCATCTATAACATCCATATCATAAAAGAAATCGTGTTCATTCCCTCCATAGCCTTTAACCCAAATTACTTTTCCGGAAGCATCGTATTTGGTTACAAAAATGTCCATATATCCTCTTCCTCTTAGGCTGGTACTATCAAAAAATGCTTGCCACATAAAACAACCCGCGATAATAATATTTCCTTGGTTATCTATTTTTATTTTTTTTGCAAATTCAGCAATAATTAAGTTTTCTGAATACGTCCCGCCTGCTTGCTTGGCCCAAAGAAGCCTTCCATCACTGTCAAATTTTGCTAGAAAAATATCACTTGATCCTAAGGATTTTAGTGTGCAATTGTCAAAAGTAATTTCATCTTGAAAGTAACCTGTTATGTACAAGTTCCCGGCATTGTCCATGGCAGAAGAATATATTTCATCTGAACCTTGTCCTCCAAAATATTTCAACCACTTTGGTTCGATATCTTGTGCGGAGCATAACATACTTGCAAGTAAAAAAAGACTTGAATAGAGTATTGGTTTTAACATTGTTAGTTGAATTATTGGTTTGGAATACTTTAAAAGTTTTATTGTTGTTTTAGGTTTATGAGTAAGATTTTGGTTTCTCCCTCTTTCTCTAATTTAATAAATTTCGCGTTGTTTGAAAATGGTATCATTGTCTTCAATGATTTGATCTCATTATCCAACGAATTCAATAAAGTTATTTCGTTTATAGGATTGTAAAGTTGCCAGGGGAATTGGGGTATT
>CAZKHA010000040.1:0-12648 GCA_964552325.1 uncultured Bacteroidales bacterium
AGATGGTTATTACTTTGATGACTTAAAAGTCTCGGTTTTTGATAATACCACAGGGTTTACAGAAACCAGCGAAGAGCCAACAATTAAATTGATGCCAAATCCTGCGAGCCACAACGTAATGCTAATGCTAGCTGGCTTTGGTTCCGGAAACCTGAAAGTTAAACTGTATGACTTGAGCGGTAGATGTTTAACAGATATTGTCGCAAGTTCAAGCCTGCTAAACCTTGATGTTTCCAACTTCGAAAAGGGGGTATATATGGTAAAGGTTGAATCGCTCAGTTTTAGCCCGATAGTTCAGAAATTGCTTGTGGAGTAAGCTAGTGGTTCAATAACAAGGCTACCGTTTTGCCTTAAAGAAGTTGCTTATCAGATCACTACATTCATTGGCTTTTAGGCCAAAACTTACCTTGGTTTTAGGGTGAAGAATGGCCGACGGGATGAGGCTAAACCCCCGCTTGGGATCTTTGGTTCCATAAACAATACTACCTATTTGCGCCCAAGCCAATGCACCAGCGCACATTACGCAAGGCTCAACGGTTACAAACAAGGTGCAATCGGTTAAGTACTTGCCTCCAATAGCATTCGTGGCGGCGGTAATAGCAAGCATCTCAGCATGCGCTGTAACATCATTAAGCCGTTCGGTCATGTTGTGCGCCCGGGCTATAATCCTGTTTTGACTAACAATTACGGCACCAATTGGTACTTCGCCTTCTTCTGCGGCCTTAGCGGCTTCCCTTAGGGCCTCCTGCATATAGTGGGAATCAGAAAAAATGCTTAAACCTTCCATTTAATATAAATTAGCTTATAGATTAGTCTTTAAAATTGTGGCAAAACGCTTGTAAAATGTGGTTTATTCTAACTTTTTTTATTCAAAAAATCTGTTGAATAATAGGAGGATATTTCTCTCCTGCTTTTTCAATCATAGCAGCAAACCACCTTATTCTGAATGAACTTCAAGCGACCTATAAATCTTATCTACAATATAATAAGCCATCACGCGAGATTTTTTTATTTATTCAAGCTAAAATGGCAATCCTATTACGAATGTATTTTTGTAGAGTTATTTTTCAAGAAACCTTGAAATAGTCGTTAAAAGGAATTCGAGCGAGATAGGTTTGGTTATATAAGCATCGCAACCAACTTCGATGCTTGCCTGGTGGTCGCCAATTTGAACATGCGCTGATTGGGCAATAATAGGCAAATTTGGGCTGTGTTCCTTAATTAAACGAGCGGAAACAAGTCCGTTCATTACGGGCATATCCAAATCCATTAACACGAGGCTTACCTCAGTATTTTTAACAAATTCAAAAGCCTCTAACCCATTGCGTGCCCATAAAATCTTTGTTCCTGTTCGGCGTAGGGCTGCTTGGAAATATTTTACGCTTGTTTCGGCATCTTCGGCTATAAGAATTGTTTTTCCAGTCCAGTTATAGGTCGATTCCATCATTTTTTCTTTTAGGAGTTAATATCTGCCATAGCCTTAAGCAAATCGTCCATACGGAAGGGTTTGCTAACAAAACTGTCCATCCCAACAGCTAAACAGCGGTCGCGGTCGCTTTCTTGTGTATTGGCAGTCATGGCAATAATTCGGATGCGTTTGCCAGCGGGGTCTTCATTTTCGTGTGATCGTATTAGGATAGTGGCATCATATCCATCCATTTCGGGCATCTGAATATCCATCAGGATTAGGTCATAAGTTCCTTGTTTGAATTTTTCGACGGCCTCAATCCCGTTTTTCGCTATGTCAACGCTATGTCCAAATTTAGTGAGGTTTGCTACAGCCACTTTTTGGTTTATTAGGTTATCTTCGGCTAAAAGGATTGTATAGGATTTAGAATGTGTGGGTTTTTGGGGCTCTGTCTTTTTTGATTCATGGTCATCGGACACGAGATTTTTTTCAAAAACTGCCGTAAACCAAAACGTAGAACCTTTGCCCAACTCACTTTCTACGCCAATTTCGCCATCCATCATCTCGCACAAGCTTTTTGAGATGGCCAATCCCAGGCCAGTTCCCCCATATTTACGGGTGGTTGACGAGTCGGCTTGCGAAAAGGATTTGAAGAGTTTTTCTTTTCCTTCTTCTGAAATGCCTACACCTGTATCAATAATGCTGAATTTGAGTTTGACGGATCGGTCAGAGTCTTTTTCTATTTCGGAAACAATACGTACGCTACCTTCTAATGTAAATTTTATCGCATTGTTCGTCAAATTAGTAATAATCTGTCGCAGTCGAAATGGATCTCCTTTAAGGTTGACGGGCACGTTGGAATCAAACGATTTTGAGAGTTGAACCTTATTTTCTTGAGCACGTATGCCTAGAACTTTAATCACTTCATCTACAAGCTCTTCTAGGTTAAAGGGGATGTTTTCAAGCTCTATTTGATTGGATTCAATTTTTGAAAAGTCAAGTATATCATTAATAATGCTAAGCAGGTTTCGGCCCGAAATCATAATTGTTTCGAGGTAATCATTCTGTTCTTCGCTAAGGGCTGTTTGAGCCAATAAATCGGCCATGCCAATAATGCCATTCATAGGTGTTCTTATTTCGTGGCTCATGTTGGCTAAGAATATTGATTTGGCAAGTGTGGCAGCTTCAGCTCGTTCTTTGGCAATGCGAAGTTGTTCGTTTATGGCATCTTTCTCTTTTAACAAGCGAGCCAATTCATGACGCTGGTTATAAAGCTCAAGGAATACCTTAACCTTTCCTCTAAGTATCCTTGGTTCAATGGGTTTTGAAATAAAGTCAACGGCTCCGGTTTCTATTCCTTTAATAATGTGAAAATCTTCTTTAAAAATTGCAGAAACAAAAATAATGGGAAGGTATCGTCCCTTTGAGGTTTGCCGTATAAGCGTAACTGTTTCATAACCATCCATTCCAGGCATTTGAATATCCACTATGGCAAGGGCAAACTCATTATTAAAGGCTTTGGCAATGGCTTCGTTGCCGCTAAGCGCCCTAACAAAGTCAACTTCAAAACCATCAAGCACGGTTTCAAGCGATATCAAGTTTTCAAGCTTGTCGTCAACAATCAGTATTTTGGGTTTGGGCATCATTTTGTAATACTATTTGTGTAACCACACCCTCATAAGTGAGAGCAATTTATCAATATTTACGGGTTTAGCTATGTAATCGCTGGCTCCCGCGTTTATACATTTATTCCGGTCCTCCTTCATTGCTTTAGCAGTTAATGCAATAATTGGAATGGTTTTAAATCGTTTATCTTCACGTATTTTGCCAATTGTTTCATAGCCATCCATCACGGGCATCATAATGTCCATCAGCACTATGTCAATATTGGGATTTTGGTTTAGCATATCAATGGCCATTTGGCCATTTTCGGCTGCCAGAACCTCGATTTCTTTTTCTTCCAGCACATGTGTAAGAGCTATAACATTGCGCATATCATCATCAACCACCAGCACTTTTCTATTTCTAAAAATTGTATCCTTATCGTGCAAGAAACTAATGATTTCTTGCTGTTGCTGGGGCATTTCGCTTACAACACGATGCAGGAATAAAGCCGATTCATCTAACAAGCGTTCTTCTGATTTAACACCTTTAATAATAATAGAATCGGTATAATGGTGTAGTTCTTTGTCTTCTTCCTTGCTTAGTTCCCGGCCGGTGTAAATAATTACTGGAGGAACTGTAATGCTTTTATCCTCTTCGAGTTTTTTAAGTAGGTCAAAACCATTCATATCGGGTAGTCCTAAATCGAGCACCATGCAATCGAAGCGTTTTTCGCGCAAGGCTTTGTGCGCAGCAGTTCCAGAGCCGGCATCGGTTATCTGCACATCTTTCTCGCCTATAATCGATTTGATGCTTTTACGTAGGTTTATATCGTCTTCTACTAAAAGCAAATCTTTCATTTTCCGATTGGTAAAATGTGTTATTTTGCCAAAAGCTTTTTCAAGGTCGTCGGGGTTTACAGGTTTGGTTAGGTAGCCGATAGCTCCTTTTTTGTAAGCGTCGATGGTTTCGTCATAAGCTGACATCATATGTACGGGGATATGCCGAGTAGTTCCTTCGTTTTTTAAGCGTTCCAAAACATCCCAACCATCAATTCCCGGCAGATTAATATCAAGGATGATTGCTGCCGGGGTGTATTTCATGGCTAGGTTTATGCCTTCTTCGCCCGTACTGCTGGCCAAAATCTTGAAGCCTTTTTCGCGTGTTTGCTTGGCCAAAACCTTTGCAAACGAGGTGTCATCTTCTATTATCAGCATTACCCTGTCGCCGGGTTTTATTTCAGCCCTATCGTCAGGTATCGATTCTACTTTAGGCACTTCCTTTACCACTGTATCAATCAATGGATCCTCGTAGAGAGCAGGTTTTGCTGCTGCTGGCGTGGAGGCAGTGCGATCTGCCACTGGCTTGGGTGCAGCTTTGGCAAGATTCTCATCCAGGGGAAGATAAATGGTAAATTTCGACCCTTTGCCCACTTCACTTTTTAGTTGGATTTCGCCGCCCAATAACTTAGCCAATTCACGCGAAATGGAAAGCCCTAAGCCGGTGCCCCCATATTTACGCGATGTACTTCCATCAGCTTGTTTAAAGGCTTCAAAAATGAGATCCTGTTTTTCGGGCGAAATGCCAATGCCGGTGTCAGCTACCGAAACAGCTATAGTGTTTGAGGGGTTTAATGCTGGGTTGCGAAACTTACTAGAAGCCTCTGGTCGCTCAACCGATAAGGTAATGCTTCCATCAGAAGTAAATTTTATGGCATTCGACATTAAATTTTTGATAATCTGTTCTATACGTTGCCTGTCGGTGAGTATGTAAGGTGGAATATCGTCGGCAATATTTATCAGGAATTTTAGGCTTTTTAACGAAAGTTGGTGATTGAAATGCATGCGGGTGTAATCGCCTATTGATTCTGGTTCAACTTTTTCGAGGTTAATATCCATACGGCCAGATTCAATTTTTGATAGGTCGAGTATGTCGTTAATAAGTGTAAGAAGCTCGTTTCCGCTATTGTAAATTATTTCGGCTGCCTCCACCTGTTCTTTGGTTAAGTTGGCTTTTTTGTTGTCGGCCAAGCTCCTCGAAAGTATTAATAAACTGTTTAATGGGGTTCGTAGCTCATGCGACATATTGGCAAGAAACTCCGATTTGTATTTGCTTGCCTGTTCTACTTCGCGGGCTTTGCGTTCAATTTCGGTTTTGGCGGTTTCAAGTTCCTTGTTTTTAATGGCAACGGCAGCCTTCTGTTGTTCAAGTATATGCGTTTTTTCTTCCAACTCTTCGTTGGTAACCCTGAGTTCTTCTTGTTGGGCCTGTAAGTTGGCCTCACTCTGCCGTAAAGCCTTGGTTTGTTCTTCGAGTTCTTCGTTAGCTTCGCGCAATTCTTCTTGCTGTACGCGCAATTCTTCTGATTGTTCTTGTGTGGTTATGAGCAATTTGCGCATTTCTTGGCGAGAAGTGATGGTATGGAAAGCGATAGCAATGCTTTCTTCCATTTGGTCAAGGAAGGTGCAGTGCAAATCGCCCCAGCTACTTACGGATGCCAGTTCGAGCACACCTACCACTTTCCCTTGGAATAAAAAGGGCAAAACGATTACATGAGGTGCTTCGCCTTCGGTTAAGCCACTTTGGATATAAATAAAGTCTTTTGGAACATTTGAATAGACAATAAGCTTTTTCTCAAAGGCAGCTTGCCCTACCAGGCCTTCGCCAATTTGAAATTCGTTGGCCGATGACTTTCGGTGACTAAAGGCATAAGTGCCTGTTAGCTTTAATTTCTCATCAGTGGTTTTTAAATACAAAGCAGCAGCTTGAAAGTGCAAGATACTAGCCAGTTTCGACAGTAGTTCTGAAGCAAGGTCAGCTTCGGTTTTTTCGCCACGTAAGATATTGCTAACATCCACTATGGATGATTGAAGCCATGAGTTATTAGCGTTTATCTTGCTGAGTTCGGAGAGGTTGTCGCGCATTTGAAGCAAGGCATTGCCAAGCATATCGCGTTTGCTAAGGGGTTTATAATCCGTATTCAGTTCGTTTTTTCCGATGGCAAGGGCAAAATCGGCGTTTTTCTTTAAGCTATTTGATAAGCGGTTGAGGGCCAAAGCCATTTGGCCAAGCTCATCATGTGTTTTAGTAATTATAGGATTATCTTGGTCAATAATACCCTTTGAAAGGTTCTCAAGTATTTGGGTTGTGTCTTTTAAGGGCCCTGTTATATTCCGCGAAATAAAAACAATAACTACTGACATAATTAACAACCCGATAACTCCGGTAAGGATGGTCATCCAAAAAGTAAATCTTGCTTCGCCCAGAATGGTATCCATTGGTACAGATACGCCAATAGACCATGGGGTTGTGGTGTTTCCAATTTTTATGGGCATCAATATTACATACGATTCCTTTTTAGAAACAGGATCTTGCATTTTAAACGAAACCTCTTCGCCTTGCTTTATTTTATCATCTATGCTATATTTTGTAATTAAATCATTTCCAAGCGAATCAATAGAATGTCCAAGATACTTTTTATCTTTAAAAGCCACCAAAGTGCCATTGTTTGAAATCAAGAAGGCATATCCATCATCAAAAATACGGGCATTCTTCATTTTAAACTGAAAGGTTTCTAGTGAGGCATCAACCCCTATTACGCCTAAAAACTTACCATCTTTCATAATGGGCGATATCATGCTGGTTTGTAGGATTTGGTGATCTTGATTTCCTGTAAATGAATAGCCATAGGGGTTTAAGATGGTTTCAGTAAGGTTTTTCTTGGGGATTGTAAAATAATCGCCTTGAAAAAGCGTGGCATTGGGTTGCGATATTTCTAGTTTTACGATCCCATTCTCGCGATACCATGTAGGTGAGAAATTGCCAATTCGGGTACTTCCAGGTGCATTAATGTTGTTATTATCCAGTTTATCGATGCTCATGGGCTCCCAAATAGTCCAAACGGATAAAAAATCGGGGTTCGATTCAAGTACTTTCTTGGTGATTCCCATATAGGTAGCACGTCTGGCCGATTCGGGTATCGATTCAAAATCGCTAAAAGCTTGCGCCAATGTTCGGCCAGCGTCCATATAAACCTCTAACATGGCCTTTGTTTGGTTTCCATAATCGCGGGCACTGGAGCGTGCCAAATCTTGAGCATCAGAAAGTGCTGTTTTTCTATTGCTTATCGAAACAAAACCTATAGTTGCTGTATATATTACGAGCAAAACAGATAGTATAGAGATTAGCAGCTTGTAATGGATTCTCAGTTTCATGGCCAACTAGGTTATAGGAAGTGATAAAGATACGAATTATGGGAATTGCAAGGATGGAAAAGCTGAAAAATGGAACTATTTTTTAGTCGTTTTGACGAATTTTACATACAAAACTCCGCATATCAACAAGATTCCGGATAGGATAAAGGCTGGGATAAACGATTTTTTTGCTTCAAAAAGCAGGGGATTCCATATGCCAACAATAAATAAACCCAGGTTTACCAAAAAACCCACTGCTATGCTTATGGCAGCCCAAATGCGGTAGGGATGAACATTTTTGCTCCAAAGGGCCAACAAAGTGATGGGCACAAAAATGGCGATGGTGCCTATACCAACAACCATCAAATTAACAATCTCAGGAAACGACAAAGCTAGTATTAAGGCAATTAGGCCAAAGAGGGTAGATACCAAAATAAGTTGTTTTTTTTGAAGGCTGAGGCTGGTTTGTGTTTTGCCCTTTCCCCAGCCTGAGAAATCGCGCACAGCCGAAATGGCCACCACATTTAAAAATGCTGATGCTGATGACATTAACACCGACAGCAAGCCTACCACAGCAAGCCCCATCATAAAGCCCGAAACATGGCGCTCCAGAAAAACATAGGTGGCATCCTCGGTTTGCAAATCGCCTCCAAATCGCAAACGCACGGCCATACCCACCAAAGGGAAGATGATGTAAAATGGCAACATTCCTAGGCCGGAAATAATATTCATCTTGCGGGCCACTTGATCTGATTTAGCTGCCAGCATACGCTGCCAGATATCCATACGAACCAAAACCGAAGGCGCAATAAACAATTGCAGTCCAATTAAGAACCCAATTCCATAATAAGTACCATCCAACATATTGGCTGGCAAGGTTTTTAATAAGGTAAGGTTTTCGGTATCAAGCATAACCCCCGGAATAAAAACAGCAATTATCATAATTACAATGATTATAAATTGCAGTAAATCAGTAATAATTACCCCCGATAGTCCAGCTATTGATGTATAACCAACAACAATAAGGCATGAAAGGATGGCCGATGTTTCGTAGCCCATACCCAAAACAAACTTTAGCAGCGATGCCATTCCCACAAATTGTGCTGATAGCAACGCAAAGAAAATGGTGATGTTTACGCCCGTAACAATCAATGAAAAAAGTTTAGAAAATCCTTTTTCACTTTGTGATAAGTAGCTTTTATTTAGAAATTGAGGAAATGAGTATATGTTTTTTTTAACACCAATACGATGGATTTTGCGAGCGAATTTAGCAACAATAAAAAAACCTATAACGTACGCAATACCAATCCCCACAGCAGCAAATCCAGACTCATAGCCCATGGTAATTAAACCCATCGAGGTGCCCCCGCCCACAAACGTGGCTAACGTGGTGGCTACCAAAAGCCAGGTTCCTGTACTGCGGTTATTAACAAGGTATTTTTCAAAAGTTGTGGTGCGGGCTTGCCATATGCCAATAAGCAAAAGGCTTAAACCATACAGAACCATCCAAAACACTATCCAATTCATAATTTCTTAATTCAAATATTCCGCTTGTTTTTATACTACGATAAAAAGAAGAGAAGGCCTTCATGCCAACACCCCTCTTTTCAGATATATTTCTTACAACAAAAGCTTTGTGCACACGCTATACTGCTTGTCTTGGGCTTTAATCAAAACAACACCTTGGTAATCAAGTGTAAGGCTAATGCTTCCATTGTTGGGTTGTAAGCTTTTGTTTAGCAGTTCTTTGCCGTCAAGGCTTACAATTTGTAGTTGAACTTTTGGCTGTGTTAGGCCTTCAAGAATGATTTTGCCTTTGCTTGGGCTAAACGCTTTAAAGGTTGATAAGCTTGCTGGATTAATCCCATATGTGAAGTCAACCATATAATCTGCTGTAAATAGTCCACGGCCATGTGTTGCAGCCAGTACTTTATTATCGGCTTTGCGAATTTGCAACATATCAACCCTAACATTGGCCATTCCGCTAATGGCCGGTTGCCAATCGGTGTTTGCCTCATGTAAATTATAGGTTTGCCAAATACCAATTTCGGTGGCAATTAAAGCTTGTTTGGTGTTTTGTGGATGATAAATGGCCCATCGAATAGGCATGTCAGGTAAGTTGCCTTCTTTTGAATCCCAGGTTGTGCCTCCATCGTAACTTTGGAATATGCTCTCAACCCCATAATTAGAGAAAATTACCAATAAGGTATCATCGCTTTTGCCAATACTAGTGCAGGCCAGGTTTGCCGTTGGGAAATTGGTTCCGGTAAGCTCGCTTACTTGGGGTTGGGCTTGTGCGTTGGTTACCTTGAAAAGCCTTCCAGTTTGTGTGCCAATAAATAGGGTAGAAGTACCAACTGCTGAGTTCTCAGAATAAGTAATGCTCGAAAAGGGAACATCTGAATTGGTCCCAAGGTCAAGATATTCGGTATTCATGGTACTTGGGATGCCGCTTACCCTAAGGATTTGGTTTGCATTTTCGCCCCAGAAGCCAACAGCATTCGAATAGATGGTGTTGAGTTTGTAATCGTAGGCCGCAGGGCTTATAAAAGTTCCCGTATTTTCATAAATGCCACCAACCGAATTACCGCCCAAAAATGCACTGTAGGCATTGTAGTAAACAGATGTTATGAATAGCTGTGGTTCGTCCTGATCCCAAAAGCAATAAGCGCCGTCACCTCCATCAATCATGGCATCAATATTTAAAGGATTTCCTTTATAATAAAGTGTTCCATTGTCTTGTAAACCACCTAAGTATTCGGCTTTGCCGGCTTGTGGGTGCATTGCACAGGTATAAAACTGAAGGGTGTTAAAACCTTGGCTTTGCTGGCTAAAGGTAGGGTACGAACTTCCGGCGTTTTCTGAAAAAAAGACTCCTCCATCACTGGTAAACAGGGCTTGTTGCGGATTTGCCGGATTAAAATCAGTTGCGTGCTGGTCGGCATGAACATAATTTTCACCTCCACCATAATACATTAAGGCCCAATCTGTAATATGTTCCCAAAAGGTGCCACCGTTCATGGTCTTGTACAAATCGAGGCCACCCGTAAACACGGCATTGGCATCGGTTGGGTAAACAGCCAGGTTAAAGGCATGCCACGAGAGGGTTGACCAATCGGCATTAGGTATGTTCACCGAATTCCATGTGCTTCCACCATTGGTGGTTTTTAGGATATATCGCCCCTTATATCGCACAAAATCAGGGGTATAACCTACTGAATATTGGGCATATACCACATTGGCATCCGAAGGGGCAGTTGCCAGCATCACCCTACCTGGAATATTGTAAACGGGCTGGGCCTTTATGATGGCCACATAATCCGAATAAACTTCCCACGAGCCACTGGTACCACTTTCGGACATCAAAATAACACCACCGCCTTCTAAATCAACATTTTGTTTAGTACCAACGTATAGCTTCCCATCCGCGCTAATTTCAATATCGGCAACCGAATAGGGAATATTAAAGCCTTCTATATCCGGAAGAACCTGTTGCCATGTTAAACCACCATCGGCTGATCGGTATAATCCATCTGTGGGTTGGCTGAGCTGTTGTTGGCCCATGTAAAGCCCTGATGAGACACCCGCATAAACAACGCCTGTTCCGTTTTCGTTGCGTACCATCACATCCGTTATGTAAGCATAGCCCGCTGTGGAGGTGAGATGCTGCCATGATTGGCCACCATCTAACGATTTCATAATCCCGATACCTCTTCCTGATGATTCGCGATAGATGGTAAGTGCTGTTTCGGCCTCACCCGTACCTATATACATAGCTTGGGTGTTGGTAGGATCAAAAGCGATGCTGCTTACGGCCAAGCTTTGCCAAAAATCATCCACAACTTGCCAACTCGAGAAAACAGAACTTACATCGTTGTTATACCAAAGCCCACCAGTAACGCTTCCAGCCCAGGCTTTTTTATGGGTTGGGTCATTGGCATCCCATAGCACACATCGTGAACGCCCTCCCATATCGCTTGGTACCGATTCCCATGAAATGGTGCTGCCCGTCATGGCATCGTATTGATTGCGTGTAGCTTGATAAGCTTGATACCTGCGCTCGGCAGGCACATAACCTAAAGCGGGGTCAAGGGTCATAAAAAAGTCGGTTACCCCAGCCATATCAGGAGCATCGGCAGCTTTTGGCCCATTTGTATGTTTGTAATTGGGTAAAGCCCGCATTTTTGAAACCAAGAATTCTTCATATAAATGCCTGCTTTGTGGGTGTTTAGTAAAATGAGTTATGGATTTAATTACGAAAAAAACCATGATGATTGCCAGAAGTGGTAGGCTCAGATACAGTATGCTACGTCTCATAAATTTGGTTTGCTTGGTATGTAAAATTTGAAGTTCAAATGTAGTATCTTTACCCGATTAATAAAGAAGAATAGCCTATAGTATGTCAAAAAAAAGCTTGATTGTGTTTACAGGAGCTGGCATGAGTGCCGAAAGTGGTATTAGCACCTTTCGCGATTCGAATGGCTTATGGCGCAACTACCGCTTCGAGGAGGTGGCCAGCCCCATAGCATGGCGTAATAATCCGGAACTGGTTATGGAGTTTTACAATATGCGGCGTAAACAATTGTTCGAGGTGGAGCCTAACCCGGGCCACAGGGCATTGGTAAAGCTCGAAGAAAAATTCGATGTGCAGATTATTACCCAAAACGTGGACGATTTACATGAAAGGGCAGGCTCCACCCGAGTGCTGCACTTGCATGGCGAGCTTAAAAAAGCGCGATCCACCCGTTTCCCGGAATTGGTTTATGAACTAACGCATTGGGAATTGAAAATAGGGGATACCTGTGAAAAAGGTGCGCAGCTTCGCCCGCATATTGTTTGGTTTGGCGAGGAGGTGCCCGAGTTCCCCAAAGCAGTGGCTATGGTGCAAGAGGCTGATATCATGTTGATAATCGGTACGTCCCTAAATGTATATCCTGCAGCTGGGCTATTGCATTACACCAGGCCGCATTGCCCAAAGTACTTGATAGATCCTAAGGCAGAAAATGCGGAACATATCAGTGGATTAACTGTGATACAGAAGACCGCGGGCGAAGGAGTGCCGGACCTAGTGGCCAAACTGCTTGAGGAAAGTTCTGGTTATTAGGTGTTTTAACAAGTAGATGTAGGGTGCTAATTTAAAATACAAGTTAATGCCACGATTGTGTTGAATGGCTTTAGGCTGATATTTGTTGAGTAGGATGCAGTCTTCAGGGTTTCATGCTCGAAACACAAGAAAATTTCAATGCGAATCGGTTTTGTTTTGTTTCAGTTTTTCAATTTCACTATCAGTTAGGCCGGTAAGTTGCTTGATGAGATCGTCCGACAGGCCTGCCTTTATTGCAGCCGAGGCAATTTTTTCTTTTTCTTTTTCAACGCCAATGTTTATACCCTCTTCTTTTCCTTCCTCAAAAGCCGTTTCAATCACACCCTTCAAGTCGCGATACG
>CAZKHA010000040.1:12748-24206 GCA_964552325.1 uncultured Bacteroidales bacterium
CAAATATTTTCTTGAAGCCAAAGTCGGTAAAGGGGTTTACGTAACGTGCTTTCATTTCGCCCAGTTTTGTATGCAAAGATAGTGCATTTTGGAAGGGAAGGAACTGTAACCTGCTTTTTATTAGAGTCCTCGGAAATCAATTTATCAAAAGTTGTGTGTACCAACAATTGATAGGGTTGGCCTGCCATATCAGCTAAAAAGGTGTTGAAGCCTAGGCCTGTGCTGAGCGCTGCTGAAGCATAAACAGAGTGGTAAAGGGAGATAAGAATTTTGGGTTTAATGCTTTAGGAGGCGGTGTTAGCAAGATTTTGGCGTGCGAAAACGAAAACTTTCCGATAAAGGGCTTTTGGCTCCCTTCGACACACCTCGACAGGCTCAGTGCGGGTGCTCAAGGCAATTCCCCCAAAAGGACCAAAGGTTCAAGGCTGCCGATAATAGCGATTTGAAGATATGAAAATAGCCTGCCTAGAGCTAGCCGAAGGCTGTAAAGTGGCACGAAGCGAACTACCAGCTGGCGGACGCATTATTAAATTGATTTTGTTTTACTTCCCACATCCTCACATTTGCACATCAGCACATCATCGAGCTTTCAGGGGGTAAAAAAGCACCGTCTGTCGGCAAAATAAGCCAAACGGTCTATATTACTTTATAAACGGCTTAGCGGCGAATAGTTTTGCATCATCAATTTTTAAAATGTATGATACGAAACACGCTTTTCATTATAGCAATCTGTTTGGCAGCCTCTGTATCGCCCCGGGCTCAGGGCACTACCAATAGGGCTTTTACTTTGCAGCAATGCATTGATTATGCACTCGAGCACAACCTTAGCGTAAAGCAAAGCTCGCTAAATGCCGAAATTAGCAAGGTAACTACGAACCAACTCCGTATGTCGCGCTTTCCATCGGTTGACGCATCTGCACGTCAAAACCTGGCTTGGTCTGATGTTCAATCCTCCACTGATGGAAGCTGGGCCTATGAGGGCTCTGTAACGCAATCTTTAGGCATAAACGCTTCTTTGAACATTTTTAATGGGTTGCGCACCTATCGTTCTATACAGCAAGGAGAAATCGATTACCAAGCAGGATTGCTGGACACCGAGACCCAACGCGATAACCTAAAGCTCCAAGTATTAGGGGCTTATACACAAGTGCTGTATGCCATTCAGCAAGTTGACAATGCCATGCGGCAGGTAAATGTTACAAAGGAGCAACTGAACCAAGCATCCGAAAGATTACAGATTGGCTCCATTGCCAAGGCCGATTATTTGCAAGTGGCCACGCAATTGGCCCAAGAACAGCTTACACTGACCAATGCCCGTAACCTTTTGGCCACAAACCGCATCACCCTGATGCAACTGATGGAATACCCTATAGCCGAAACGTTTGAGGTTGTTCAACCTGATATGAGCCAGCTTACTGTTCCAGCTCAGATTCCACTGGCCAGCGAAGTATATCGCTTGGCACAACAACAAAAACCACAGGTTGAAAGCGCCAAACTTAAAACACAAAGCGCCCTGATAGCTGTCGATCTGGCTAAAGCCACGGCTTTGCCATCCCTGGCCCTGGATGCCGGATTGTCAACCAATTACACTGACAAGGTTCAGCAGCTTACCTTTGGTTCGCAGCTTGAGCACAACCTTACACCCAGCCTTGGGCTTACGCTTTCGATCCCTCTTTTTACGCAAGGAAAAACCAAATCGCAGGTATCGCAGGCACAAATCCGTGGCGAACTAACCAAGCTCGATGGCCAGAACACTTTAAACCAGTTGCGCAAGAACATCGAAAACGCCTGCCTTGATGTATCTGCTTCAAGTGCCGAATATCAATCGGCCAGCCAGCAATACCAATCAGCACAAGCCTCTTTTGAACAGGCGCAGGAACGCTTTGCCAAAGGGGTCATAAGTACCATTGATTTCTTGGTGCAAAAAACCAATCTTATCAATGCCGAAAGTGCCGTGCTGCAATCGCGTTACAACTTAATTTTTAGCCTTAAAACCCTTGACTTTTATTCAGGAAACCCCTTATCATATTAATAAATCAAAACCATGAAAAGAAAAATTAAAAAAATACTAATTATTGCTTCGGCTAGCCTAATAGCTATTATAGGCGTTTTAATATCCTGTGGCCAAAAAAAAACCGGATTACAGGTAGAATCTGTGAAAACAGAGATTGGCACCCTAAGCAATTCTGTAACTGCTACCGGAACCGTTGAAGCAATAAAAACCGTAACGGTGGGCACCCAGGTATCCGGAACCATAAAAACGCTCTATGTTGATTTTAACAGCCATGTAAAAAAAGGGCAGTTGCTAGCCAAGATAGATGAAACCATTTTGCTGGCCCAGTCTAACCAAACTTCGGCCCAAGTGGCATCGGCAAAGGCTGAATTGGTTTACCAACAAGCTAACTTTGGCCGGGTTAAATCCCTATATGACAAAGACCTTACCTCTAAGGCTGATTTCGATCAGGCACAATACAGCCTATCGAAAGCAGAAGCGTCCCATAAATCGGCCGTATCTGAGCACGAAAGGTCGCTTACCAATCTTTCATATGCCAGCATCTATTCGCCCATCGATGGGGTGGTGCTTAACAGGGCTGTTGATGAAGGCCAAACAGTGGCGGCCAGTTTCAACACACCCGAACTTTTTTCGATAGCCAATGACTTAACACAAATGCAGGTTCAAGCCGATGTAGATGAAGCCGATATAGGCCAGGTAAAGCTCGACCAACAGGTGTCGTTTACCGTGGATGCCTATCCGGATGACAATTTTTCGGGTTTGGTAGCTGAAATAAGGCTGAAGCCTACCATTGCTTCCAACGTGGTTACTTACACGGTAATCATCAAAGCCCCCAACCCTGGCCAAAAACTCATGCCCGGCATGACTGCTAATATTACCATTGTTACAGAGAAAGCCGATAAGGTGGTTTTTTTGCCAACCAAAGCCCTCAAATTTTGGCCAGCCGATAGTCTGTTGGCTCCAGGAACCCTAGCCAGCCGCGATTCCGACACTGGCAGTTTCCGTACGCTGTGGCAATATGACGGACAAGCTTTTAATCCAATAAAAGTCGTCACCGGCATTAATGATGGAACCAATATTGAGATTATCTCGGGATTAAAAGCTGGTGAAGAGGTAGTTGTTGACGTTACACAAAGTAAGTCGTCGTCTAGTTCTTCCAGTCCGTTTATGCCCAAACCACCAAGTGGAAAAAAGAACACCGAAAATCCAAAGCAATGAGCCAGCCCATCATCAAGGTAAACCAACTTAAAAAGGATTTTTACGTTGGAGAAATAACCGTCAATGCATTAAGAGGTATCAACCTCAGCATTAACCAAGGCGAGTTTGTGGCGATAATGGGTGCCAGTGGAAGTGGCAAATCAACCATGCTAAACATACTTGGATGCCTTGACAAGCCTACCAATGGCACATACCAACTGGATAATACTGATATTGGCCTGCTGACCAAAAACGAACTGGCAAAACTCCGCAACCGAAAGCTGGGCTTTGTTTTTCAATCGTACAACCTGCTACCGCGTACCTCGGCCCTCGAAAACGTTGAGCTACCACTTTATTACAACACCACCATCAGTGCCCGGGAACGCAAACAACGGGCTCAGGATGCGCTTCATGCCGTAGGTTTGTCGGACAGGATAGACCATATGCCCAACCAACTTTCGGGTGGGCAACAACAACGCGTGGCGATTGCCCGGGCGTTAGTAAACGACCCCGTGGTAATACTGGCCGATGAGGCTACGGGTAACCTTGACACACGTACCTCTTTCGAGATAATGGCCTTGTTTCAAGACCTAAACCAAAAAGGCAAAACCATCGTATTCGTAACCCATGAGCCTGATATAGCTCGCCTTACCAAACGCAATGTGGTCTTTCGTGATGGGCTTATCATCCGCGATCAACTAATTGGTGAACCACAAAATGCCAGGGCCATTTTAGAATCCTTACCCGTAGAACACTACACACAACTTGCTTAGAATTAACGAACCATGAATATAACGAATCTAATAAAAATCGCCCTTTTTGCATTGCGGCGCAACAAGTTCAGGGCGTTCCTTACCATGCTTGGCATCATCATTGGCGTGGCTTCGGTTATTGCCATGCTGGCCATTGGCGAAGGCTCCAAACAAAGCATCCAAAACCAGATAAGCTCTATGGGCTCAAACATGGTGATTGTGATGCCAGCTTCGCAACAAATGGGCGGAGTGCAAATGGGCGGTGGCAATATGAAAACGCTTGAAATAGCCGATGCTAAAACCGTTGCTTCCATGTGTCCCTCGCTAACGGCAGTGTCACCCGAGGTGCGCTCATCGGGTCAGGTTGTGTATGGCTCCGAAAACTGGCCCACCTCTTTTTATGGAGTGGATATAGGATACCTCGATATCAAAAAAATGAAGATAACACAGGGACGGATGTTCACTGTTCAAGAAGTGAAAACCGCTGCCAAGGTGATTGTTGTGGGCCAAACCGTGGTTGAAAACCTGTTTGGAAAAGGTATTGACCCTGTGGGCAAAAGCATACGCTTTAGGAATATTCCATTGAAGATTATTGGTGTATTGGGCGAAAAAGGTGAGAACACTTTTGGGCAAGACCAGGATGACCTTGTCGTTGGGCCCTATACCACCGTACAAAAACGCATATTGGCCATCACCCATATCCAGGCTATTTTTGCCTCGGCCAAAAGCGAGGATCTTACCACACAAGCCAGCAACGAAATTACCGCAGCTTTACGGAAGGCCCATCAATTGCGCGATGATGAAGAGGATGATTTTCAAATACGCACTCAACAAGAATTGGTAAACACATTCAGCTCTATAAGCAACATTCTCACCATTTTATTGGGTGCCATCGCGGGTATTTCGTTGTTGGTTGGTGGGATAGGTATCATGAACATTATGTTTGTGTCGGTTACCGAACGCACCCGTGAAATAGGGCTGCGCATGTCGATCGGAGGACGTGGCATCGATATCCTGATGCAATTCCTTATAGAAGCCATGCTGCTGAGTATTATTGGAGGTATCCTAGGCATACTGCTGGGCATAGGCTCGTCCAGTCTTATTGCATCGTTCACCGGATGGCCCATTCAGGTGATGAGTTCGGCTGTTATAATGGCATTTTTGGTATGTGCTGCCATCGGCATCTTCTTTGGCTGGTACCCTGCCCGTAAAGCATCCAGGCTCAACCCCATTGATGCACTGCGCTATGAATAATCGAAAATAGCTACCTTTGAACCGACCATAATCCCAAATTGCTATGCAAAGCGTCCTTTCTGGAACAAAGCTCGCCACCCTCGTGCACTTACTTGTTGCCATGCTCATCTTGCTGTTGCCGCTGTTGCTCTTATCAGGCACACTCGAAAGCACTGGCAATTTCTTGGGAAGGTTTTACCTAAGGATTGGGCTGTACAGCCTGTTCTTTTATACATGTTACCTTTATGTGGTGCCCCGCTTCTATATTCAGGGACCCAGATGGCTATTTGGTTTTTCCATCTTAGCTGGCACACTGGCCATTTACCTTATCGACGCCTATCTTTCGCAGGCCCTTTTCCCTGATAACGAGTTCAGAATATTGATGGATGCGGTTACAAAAGCGCTACAACAGAAAGGGATGAAACTAAAACCACCCTCTCCTGAGTTTCACGCCATAGGTTTTACCGCCATCAGTCTGCTGTTGGCTGGCACGGCCTTAGGCTTGCGACTGGCCCAAGCACACAGCCAACGCGAGAAAGAACTGAAAGAACTTGAAAAACAGCATCTGGCAACCGAGCTCTCGCTGCTTAAAAATCAGGTTAGCCCGCATTTTTTCTTTAATACCCTTAACAATATTTATGCACTTACCGAAATTGATACCGAGGCTGCCCAAAAGTCAATCCTAAAATTGTCGCGGCTGATGCGGTACTTGCTCTATGAAACCAATACCGAGTCAATTCCGCTGGCACGTGAAATTGACTTCCTGAACGACTTTATTGATTTGATGCGCTTACGTATAACGCAAAAAGTAGAAATTCATGTTGAACTGCCCCAACAACCAGAACAACTGCAAGTTCCACCCCTGCTATTTATTCCTTTTGTCGAAAATGCATTTAAACACGGCATCAGCAACCGTGAGCCATCGTTTATTCATATAAAGTTGACAGCTAGTAAGCAAGGCTTGCAGTTTAATTGTGAAAACTCCATCTTTCAGGTTTCAGAACCTAAGTCGGCACCGGGCGGCATTGGCTTGGAGAATGTGCGAAAACGCCTCGATTTGATATATGGCCCAGCTTATACACTAAGCACCGGGCATCAAAACGCCACTTACTGCATCAACCTGCATATCAACCTTAAGGCAACAGAATTATGATACACACCATTGCCATTGACGATGAACCCCTAGCCCTTAAACTGGTAACAGGTTATATTGAACGCACTCCGTTTATGCAATGCGTGGCTGGCTTTGATAACCCGATTAGTGCCCTGGAGTATATGAGCCACAACAAGGTTGATGCCGCTTTTGTAGATATTCAAATGCCTGACCTAAGCGGTACCGACTTCGTGCGTATGCTGCAGGGAGATACAAAAGTGGTTTTTACTACCGCTTACGAACAATATGCCCTTGAAGGGTTTAAGCTCGATGTGGTTGACTACCTCCTAAAACCATTTGGTTATGAGGATTTCTTGCGGGCTGCATGCAAAGTTCGCGACCGTCTGCAGTCTGCCCATCCACAACAGGTACAAATTGAATCGAACAACCAATTTTTGTTTCTAAAATCGGATTACAAGGTAAGGCGTATCAATTTTGAAGATATTCGCTATGTGGAAGGTTTAAAGGACTATGTAAAAGTATTTCTAAAAGGCCAGCCAAAGCCCCTGCTTTCGCTTGTTACCCTAAAACAAATCGAATCGCGCTTGCCAGCTGATCGCTTTATGCGCGTACACCGCTCATTCATTGTAAACCTTGGCCAGATTGAACTCATCGAACGCAACCGCATCGTATTTGGAGATACCTACATTCCGGTGGGCGAACAGCACAAGGATGGCTTCCAGGAATGGGTGGACAAAAACTTCGTTTAAGAAGGGACTTCCAAATGGGGAAAGCCAAACTTCTAGCTACTTGATGAATGTTGATTGGCGATGTTGTTATACAAGCACACAAACTATTGGGGGTAATGCGTGCCTTGGTAGCAAAATGGGAGCTATCCCTCAACAATTCACTAGGTTCAATCTGCCTTATGAGCACCACAATCCCTTATGTTTGCCTAATTTTCTGTACTTTTGCAAGCCTTTATGACAAGCAAAAAGACCTTAGCCAACGATCCACAGGAAATGATTATCCTAAACAAAGCCCGCAGCTTTTGTGCTGCACAAGAGCGTTGTGAATATGAGGTTAGGGCAAAACTTAGGTTGTGGGGCGCTGATCAAACATTTGCCAATAAATGTATTTCAACCTTACAGTCAGAAGGTTATATTAACGAAGCACGTTACGCTCGCTTGTTTGCCGGGGGCAAGTTCCGGATGTTGAAATGGGGCCGTGTAAAGATTGTAGCCGAATTGCGCAAAAAACATGTTAGCCCAGCATCGATACGCAGTGGTTTAGAAGAACTTGATGAACAAACCTACCTCAACACATTGCGCATGGTACTAAACCGTAAGCAACTTGAGTTAAAGAACGAAGACCCCTTTATACAAAAACAAAAATTGGTTCGTTTTGCCATCTCAAAAGGCTATGAACCCGAGCTTGTCTTCAAGACAATGGATTATGAATCAGAATAAAACCATAGAATATGACAACGAATGAACAAGTAAAAGAACTTTCCAAGCGGCTTGATGCCCTAAGGAGGTATCTTTGACGTTGATGCCAAACTTGCCTTAATTGCAGAAGAAGAGGCCATAAGCCACTCACCTAGTTTTTGGGACGAACCCAAAGAAGCTGAAAAAGTACTGAAATCAATCCGCGATAAGAAACTTTGGACTGACCGCTTTGCGGCTTGCCAAAACGTAGTTGGCGATGTGCAGGTAATGTATGAGTTTTTTGAAGCCGGTGAAGCCACCGAACAAGACCTTGATGCGCAGTATGCCACCGCACTTACAGCCATTGAAGACCTTGAGTATTTTAACATGCTCAGTGGCGAAGAAGACCGTTTGGGTGCCGTGATGCAGATAAACTCGGGTGCCGGGGGCACCGAAAGCCAAGACTGGGCCCAGATGCTGATGCGCATGTACCTACGGTACGGCGAGCGCAATAGCATAAAAGTGACGGAACTAGATATGCACGAGGGCGATGTGGCCGGTATCAAGAGCGTTACCCTTGAGTTTGATGGCGATTATGCTTTTGGTTACCTAAAGGCCGAAAACGGTGTTCATCGGCTGGTGCGGCTCTCACCCTTCGATTCGAATAACCGCCGTCATACCTCTTTTGCCTCTGTTTATGTGTATCCTATTGTGGATGAGAACATCAATATCGAAATCAATCCAGCCGATATTACCTGGGAAACCTACCGTTCAAGTGGACCAGGCGGCCAAAATGTAAACAAGGTCGAAACAGCAGTCCGCTTGCGCCATGCACCTACTGGAATTATTGTAGAGTGCCAGGTTACACGCTCACAACAGCAAAACCGCGAGAAAGCCCTGCAAATGCTTAAATCGCAGCTTTATGAGATTGAACTACTGAAGAAACGCGAGAAAATTGACGCCATAGAAGCCACCAAGAAAAAGATAGAATGGGGCTCGCAGATACGTAGTTATGTAATGCACCCTTATAAACTTGTAAAAGATCATCGAACCAATTTTGAGACCGGTAACGTGCAGGCTGTGATGGATGGTGACTTGAATGCGTTTATTAAAGCCTATCTGATGGAATTTGGCAGCAATATCTAATGCTTTTAAGAGCTTACGCCATTGGTATGCAGTAACCATTAAACAAAAAATTGATTGAAACGTACCGAGATGCAGCAAATGCCAACGAAAAGACCTGACATTAAGGGAAGTAAAGCCCGCGTGAGGGATAGTAGCGGAAAGCCCGGAGCGCAGCGAGGACTTGCAGCGATAGCCCGACCCAAAGGGGCACGCCCAAAATTTGCTAATAATGATGGCTAGTGAAATCTGAATCTGTAAAGATTGAAAACACAATGAAACAAGTTACTTTTTTTGCGATACTAAAGTTGTTTAATTACAGCCTGCTGCTGGGTGTGGTTTTTATGCTGGCATGCAAGCCGTCACGGCAAACAAATCCGGTGGAGGCCGGCATAGCCAACGATAGTTCGTTAAACGACAGCCTAGCGTTTGCCAAGGTTCTTGATAGCATCCGGAGCACCATTCCGCCAGAGGCTAAGCCTGTTATGGGATATCGGTTTAGGGTTAAGGGCGATTTTAATGGCGATGGAACCAACGAAATGCTTACAGAGTATTACCGCGGCATGGACCTTAAGGCTGAAATGCCCAAGTTTTATGACAGTACCGTAACGTATGAGCAATTAATGGCTGTAGCCTGGAATCGCAAGGCCTACAGTTATGGTGTTACGGGTAAAGCAAGCATACGGCCTTTGGTTTTTAGCAGCTCAGCACGGCATTTGGGACTGGCATGGCTGCATAACGAAGGTGATTTGGATGGTAATGGTACCGATGAGCTTTCGTATGTTATGAATTGGGCCGATTGGTCGAGCACCAACCTTTGCCATGTGATGACGTACAGAAACAAGCGTTGGGAAAAATTACTCGAGATACCCATTTGGGAGTGGCAATTGCCTGAAGTACCCATGACTTATAATCAATATGGTTTATTCGGCAAAGAAGGCATGCGTACCTTGGAAGAATCCACTGCAAACTCACAAAACGCCGTTGATTCTATGGAAACTTTTTCAGGATTTATTCAGAAAATAAAACCGGGGATAATAAAAGTTCATTACCGCAACCCCGAGGCTTGTGAAGATACAATCCGGATTGACTTAACGAAAAAAATCCCTGTGTTGCTTTAAAGGATGGTAGTAAAGTCGAAATACTTCACCCTAAACCATTTATCCTTTACCCCTCCGTCAATGTTTGGGTTGATTTGTTGATGAGTTGATTGCTACTTTATTATATAATTCCAGGACGTTAGCACACCCTTCACCATTTACCCCCACCCTCATTCTTCAGTTGGGCAAGCTGTACCTCGTACCGGTTGTTTCGACGGGCTCAACCACGGGGTTTGCCCTTCACCCTGAACCATTTACCCCCACCCTCATTCTTCGGTTGGGTAAACTTTACCCTTTACCCTTCACCCTTCACCCTTTTTAAAGTATGGTGGTGAAATCGAAATGCGATGAGATAGACTTATAGCGGTGTACGCGGTCGATAACATCGGCAAAGAGGGCTGCTGTAGAAAGAACCTTTATTTTTTCGGATTCTTTAACTGGGATGGTGTCGGCAACTAAAACTTCCGTTAGGCTTGATTTCTGGATCCGTTCGAGGGCATTTCCTGAAAACACGGGATGTGTGGCGAGTGCGCGTACGCTTCGGGCGCCTTTTTCTATCATCAGGTCGGCTGCTTTGCAAATGGTGCCCGCTGTATCGATAATATCGTCAACAAGTATAATATCTTTTCCTTCAACCTCGCCAATCAAGGTCATTTTATCAACTTGGTTGGCTTTAGAGCGTTGCTTGAAGCAAATAACCAAATCGGCATTCAAGAATTTGGCATAGGCAGCTGCTCGTTTGGTGCCACCTGTATCGGGTGAAGCTATAGTGATATTTGGCAGGCCTAATTTGATGAGGTAGGGCACAAAGATGGATGAGGCATACAAATGATCAACAGGGAAGTTAAAGAAACCCTGTATTTGATCGGAGTGCAGGTCCATGGTAATGATTCGGCTTACGCCAGCAGCGGTTAGCAAATCAGAAACCAGTTTGGCGCCTATGGCCACGCGGGGCTTGTCTTTACGGTCTTGACGGGCATAACCAAAATAGGGTATAATGGCAATAACACGTTTAGCCGAAGCACGTTTTGCTGCATCAATTAATAGGAGGAGTTCGAAGAGGTTATCAGCTGGTGCAAACGTTGATTGGACAATGAAAAGGTCGTTTCCGCGTATGGTTTCTTCAAACGATGGTTGGAATTCCCCGTCGCTGAACGTAGTAACGGTAGCCTTTCCCAAATCCTGGCCATAGGCCCGTGCAATCTTTTCACCCAGGTAGCGCGATTCCCTACCCGAAAAGATGCTAACTTTAGTTTTTGCCATGATTATTAGGACTTTGTGTTAGATTCTGATTTCGATGCAAAGGTAATTCAATACTAAGTTGGATACCAAATATTTTTTGTGAAAGTTGCCAACAAGCAAGGTTTGATAACGAATTGCGAAAAAAACTTGGAGTGAATGTTAAAAGTTGTATTTTTGCCGTCCCTTTTCCAATGCCCGGATGGCGGAATAGGTAGACGCGTTGGTCTCAAAAACCAATGAGAGCAATCTCGTGCCGGTTCGATTCCGGCTCCGGGTAC
>CAZKHA010000041.1:0-23871 GCA_964552325.1 uncultured Bacteroidales bacterium
AGTGTTACACAAATCTGGGCAATTGGCACTTTTTTAGTCACACTTACGATACCCCGTCCGCTTGCGGCGGGGTAGTTCATTAGAAATATTTATCATTTGTTAAGGGTTCAATCGTTTGGTAATTAGTTGATCTAATGTGTTAAACAGTTTCTGAGGTGATAATGTCCGCCAGGGCACTTCGTTGAAGCGACCCCCAAACATCATGTAATAATCGAGTCGAGCCTTTTTAAATTCGTCAACCACATGGTCTCTGAAGTTAATGGCGGCAATCCAGCCATCCTCAATGTCATCGAACCATTCTTGGTAATAATCGTCCGTATCACTATGAAAGTTGAGAATATTTTCGCCAATTAAAATATAGCGTGTTATGCCTTTAAGGTTCAGTAGGTCAATTACGTCGCGTTTAAGGAACATGATATCGTTGTGTAAGCAATCGTTCCATTCGCCCATAAGTTCGATAATGCAGAAACCTTGCTTATAATCAGCGTAAAGTAGTTTTAGATACAACGTAGATGAGCCAAACTCATCCCATTGTGGGTGAATGTAATAGTTATATACCGTGTTGTGACATAGCGTAAGATGGTATTTGCGGCCAAAAAATGGGGAGTTTTGGTCTTCTTCGGCACGATAAACCGTGTCCCACTTGCTGAAAGGTTCTATGTTTTGCATGGCGAAATATGTTTTAATTAACCCCCAATGTTGCTAAAATTATTGGTTTGGTTGGTTGATCCGTGTGCAGGTTTCAGTTTGATGGCCATTGTAAAGGCTTGCTCTGCCCCAAGTTTACGTACGTCATAGGCTTGATCATTAAACAAACAAGGCTTTAACAATCCATTCGCTGTTAGTCGTAACCTATTGCAAATGCTACAGTTGCCGCCGTCGCCACCCTCCACAGTACTGAAGGTTCCGTGGTTTAAATTCATTTGGTGAATGTATCGGATTGATAATCCATTGGCCTCGCAAAAGTTCTTTACCAGCAAAGCGTTTGGTTCTGCTTTGCTATCCTTTATCACGCAGTTGATTTTTATTGGGCTTAGCCCAGCTTCTTTAGCAGCTGCAATTCCATCAAAAACATCTTGGATGTTTCCTCCTCGGGTTATTTTGTTGTAATAGTGCGGATCGGTTGTATCAAGGCTGATGTTTATTCGCGTAAGGCCTGCCAAAACTAAGTCTTGGGCAAATTTGCCTAATAATACACCATTGGTAGTCATCGATAAATCTGTAATCTCTTTTATGTTAGCTAATTGCGAAACTAGTGTAGCAATGTTTTTTCTAACCAAAGGCTCTCCTCCCGTAATCCTCACCTTGTTAATGCCAAACTTTGCACCCGTTTGCACGATGGCAGTTATTTCTTCAAAGCTCAATATATCGCAATGATTCATCAGCGCAACACCTTCGGCGGGCATGCAATAGGCGCACCTCAAGTTGCAGCGGTCAGTAACCGAAATCCGCAGGTAGTTAATTGTCCTGTTATAGCAGTCTAACATCTATTAGTGCTCCTTCTTGAAGTTCATAAATACCACTTTCGAGTGCAATCATGCCATCGGCTTGCGTGTAAGCGTTGATGTGTGCAGAGCCATGATAATCCACAGGGAATATATTATTGTTCGTGATTCTAACCGGGATAAATGATTTTCGGATAGCTTTCTTTCGTTTAATGCTTGTTCCTAATCTCATCTTGAGGCTGTTATGATTGTGCTGTGCTCCACTTAATGCTAAAAGCAAGGGTTTTACAAGTAGATTGAATTGAACAAACGATGAAACAGGGTTTCCGGGCAACCCAAAAAAGTATTTCCCGGCCTTGGTGCCAAATACTGTTGGCCTACCGGGTTGAACGGCTATGCTTTTAAACTGAATTTGAATGCCCATATTGTTCAAGACTTCTGGCACATAATCAAAATCGCCCATCGAAACGCCACCTGTTAAGATGGTTACATCAGCTTGCAAAATAGCCTCTTGCAGTAGTTGAGTGGTCGATTCAAGGGTATCAAGGGCTATTCCAAGGTATTTGCTGTGTATGCCAGTTTCAGAAACCTGGGCCATAAGTTGCCAGGCATTGCTGTTCCGTATCATAGGTCCAGCTGGTGTGTCCCAAGGTTCAACCAATTCGTTGCCAGTAGAGATAATTGCAACCGTTGGCTTAGGGTAAACTTTTGGTTTTGTTTTGCCTACAGCCGCCAAAACAGCAATATGCTGTGGCTTTAGTGTGGTTCCGGCCTCAATCATAAGGTCGCCTACTTTAATGTCTTCAGCTTTTATGGCTATATTGCTTCCGCTCGGCAGTGCTTCAATTGTAACTAATTCCGATTCGGCATTTTTTACATCCTCTACCATAACAACAGTATCGGCACCGTTTGGTACCATGGCGCCAGTCATTATGCGTGAACATTCGTGTGCTTTCAGTGGCTTTTGTGGCATTGCGCCAGCGGCTATTGTTTCAATTACCCTAAAAGTACCCGGAAGATCAGCCTTTCGGCATGCAAAACCATCAACTGCCGATTTATCGAAAGGAGGCATATTCATGTCAGAATATACGGGTTCTGCCAAAACAAAACCAGTACATTCCCTAAAATCAAGTTCAACTGGCGTACCCCTAAGTGCCGAATGTAGTACAATGTTTAATGCCTCTTCTTGTGTTATCATTAACCTTTAATTATTGGGGTGCAAAGATAAATGATAAATAGTAGGTGGAAGCGTTTAGATATCATGAGGCTTTTTATATAGCTTGTTTACATGTAGTTAGAATTGTTGATAACTAATTTTGGCAAAAAATGCGCTCAATTGCTGGTTGATGACTATTTTTGAAGAATGGAAGAAATGATGAACGAAAAACCTGTAACATCTACTAAAACAGATGTTAAGCGTAGGCGCCCGATTACTCAAGCCAATATTGCCGAATATGGCAAACTGCCACCACAGGCCATAGAAGTTGAAGAAATTGTATTGGGCTCAATGATGCTCGAGAAAAATGCTGTTACGGCTGTAGTTGACTTGCTAAAGCCCCAGGTTTTTTACAAAGAGGCCCATCAACGGATATTTGCTGCAATATCTGCATTGTTTGCAAAAAGTGAGCCTATCGACATTATAACGGTAACCAACGAGTTGCGCATCAGTGGCGATCTTGAGATAATTGGCGGGCCTTATTACATTGCCCAACTTACCAATCGTGTTGCCACTGCTTCCAATATCGAGTTCCATGCACGAATAATTCTCGAAAAGTTTATCGCCCGCGAAATGATTCGTATCTCATCCGAAATTATGCAGGATGCTTACCAAGATTCAACTGATGTTTTCGATTTGTTAGATAAGGCCGAAGCAAGCCTTTTTGCCGTAAGCGAAGAGAATTTTAGGCGGCATTACGATACCATGCAATCCTTGGTTCGAAGAGCTATTGACGAAATACAAAAAGCGCGTAGCCACGGCGATAACCTTACAGGCGTTCCTTCAGGTTATACCAAGTTAGATAGAATAACAGGCGGGTGGCAAAAATCGGATTTAATTGTAATTGCGGCCCGTCCGGGTATGGGAAAAACGGCTTTCATTCTGTCTATGGCTCGTAACATGGCTATTGATTTTAAAAAACCAGTTGCGGTTTTTTCGCTCGAAATGTCGTCAGTACAACTTGTTACACGTTTAATATCGTCCGAAACCCAGCTTGCAGCCGATAAGCTTCGCCGTGGAAACCTCGAAGATTATGAATGGGAACAATTGAATGCCAAAATCAACAAGCTTATTGATGCACCTATCTTTATTGATGACACTGCGGCGCTTTCAATTTTTGAACTTAGGGCTAAATGTCGTAGGTTAAAGGAACAGCATGATATTCAACTAATTATGGTTGATTACATTCAGCTTATGACTGCTGGCGGAACCGATGGAAAATCGAATCGTGAACAAGAAATTTCTACTATTTCACGATCGCTAAAGAGCTTGGCCAAAGAGCTAAACGTTCCTGTTATTATCCTTTCGCAGCTAAACCGCGACCTAGAGAAACGCGCGGGTTCTAAAAAACCAATACTATCTGATTTACGTGAATCGGGTGCTATTGAACAAGATGCTGATATTGTTGTGTTTATATATCGTCCAGAGTATTATAAGATTGAAACCGATGAGTATGGCCCTACTTTAGGTATGGCCGATGTAATTATTGCTAAACACCGTAATGGCGCCTTAGAAGATGTGCGCTTAAAGTTTGTGAACAAATTTGCCCGCTTCGAAGATACCGAGGATGCGAACTTTAATATTCCCGATATTCTGCCCAATGCTTCATTTGAGCAAGGCGGCGTAACCACGGTGAATAAGTTATCGAAAATGGATGACTACCCATTCTAAAACAATTTGACGGGAATTTGGTTGTAATATATTGGTTGATAAGGTATAAGTTAAGTCGCCTTTGTAACTAGTAGTAAGTTTTAAACATGTAAATTATGAAACGCTTTGTTGTTATAGTTCTTGCCTTTTGGTTGATGGGTTTGCAAGCTAATGCCGGGAGTTTGCTCATACCGATGGATGAGTCTCAAAAAAACCATTTAAAGGCCTATGGTATTGCCTATTGGGCCTTGCAGCAAGATGTTGAGATAACCTGGTTGGTAAACTATCGTGGAGGGAGTTTTTTGTTCCCCAATTTTAAACCTATTGATAATGAATGTAGTGTGCGCGGAGTTACACGCGAAATCATTTCCGATGCACAGGCCGCCTCTATCTTGGCAGATATTAACCTGCCCGAAGTGAATATGGATGCCGTAAGGCTACACAAGGCTCCGAAAATTGCCGTGTATTCCCCCAAAAATCGCCTTCCGTGGGATGATGCTGTTACACTTACACTTACGTATGCCGAGATTCCGTACGATATTATTTATGATGAAGAAGTGATAAACGAAGCTTTACCCTTATATGATTGGTTGCATTTACATCACGAAGATTTTACGGGCCAATATGGCAAGTTTTGGGGAAGGTATAAAGATGCACCCTGGTATAAGAACGATGTGAAGTTGAATGAGCAGATGGCCGAAAAGCTGGGGTTTAAAAAGGTGTCGCAAATGAAATTGGCAGTGGCGCTAAAAATCAGGGATTTTACAGCAGGAGGTGGGTATTTGTTTTCAATGTGTTCGGCACCTGATAGTTATGATATTGCTTTGGCTGCCGAAGGTGTCGATATTTGCGATGTGATGTTTGATGGCGATCCCATGGACCCACAAGCCCAATCAAAGCTGGATTATAGCCGGTGTTTTGCCTTTACAGATTTTAAAATAAGCACCAATCCTTACGAATACGAAGTATCAAATATTGATGTGGACCCGGCTCGCAGAAACGTTGATCGCAATTATGATTATTTTACGCTTTTTGACTTTTCGGCCAAATGGGATCCTGTGCCTACCATGCTATGCCAAAATCATGAGAAAGAAGTACATGGCTTTATGGGGCAAACAACTGCATTCCGAAAACAATTTTTGAAACCAGAGGTTTTAGTCATGGGCGAGACAAAGCAAGCTGGAGAGGCTCGTTATATTCATGGCGATTATGGAAAAGGGACATGGACGTTTTTGGGAGGTCATGACCCCGAAGATTATGAACATCTTGTTGGTGACCCACCTACCGAACTCGACCTTCACCCGAATTCTGCAGGTTACAGGCTTATATTAAATAATGTATTGTTCCCTGCCGCCAAAAAGAAGAAGCTTAAAACCTAAGTTCAAAACGTGATGTTAATGCTTTGTGGTTGACTGGTGATGCGATCGCCAGATGGTGTTGTGCCCTTATAGACCACCTTTACCGTGGCTGAACAAGCGGTTACTGCATTGTATTCAATTCGGGCTTCATTAATCTCGAAATCAGGCATGGTAAGCACATTCAGCCCTCCCCTAAAAAACCTACACGAATTGCTAAATGCCACGGTATCTTGTATTGAACTTGTAAACCGGTCGAATTGGTGTGCTTTTCCTGACGAAGTTCCTGTAACGTAAAAAAGGTCATCAGAATAGAATATGGGCGTGGTGAAGCCTTTTTTAAACTTGATTTTAAGTTTTGAGCTGTATTCAACAACCGAGCTATATGCATCATTAAGTTGGATAATACCCTGGTTTACAACTACTGAAAATTGGGGTTGATTGTTGCCACTCAAATTTTTTATGGTTAAGGAACCAAGAATGTTTTTGCTGTTAATCATCAAGTTATCAAACGTAACTTGGGCTATTGCCAAAGAATCGAAAATAGGTGCGTCTTTTGTTATCCTAAAACTCCCTGATCTGATGGAGCCATCAGGGCATTTTTGGTTGGCACCATAATTAAATGTATAAGTTGCCCCCGATTTGATAACAAGTGCTGAATCAATTGTAGCAGTGTTGCTTTCGATAATTGCCGTATCGGTTTCTGCTTTTAGGGTAAGCCTGAAAAAATCAGCGTACAAGGCTTCAGCCATTAAGTAGTCTTCGATTATAGCTTTGTTGTAATTGTAGTCAAATCGTTCTGAGTCAGATGATTGACAGGCAATGGCTAAAGTAAGGAAAGCAAATTTGAAAAAGCGTCTCATGTTAGTTTAGCTTGCGTTTATAGGTTAAATAGGCAAAAGGATATGCGTTGGTTTCATCAGCTTCATGGGGTTGGTTTTCTATGAGTTCCCATTCATCAAAATCAATGGAATCAAAGAAGGCATCAGCCTCAAAATCAGCATAAATTCGGGTCAAATAAAGGGTGTTGCATAGCGGAAGCATTTGCTTATAAACAGATGCGCCTCCAATCACAAAACTCTCTTGACCGTCACGGCAAAGCTCCAGCACTTGGTTAATACTATAAGCCATTGTACAGCCTTCAAGTTGTTCGTTTTCAATATCAGTAATAACAATGTTTATGCGATTGGGCAGAGGCCTTCGTGGTAACGAAAAAAATGTGCGTTTACCCATAATTACTTTATTTCCAGTAGTTAACCTTTTAAAACGTTTCAGATCGTCGGGTAAGTGGCAGAGCAAGGCATTGTTTATGCCAATGGCGTTGTTGTTGGCTATGGCTACTATTAGTGAAAGGTTGTGCATAGAATTGATGCTGAATTAAATAGAGATTTCACCTTTAATATGTGGGTGCGAAGTGTAATTTACAAGATTGAAGTCGTTAAAAGTAAACTCAAAAAGGCTATCAACTGTGGGATTTAGCTGCATGATAGGCAACTGATAAGGGGAGCGTGTAAGTTGTAGTTTAACTTGCTCAATATGGTTTAGGTAAATGTGGGCATCACCCAAGGTGTGAATAAACTCACCTGGTTTTAAGCCCGTTACTTGTGCCATCATTAAGGTAAGCAAGGCATAGGAGGCAATGTTGAACGGAACACCAAGAAAGATGTCAGCGCTACGTTGGTAAAGTTGGCATGATAGGCGTCCGTTAGCAACGTAAAACTGAAACAAAACATGGCAAGGCGGAAGAGCCATTTTTGGTATTTCACCAACATTCCAGGCACTTACAATATGCCGGCGAGAGTCGGGGTTAGTTGTGATAGATTTAACAACCTGCGATAATTGGTCGATATGCTCACCCGAAGCCGTTGGCCATGAGCGCCATTGATGGCCATAAATAGGGCCGAGTTCACCATTTTTATCAGCCCATTCGTCCCAGATGCTTACCTTATTATCGTGGAGGTATTTAAGATTTGTTTCACCTTTTAAGAACCAAAGAAGTTCGTGTATTATGGAGCGTAAATGTAGCTTTTTAGTTGTGAGTGCCGGGAATCCGTTTTGCAGGTCGAACCGCATTTGATAACCAAAAACACTTATCGTGCCTGTTCCTGTGCGGTCGGTCTTGGTGGCTCCATGTTTTAGTACATGATCTAATAATTCGAGGTATTGCTGCATAGCTGCGGTTATTGGTCAATTCGGTTTGCAATAATCGTTTGGGTAGCATCGTCTTCATCGCCCCATCCTTCAATTTGTATCCCATTGCCTCCTTTGTAATTGCTCATCCAAAGTTCTACTATTTGAATAATGGTAGGATAGCGTGTTGATAGCGAGGCAAGATCTTGTGCTTTAATGGTTCTGGCAAATGGATCGGCCGGTATAGCGATGATTTTGTCGTCACGTTCCCCATTGTCGGTCATATGGAGCACCGCAATGGGGATTATTTTCAATACGCTTCCAGTTTCCTTGCTTTCTCCAATCAAGAGTACATCCAAGGGGTCGCCGTCGCCGCCTTTGGCTTTGTTTTGCAAGGTTGAAGGTATAAACCCGTAGTTGCAAGGGTAGGGCAGGAATTCGATAATCCTGTCTTGGCCATCAACTTGGTTGGTTTTAAAGGTTAACGATTGTTTGTCAAATTCAATCTTGTGATTAGTGCCCGCTGGTATTTCAACTACCATGCAAAACAAATGGTCTTCACCCATAAATGGTATGCGTGAGTAGTCTTTTTTGCCACATGACGATAGAATGCCTATAAAAACAAGCAGAAAGGTAAATTTTGCTTGTTGTTTAGCAAGCTGCACAAAATAGGTTGCCATAGTATGTTAAATACAACTAAATTAAGAAAGAATGCCTGCTAGGGCTGCCGAGATGTAGGATGCCATGGTGCCCGCAATCATAGCTTTTATACCAAGTTTGGCTACATCGGCTCTTCGTGATGGTGCTAAGGCTCCAATGCCACCCAGTTGGATTGCCACGGAGCTAAAATTAGCGAAACCGCAAAGCGCAAAACTGGCAATAATGATTGATTTTGCTGAAAGAGCACCCGAATGTAGCATAGGCGTCAAGTCGCTGTAAGCTACAAATTCATTGATAACCATTTTAGTGCCCATTAAGCTGCCAACAGTTTGTGCTTCTGCAAAGGGAACGCCCATGGTCCATGCAAATATGGAGAAAAAAGCTCCAAAAATACCTTTGAGGGTTAAATGGGTAACATCAATGCCAATAACGTCCAACGACAGGCCTGTCCAAGTAAGGAAGTTGCCAAAGTATCCCAACAAGGCATCTACCAAGGCTATGAGTGCAATAACACCGATAAGCATAGCAACAACATTTAATGAGATTTTCATTCCATCGGTGGCTCCATTGCTAATGGCATCCATTAGGTTAGAGTGTTCTTTTTTAATCTCGAGCTTTACCACGCCTTTGGTTTCGGAAACCTCCGTTTCGGGATAGATTATTTTTGAAATAACCAATGCACCTGGTGCTGCCATTAAGCTAGCTGCCAGCAAATACGATGCGGGAACACCCATCGAAATATAAATAGCCATCACCCCACCAGCTATACATGCCATACTGCCAGTCATGCTGGCCATTAGTTCTGAGCGCGTCATGCCGGCTAGGTAAGGCTTTATCATGATCTGAGCTTCAACTTGGCCTACAAAGGCACTAGCCACATTTGATAAGGCCTCGCTTCCACTCACACGCATTAGCCAATGCACAAATCGCGCAATAACAGCAACCACACGTTGCATTAGGCCAATATGGTATGCAATAGCCACCAATATGCAAACAAATATAATTGTTGGCATAAGAATGAAGATGAACATGCCTGATTTTTGCATGTTCGCAGGTAAGATGCTTGTAACTTTGGTCAAATCTCCAAAAACAAACCCAGCTCCTGCTTGCGAGAAATCAAGTATCTTGTTGATGGCTTTGCCAATCCAATAAAAAATTTCTTGGCCAAGGGGAACTTTTAAGATAAACACTGCTAATGCGATTTGCAGTAATATGCCCGTTATCACGGTGCGATAGTTTATGGCTTTGCGGTTGTTTGACCACAAATACGCCAATCCCAAAATGAGTACAATGCCAATGATTCCTGTAAATCTGTCCATAATAGGTTAGTTAATGTATAAGTAATTAAGGTTGTTCGGGGTTGCGGCGTTTTAACTCGTCACGTATGATGGAGGCTTTTTCATATTCTTCATGTTCGATGGCTTCGTTCATCATTTGTTCGAGTTCTTCGATGCTTTGGTCAGCATAAAGCGATGCGGGAGGGTCGTCGATGATGCTTTCGGGCTCATCTCCAGATTTTTCATCCATCAGGATTCCTGCCGTTTCCATTATGTTTTCAAACGTGTAAACAGGGCATTTGAATCGAAGGGCTAATGCCACGGCATCCGAAGTCCTGGAATCAATTTCAATCTCCTGCCGTCCATCAAAGCAAACAATGCGTGCATGGAAAACCCCATCCACAAATTTGTTGATGATTACTTCGGTTATGGTTATGTTAAAAGCCTCGGCAAAAGAGCGAAACAAGTCGTGCGTTAACGGACGAGCTGGTTTCATTTTTTCGAGTTCAATGGCAATGGCCTGTGCCTCAAAACCTCCAATAATAATTGGCAATCTGCGGTTGCCGTCGGTTTCCCCTAAAATAAGGGCATAGGCCCCGCTTTGCAGTTGGCTATACGACATCCCTATGATTTCTAATCTAATCTTTTTCATTCGCCTGAAAGTGGTAGTTGATAATGATAAAATTGCAAATCAGTTACTTATGAAGGTTTCTTTGAACCAATAAAAGTATGCAATATTCAAACAATATAAGCCATAGGATAGTTTATTTTGTTAGCATTTTATAAACCGCGCAAGGGTTTTTTCAAAAGTAAATTGTTGTATATAGCTGTTATTCAACAATTAATGTGTATTTGCTTGTTTTTTTTAAGAAATACCTTTGTTTTTCACCCAAAACATTGTAGGTTTGTTCCAGTAATATCTAAAACCGGAAATATGAAAAGAATCCTATCCATTTTCGCGGTACTCATTCTACCGCTGATTGCCTCTGCAAGTGAGGCCGACCTTGCGATTCCGGAATTGAATACATTGTTTTTTGGTGGCAGTATCACCGGCAGCCACCTTTTATTGTATTCTTCCGCTATCATTATATTGGGTCTTTTGTTTGGCTTATGGCAATTTACCAAAATCAAGAACATGCCGGTGCATCGTTCAATGGCCAATGTTTCAAATATTATTTACGAAACCTGTAAAACGTATTTGTTGCAACAAGGCAAGTTCTTACTGATACTGCTGGCCATAATAGGCGCAGCCATTTTTTACTATTTCTTCGGTCTTTCGGGAATGAGTTTTGGTAAAGTTCTATTGGTTTTGCTTTGGACAGTTCTGGGTATAGCTGGTTCTTATGGAGTAGCTTGGTTTGGAATTCGTATTAATACCTTGGCTAATAGCCGCACATCGTTTGCGTCGTTGCGCAGCCGTCCGTGGGACGTGGTATCAATCCCCTTGCAAGCCGGCATGAGCGTTGGCTTGTTGCTCATCTGTGTTGAGCTAATCCTTATGCTGTTTATCTTGTTGTTTGTTCCATCCGAAAGCGCCGGCGCATGTTTTGTGGGCTTTGCTATTGGGGAATCTCTTGGAGCCTCGGCCTTACGTATAGCTGGTGGTATTTTTACCAAGATAGCCGATATTGGCGCCGACCTTATGAAGATTGTGTTTAATATTGGTGAGGATGACCCACGCAATCCGGGCGTTATAGCTGACTGCACCGGCGATAATGCTGGCGATAGCGTTGGCCCAACTGCCGATGGTTTCGAAACCTATGGCGTAACGGGTGTGGCTTTAATCTCCTTTATTGTTTTGGCTGTAGCCGATGTGTCTTTTCAAAGCACGTTAATCGTTTGGATATTTATGATGCGTATCTTAATGGTTTTCACTTCTATATTCAGTTATTCAATTAACCAATACTTCTCTGCTGCACGTTACAGGAATTCGATGAAGTTTAATTTTGAGAACCCACTCACTTCCTTGGTTTGGATTACTTCAATTGTTTCTATTGTTGTTACCTATATTGTTAGTTACTTTATGTTGGCTGACCTTTCGTCGGCATCTGGCGCACCTATGGGTAATCTTTGGTGGCAATTAGCAAGTATAATCTCATGCGGAACTATTGCTGCTGCGGTAATACCTGAACTTGTTAAAGCCTTCACCAGTTCTAAATCGCGCCACGTGAATGAGGTTGTGGTGGCTTCACGCGAAGGTGGTGCTTCCCTTACCATTCTTTCTGGCTTGGTAGCAGGCAATTTTAGCGCCTTCTGGTTGGGAATCGTGCTGGTAGGGCTAATGTTTGTTTCGTTTATTATCACTATGGGTTTCCCAGTAATCGATACATTTACGCTTACAAATAGTCTTACAAATGCGGTTACTTACGTAGATATCACCATCTTTGGGGAGTACCCAGCAATTTTTGCTTTTGGGCTCGTAGCCTTTGGTTTTTTAGGTATGGGTCCGGTAACGATTGCGGTCGATTCGTACGGCCCCGTAACCGACAATGCGCAGTCAGTGTTCGAGCTTTCGCAAATTGAAAGCATACCAGGGATAAAAGCGGAGATTAAAAAAGATTTTGGCTTTGAACCAGATTTTGATGGAGGAAAGCATTACCTCGAAGAAAATGATTCTGCAGGAAATACCTTTAAAGCTACAGCAAAGCCTGTTTTGATCGGAACAGCCGTTATTGGTGCCACTACCATGATTTTTGCCATTATATTGCTGCTTAAGAAGTTCGGCTTGCTCCAGCTTTCGCTTATGGATCCTATGGTAATTTTAGGATTTATCACTGGAGGAGCAGTTATCTTCTGGTTCTCAGGTGCTTCTATTCAAGCAGTTACCACAGGTGCTTATAGAGCCGTGGAGTTTATTAAAAAGAACATACGCCTCGATAAAACCGAAGCCGATATTGAAGATAGCAAAGCTGTTGTAAAGATTTGTACCCAATACGCCCAAGCTGGCATGTGGAATATATTTGCTGTAATATTCTCATTAACGTTGGCCTTCGCATTTTTTGACCCTAACTTCTTTGTTTCCTATTTAATTTCGATTGCAGTCTTTGGTCTCTTCCAAGCCATGTTTATGGCCAATGCAGGAGGTGCTTGGGATAATGCGAAAAAAGTGGTTGAAGTTGATCTCAAAGAAAAGAACTCCGATTTGCATGCCGCTACCGTTGTAGGCGACACCGTGGGCGATCCATACAAGGATACATCTTCCGTTGCCCTTAATCCTATCATTAAGTTTTCTACATTGTTTGGGCTACTTGCTGCCGAAATTTCGATTCATATGATTATTGAAGCCCGCGATACAGGGGCAACCAATTATATGCCGTATTTAAGTTTCGTGTTTTTTCTAATAGGCCTGTTCTTTGTTTATCGCTCGTTTTACGGAATGCGAATCAAGAAATAACCCAACCTTTCACTACTAACCAGTATTTTTGTTTATCGGGCGTCAATGTATTTTGATGCCCGATTTCTTTTTGGGCTTTTGTGCAGGATGTGCTTGAGAAATAATGGCCGCTCTTTATGTAAAAGGCTTGCTGCATGGCTTTATTGGTTAATTTTGTGCAGTTAAGCACAATTCTTGAAGTTGAAAGTTTACCCAATTCCACGATGTTTGTATCTGCCCAACTAAAGCCTCCACTTACAAAATACGTAGTGGCTGCTTTCTATCTCAAGTATGCGAGTTGCCATTCGCAGCATATGATTGTGCCTGATGGCAAAGCAAGTATATTGATAAACCTCAATAACGATAAGCATAGCCTGTTGTTGGATGGCGCTGTTTATTCAAGCAAGCAGCACATTTTTTTGGGCTTGCATAGCCAGGCAGCGGTGTGTACGTATGGCGAATCAACCGAAGTGATTGTTGTGCGGTTTCATCCTTTTGCTTTGTGGAGCCTAGTTGGTATTGAAGGATATCAAACCATGAACCGCTTTGGCGAAGCCAGTGATTTGTTTAAACAGGATTTTACAACCATGGTTGAGCAGTGTAAACTATTGGCAACGCCTGAGCTAAAACTTAACCTTGTTTTGCGCTATTTCGAGCAAAAAATACCAGCCTCACTGCTTGCCAATACTGACCTCCTTACCTCCTTGCAATCTATCGACCACAGTAAAGGGCTGGTAACCGTGGCCGAACTAACCCGATCGGATGCAGCCAAACACAAAAAATTGCAGCGTTTGTTTTTGAAAACTACCGGAATGATGCCAAAGGTATATGCTCGCCAAGTTCGATTCGACAATATCCAGCAACATCTCCGCCAAACCCCTAAGCCTGATTGGTTTCAGGTTGTAGCCCATTATGGGTTTACTGACCAAAGCCATTTAATCAAGGAGTTTCTTGCCTTAACTAATCATTCGCCCAAAGAGTATATTAACAAAGAGCCCGGCTATTTTATTTGAGTTGTCAGTGTTGAAAATTGGCAGCATGTCTATTTTTTACAATGAAGTAGGCATGTGGGCTGGCTACTTTTGCCGCCGAATTTAAACTTGAATATATGTTAAAGAAACTAATCGTTGTATTCGGCATGGTGACTTGCCTTGCAATAAACCTTAAAGCCCAAACCCCTACGCAAACCATACGTGGTCAAGTTATTGATGTTGACACGCGCATGAGCATTCCTGGAGCCAACATTGTTATTGTCAATTCCTCACCCTTAATTGGGACCACAAGTGCTGAAGATGGCTCCTTTGCTTTACAACAGGTTCCTGTTGGCAGGCATACCTTGCAGGTGAGCTTTATGGGATACCACACTAATACGCTTTCAGAGTTGTTGGTTGGATCGGGTAAAGAAGTCTTTGTAAACGTTGAGCTTAAAGAAAAGGTTCTTACTGCCAGCGAAGTGGTTATAAAAGCCTCGGTTGAAAAAGACAAGGCCATAAACACAATGGCTACCGTAAGTGCTCGTTCATTCAGCGTAGAAGAAACCAGGCGTTATGCAGGCAGCAACGATGATCCCTTGCGTTCAGCTTCCTCGTTTGCAGGTGTATCATCGGGTGCTACTACTGAACGAAACGATATCGTAATACGTGGAAACTCGCCTAAAGGTCTGCTGTGGAGGCTCGAAGGAGTGGATATCCCTAATCCGAACCATTTTGCGCGTGTAGGCAATTCGGGTGGTGGGCTTACCATTTTTAGCACGCATGTATTGGGAAACAGCGATTTCTTTACGGCAGCCTTTCCTGCCGAGTATGGCGATGCCCTCTCGGGTGTTTTTGATGTGAAATTTAGGAATGGCAATGCAACGAAAATGGAGTATGCCTTTCAGGTTGGATTGTTAGGCCTTGATGCTGCTGCTGAAGGTCCTTTGGGGAAAAGTAAAAAAGCCTCCTTTCTATTTAATTACCGCTATTCTACTTTGGCTTTGTTGGGCAAACTCGATAAAGAATTTGAAAAGACCGTGCCCGATTACCAAGATTTGTCGTTCAAGATTAATTTGCCTACCACAAAAATGGGGACTTTCTCCATCTTAGGGCTTGGGGGTATTGATAATTCTGGCCTTGAACCTGAGTCAGATACGCTTGATTGGGTAGATTTTGAGGATCGGCAAAAGACCAATCTCAAAACCAAGATGGGCGCCGTAATCCTTAATCATAGCCTAAGTATTAACCGGATGCACTGGATGAAAACCTCTTTGGCCTATAGCTTAAGTTCAATACTATATGATGATGGCTATTATGTTGGGCTAAATGATTTTAAACAGACGGATGTTTCTGATTATACCAACCAAAAGGTTTTGCTGAATTGGACCCTCAATAGCAAGTTTGGCAAACGCCTGACGAATAAATTTGGTTTGCAGGGCTCTTTTAATGCCTATGAAATTCAAATTAATGGGGAAACCGCTGTAAATGGTTCGTTTGGCGTATTGGTTAACAGCCAAGGAAATGGCTCCACGGCCAGGGTTTTTGACCAACTGAAGCTTGAAATTTCCGATCGTTTTACCTTAAATGGTGGTTTGGCAGGGTTTTATTCAGATGTAAATTCATCCTTTGTGCTTGAGCCTAGGCTGGGTTTTCGGTTTAGTTTGAATCCTCGAAATGCGTTCAGTTTGGGTTTTGGGCTGCATAGCCAAATGGAGAGTTTACTAGTTTATAAAGCACAAAATAATGGTGTTCAATTAAATAAAGATTTAGGATTTGCAAAGGCAGCTCACTATGTGCTTGGATATGATTTGTTGCTTAACGAGCATCTGCGCTTAAAGGCCGAAGCCTATTACCAGCATTTGTTTGATTTGCCTGTAAATCCCGGGTCTTCTATAGCACTGATTAATTTGGGTGACTTTTATTTTAATGATTCCTTGAAGAACATTGGCAACGGTAAAAACTATGGACTTGAACTTACGCTTGAACGCTTCCTACACAAGGGGTTTTACTACTTGCTAACGAGTTCGCTATACCGTTCAACCTATGTGGGGGGCGACGGCCAGGTGCGCAATACACGTTTTGATGGCCGGTTTGTTGTGAATGCCCTTGTGGGAAAAGAGTTTACGGTTAAGCAAAAAAACCTATTGGGCTTCAATCTAAAAGCAACGTATAGCGGTGGCGAGTGGTATGTGCCGGTTGATGTAGCAGAATCAAAAGCTCAAAACCGCAGCGTTTACGATTACGCACAAGCCTATCAAAATCAATTGCCTGCATTTATTTACACCGATTTTACGGTTAGTTACCGCGTCAACCATCAGAAATATGCAGGTATTTGGGCAATCCAAATTAAGAACGTGCTTAACCATCGCCCGGTGGTTGGATACCGATATAATGGGTGGAACCAACAGGTGGAAGCTATCTTACCAATGGGAATGGTGCCTGTTATAAGCTATAAGATTGAATTTTAATCAAGTATAAAAAAGAAGACTTAATGTGATGTTGGTTGCAAGGAATCACGCTGAATTATTGGCGGTTGTGGATCGGCTTGAATCAGTTTATCCATTTCGGTAAGGTTGTGTTTTTGAATGATATGGTTAATCCTGCCGACCCATTTTGAGGATGCCGCGTAACCGGTCCGTTTTAAGGCTTTAAGCCATTTTAACGGATCGGTTTCGCCTTTTAGGCTTTCGTAAAACTTTTTGCTGGTAACCAAGTTGGCAAAATGGTAGTAGGAAGCTTCGGCTGATTCAAAATCAATGTATTTAAAAACATAGTTGGATTTGGCTTTTGCAGCATGCTTTTTGCCTTTCATGCCAAAATGGTTGCATCGCTCAAGGCTAACTTTGCTGGTCCCTGCTGCGCTTTCGTGTATGGCAACCGCCAAAACAAAACTTGCAGGTATGCCATAGGTTTGCATAATATCCAGCGCCACCGAATCAAACCTCATGATATAAGCCGGAATGTCGCGCTGAGCCCATACAGCGTATGTTAGCAATAAAAGAAAGATGGTGATAAAAAGTCGCATAGGTAGTTTAACGGATTTGCTCGAAAAATATTCTAGTAATCCTGGTTTGCTAAGTTATTTCCCATCAATAATGATTGGAGCGCTTTTTTTGGTGTCCATTATAATGAGCTTGGCATTGGGCGAAGTGGAGATGGCCTTTATCATTTCATATTGAAGTTGTTTGTCGCTAAGTCCAGTGCTCAAGATTTTTTGGTAGTCGGCAATACCCTGTGCTTCAACACGTTTTCTTTCAGCTTCTTGCTTTTCTTTTTGAAGCACGAACGTCATTTTTTGGGCTTCTTGTTCGGCGTTTATTTTTGATTCGATGGTGGCTTTAACCGATTCGGGCAAGGTAATGTTGCGAACCAAGAGTTGTTCAAGCATCAAGCCACGGTCTTTAAAGTCTTTTTCGATGGAGCTGTAAATCCGTGCTTGAAACTCATCGCGTTTGACCGAATAAAGTGCTATCGCTTCGTAATAAACCGCGTTGTCGCGTATTTTGGTGCGGCATATAGGCCTTACGATGGTGTTGATGTAGTCGGTTCCTATATTCTTTAAGATGTTTGGGGCTTCGGTTGGCACAACCCTGTAAAGCACTGTAAGGTCTATAATTACCTCAAGGCCATCTGCTGATAAAACCCTGATGGCATCATCTCCTGCTTTTGTGCCTTCGTCAGTAACACCTGACATCGTATAGTTTTGGGTTTTAATGTCAAACGTAACCACTTCCATAAGCGGATTGATTAAATTGAGCCCACTTTCGAGCACGGTGTTGTTTACTTTTCCAAAAAGTTTCTGAACGCCAACTTCGCCAGGGCCTACTTGTACAATGGCCGAAGAAAGAGCGCCGATAAGCATTAAGACGATGCCGGCAATTTTGATGGTTGTGCCCCAGCTCTTTGCTGGAGAAGGGCTTTTGGCTATTACGAGCCCTGCTACAAGAGCAATTATACCTAAGATGATGAATAACATGGTTCTAGATTTTGGGTGGTTTGTTAAGTGTGTAAAGATACGAAGATTTTTGCACAGCTACAACTGCTGTTGGCTATAGGCAGGTAGTAGTTTTAGTAACGAAACCGACAAGCTTATAGCATGTTGGTGTGTTTGGCATGAATAAAAACTGACGAATTATCGGCAATTTCTTGTATAGCAGCTACAAAGGAAGAATTGGAGTCTATAATTCAGGAAAGCTTATAAACGTTTGCAAGCAGATTGCTCGGATTTAAGCCGCCCTTGTTTTCGCAGATTCAACTAGTTGGAGCCGTATGAATTTCTTTTATATGATTGATTTTGATGCGGATGCGGTTTGATTTTAATGGTTGCGGAGGCAAATTAGTTACCAAAAAACCAAGTGTGGTAGTGTGCAGTTAGCGCGTGAGGGATAGAAGCGGAAAGCCCGGAGCGCAGCGAGGACTTGGAGAGGATAGCCCGACCCAAAGGGGCACGCCCAAAGTATAAATTGTTGTGTTTTATAGATGAGGAGCGTGAAATTCTTCCAATAATCTAGAGTTTATGTTTTGTATAGTGCTTAAGGGCTAGAAATGGGAAGAGGATGGTTGCCAATAGAATGGTGCTTGCCAAAATTATAAAAGCTGTTCCCAAGCCAAACAAATCGGAAAAATACCCTGTAAGAACTGCTCCTAAACCAATACCAAGATCAAGTGCCGTAAAGAGCGATGAGTTTGCCGCACCGCGACGGTTGGGCACCACCATATTGTTGACCATTGCTTGAAAAACCGGGAAAATTATTCCAAAGCCAATGCCTATAAAGGCTGCCGAAACCAAAAAACCTAAGGTGGTGGGCAATAGGCTAAGCACCAGAATGCCAACGAATACTAAAAGGCTGCCAATGGGGGCTAAAATCCTGGGGCCTTTTCTATCGAAAATGTTGCCGGCCAAAACGCGGGATAATGCAAGGCCAATGGCGTAAACCATAAAGAACAAGCCTGTTTCACCAACATGGTTTTCGATAGCATAAATGGTTATAAACGAAACTATTCCGCCGTAAGCTGTCATTAATAGGAGCATGATGAGACTGATTGGCAACGCTTTTTTTTCGATGAGGCGTTCGAGGGTAAGTTGCTGCCTTGGCATAGGTTTGAATACTGGATAATTGATTAACAGGAGGAGGATAAAGGAAACCATAGCGATGCCAAGACCTGAATAGAAAAGTAGGCTGTAATTGCCATCATGCATTAAATACAAACCCACCAAAGGGCCAAAAGCCATGGCCACAGGCATAGCCAACCCAAAATAACCGAGCCCAGCGCCACGCTTGGCTGGCGGAATAATATCAATAGCCAAAGTTGAATTGGTGGTTGTTGAAATACCCCATGCAAGCCCATGCAAAAACCGTATCAGTAAAAAAACGGCAAAAACCTGAATGTAGGCATGTACCGCAAAAAGCAGTGCGAACAAAAACACGGAAATCAACAAAAAAAGCTTGCGCCCCCAAGTATCGATGGCAAAACCCGCAAAGGGCCTAACCAGCAGCGCAGCAAGCGTGAAGGTGGCAATAATCCATCCGACATAACTTTTGGGTGCGCCCAAGGCTTCGGTTAAAAATACCGGCAGGGTTGGTATTAATAAATAAAATGAAAGTGATAAGAAGAAACTGCCTACCGTAAGAAGGATGTAGTTGGGTGTCCATAGTTTATCGGGTAGTTGGCCGTTATGCATGTGTTGCCATATTAAGTGGATTTAGTTTTGCCTTGTGTTTTCGTCTTGCATTAATGACCTAAGCGCGGGCTTTGTTTGTTGGTGCAACACAAAAAGCACTATGTTGAAGAGGCTGAAGAAAATTACGCCCGCCTGCCGTTCCAGCATCGATTCGAACAGGAAGTTTAAGCCAACATTGGTCAAAAACAAGAAATACAAGAGGTTGTGTTGTTTTATGGCTATAAGCCCAGGCAATAACAAGCTTAGTATTAAAACTATTAGACCTGTTAGGCCAATGGCAGCAAAGGTTTGTATGTATTGATTATGCGCGTTTTTGTTGCCCGAAGCAGTTGTGGCCATGCCTTTAATCTTGTAAGCCTTAATAAGCTCATCCTTCACATCTCCGGTGCCAACGCCAAGCAATAGGTTGTCTTTAATAACATCGGTAGCTGCCTCCCAAATAAGGATGCGTTGGGCTGTCCCATCTTCCGTGTTTTGATTAATAGTCTGTGCCTGAAGCACATCTTTGGTATGTGACAGCCGGCCAAACGCAATAGGAAAGCTAAGGTAGGCTATGTAAAACCCAATAATAAACAAGCCTAAAAAGAGAATGCCAAGCAAGGTTTTCCGTTGTTCGGTCAATATGTAAACACCTGTAACAATAAACAAAAGCATCATTGCCAGGATTCCCGCCCGGGAACTAAGCATAATAATGAATACAAAAAGAATCATCCCGGCACCTATCATCCCGATTTTAAACAAGGTTTTACGTTTTTCGGGATTTGTTATAAGGCGTTGAATTACAACCGATAAAGCAAACACACCAAACATTGCAAGGTAGGATGGGTGATGAAACCACGATAAGCTTGCATAATACAAAATGGGTTCGTAGGCCGATTGGTAATAACCCGCAAAAGCATGTGCATAGCACAAAATCAATGCAGCAACCGTAGTGAATGAAAAAACAACGGGAATGGTATATAGAGTATGGTTGTTGAAGGTGCTTTTAGGAAAAGAGGAGATGATTAACGGCAAGAGAATCAAAGGTAGTTTTAATAATACATCTGTCAAGCCATAATCAAGGTTGATAGAATAGACTAGGCCGATAAGGTACAACACATAAAAGGCGACAAACACGGATGTGAACGGGAAACGGTATTTTACATTCGCTAGTTTTTCTTTAAACCCGCCTTCGGCTATCCAGGTAAGCATCAATAAAACAACTAAGGTTGGTACGGCCTTGTCCCATAATACAATAGCAATTGATAAGGCATAGAAAAATACCCTGTATAAGCGTTCAAAATAATATCCTGTGTGCTTTTTCATCGCTAAAAGTTGGCCAAAGGTAAGGTAAAAATTACCTCGTTAGCGCATGGCTTTTTGCGTCGGGTTTGCGATGGAGGAGCATAAATTGCACAATTCCCCATAAATAGCCCGTTCCATAAGAGATATGAAGGACTAAAAAAGAAAACACAATCGCTGGCACTTGGTAAAGCGGTGCCTTGGTTGCAAAAGCCGCCACAACTGCACCAATTGAATAGAATCCGAGTATGCCTAGCCAGGTTTTTCCAACCCAAGCTGGAAGCAACAGAGCTGGTAGGCCTGCTAAAAGGAAAAGGACAAATAAGAATGGGACAAGCTGGCGAAGGCTGGTGATTTGCTGATGTTTTTGGTTAACATAAACCTTCCAGTACCCGTACTGAAAGTATTGTTTGGCCAGTTTCGTAAAGGATGCCCGAACAAAGTAATCGGAAACTAATTTTGAGGAATAGTAGATTTTAAAGCCTTGCTTGCGAATGCGATAGTTAAACTCATCGTCTTGGTTTCGGGCTAATTCTTCATCAAAGAGCCCGGCCTTATCAAAAACTTCTTTTCGGTAGGCGCCAAAAGCCACGGTATCAACAAACCCATCTTTTCCGCCGGTCCTAAACCTGGCATTGCCCACACCAAATGGCGAGGCCATGGCATAGCCAATGATTTTGGAAGTGCTGTTTTCGTTTTGGTTAAGGATAATTCCGCCCATGCAGGCTGCTTCGGGATTTTGGTTTAGAAGCTGTGCACAGGTAGCAAGGTAACCAGGCTTTAAGACCGAATGCGCACCCAAAATCAAAATGATATCGCCTTTAGCTTGCTTGATGCCAAGGTTTAAGCCTACCGGAGTAAAATAAGATGTGTTTTGAATAAGTTTAACGAACGGGTAGTTGGCTGCGAGATTATGAACAATATTTGCGGTAGCATCCGTGCTCATGCCGTCGGCCACAATAATTTCAAGATCGTGATGGGGGTAGCCATTCTCAACAACAGAGGCGATACATTTGGCTATGTAGTTTTCCTCGTTTCGGCAGGGGATGATGATGGAGAAGGAAAGGGCTTGACTATTAGCCATATTATAGAGATGAGGCAAGTTCTTTGTATAGATTGATTAGTTTTGGTTTTTCGGCTTCCCAATTGTATTTTTCAAGAAATGCTTTTCTACCGTTTTTGCCCATTTCTATTGCTTTTTCAGGGTTTGTGAGCATAAAGGTAATCGCTTCGGCAATTTGTTCCACATTAAGGGGGTCAACGCATAGTCCGCAATTATTGTCTTCGATGATTGATTTCCAAAGGGGAAAGTTCGAGGCAATGATTGGCAGTCCAGCAGCCATGTATTCGAACATTTTTGTGGGGAGGTTATCAGAGTGGTTTGGGGCAGGATGAAACATCACAATTCCGGCGCTGCAATTGGATAGGATTGAGGATACCTCTTTCCGGCCGATAGTACCCAAAAAATCTACATAATTCCAGCCTGGTAGTTGTGAAAGCTCATCTTTGAAGCTTTCAGGAGAAAAATTACCAGCCAAAAGAAGCGGGGCCTTACTCAATTCCAATGCATTGATAATTTCTTGAATTCCACGTATTTTGGTGATAGATCCGATGTAGCAGATGGTTTTTTTTGGTGAAAATTGCCGTTGTATTTGTTCAAATTCCGAATGAAGAGGGTAGTTGTTGAGCGTAATAACCTTTTTCGACAAATGTGCCATTTTTATGGAGTTAGGTTCTACAGCGGTGAATAAAGCGTTTGTTTTAGTAATGTAGTGTTTTTCAACAATTTTTGCTCCTAGGGCAAAAAGCTTTCTTAATGCAAAAGGAATGTAATATTTACCCATTATTTGGCCCGGAAGATCCTCGTGGGCATCGAAGATAACCATTTTTTTGTGTTTTTTGAATTTGGATACCAGCCGTAGCAATTCCGGATCGTGGAGATGATAAGCATCCGCATTTTCATTGATGGCAGCCTTGTAAACCCTGTTTACCGCGTGTAGCATTCGCTCCAGCCTCGACGAACTTTTTGCTGACACTTGGATGATTTTCACACCTTTTTCCACAAAAGTCTGTTCTTTTATTCCTGTGCAAACAAGCATTACTTCATGACCAGCTTCGGCCAGTGACACGCATTCTTTGTGAAAGATTCGGATGTCAAAAGTTGGATGTGCTGAGGTAATATGGCAAATTTTCATAGCTATTTTAGGATTGAATCATACAAATGAATGAATTTATTTCGATTGGCCTCGCGAGTTCCATCGCGGTTAATTATTTCTGAGTTCGTTTTTTTAACAAGGTCATAGTCAAGTTGAAGGGCGCGCTCCAGGAAGTCTTCAGCTAGGTTTTTAACTACTAAGCCATTTATCCCATCTGTAATCCATTCGGCATTTGCGGGTAGGTCCGAAACCACTGGGATGCAGCCCGATGCCATGGCTTCCAGTAAGCTAATAGAGGTTGCATCCGAGGTAGGGATTGATACATATAACCTCGCTTTCTGATAAAAGGAGCTGTTTTGATCTTTATTCAACCACCCCACAAAATCTACCTTTTTAGAAATGCCCAATTGCTTGCTTAATTCTTTCAGAGTGGGAGTAAGTTCCCCTTCCCCAGCAATAACAAGTTTCCAATTGTTTGCGATTGTTTTAGTTGAAAATTTTGAAAACGCTTTTATAATCTCATCAATACGATAAAGCGCATGATGCGCTCTGTTGGAGTATATCCAGTTTTCTTTTGCCTCGCCGGTTATTGTAATATTTATCCCAAAATTTGCAATGGTTGTATCGAGTTTTTTGTTTGCAATCCTGTTCATTTCATCAGCCATAAACGC
>CAZKHA010000042.1:0-23307 GCA_964552325.1 uncultured Bacteroidales bacterium
AAATTCTCAAAGCCGAAAACGGTCTTAAGCGTTTCGAATATTGGGTCGTTCCCCTTCGATGCCATTTCTTAGAAGATTAATAACATACTTAGATTTTTTACAAATCCTTGGTTTAACCTGATTAAAACGTTGATTATAAATAGATTAAATAACCCTAAACCAACGAATCCTATCGACAATTGTCTAATAAAACATCTTTATTGTTGAAAATCAGTTATTTAGCTCATTTGTAAAAGGACTTGCAAATTTAACAGCATAATGCTGATTTCCAAAAAAAACAAACGTTTTTTTTTCAATCGTGTAGAATGTTGTATTGAAAGAATTCATTTTAACCATAACATAAAAGTAAAGCAAGTTCGTACGTAAAGCAAGTTTTTGAACATTTTTTTTTGAGAAATTATATTGAACCTTGAAAGCAACAAAGTATTTTGCCTCAGCAGTGCATCTCAAAATATTGATTATCATAAATATACATTTTACAATAAACTATTGATGTTCGATTCAAGTTTGTATCTTTGCACTCTAAAATAGGCGTAATGTTACAATTAAATCCTGTTGATATTCAAGCAGTGGCTGTAAAGACCTTACAAAATGAGGCGGAAGCTATTGCCGGTTTGATACCCCGAATTGGCGATAACTTTTTTCAAGCCATTGATTTATTGGTACATACACAAGGACGAGTTATCGTTACGGGTATTGGTAAAAGTGCTGACATAGGCCGAAAGATTGTTTCAACCTTCAACTCAACTGGAACGCCGTCGGTTTTTATGCATGCTGCTGATGCCATACACGGCGATTTAGGAACCATAACCTACAATGATACCATAATTTGTTTATCGAAAAGCGGTAACACACCAGAAATCAAGGTATTGATACCTTTGTTGAAATCGCAAGGCAACAAATTAGTAGCCATTGTGGGCAATCCTCAATCGTATTTGGGTGTACATTGCGATGTATTGCTTGATACCAGTGTTGAACGCGAAGCCTGCCCCAATAATCTGGCTCCAACATCAAGTACTACTGCACAATTGGCTATGGGCGATGCGTTAGCCGTGGCTTTGCTTACGGCACGCGGTTTTACACCCGATGATTTTGCAAGAATCCATCCGGGAGGAACTCTTGGTAAACAGTTATACCTCAAGGTATCTGATATTTATCCCAACAACCAAAAGCCTCAGGTGGAGAGTTCGGATCCACTAAGCAAAGTTATCATCGAAATTTCCTCGAAACGATTAGGCACTGCAGCCGTTTTACGCAACGGGAAGCTGGTAGGTATAGTAACCGATGGCGATTTACGAAGAATGCTCCAAAAACACAGTGATATACAAAATCTTAGTGCTCAAGATATCATGTCCCTAAATCCAAGAACCATACAAGCAGATAGCATGGTGGTTGATGCCTTACAAGTAATGCGTCAAAATAATATTACACAGCTTCTTGTTGTTAAAGATGACAGCTATTTGGGTGTAATCCACCTTCATGATATTTTAAAAGAAGGGATAATCTAATCATAAACCAATGATTCTCAGAACAGAAAACATATTCAAAAAATACAAGAACCGCACAGTTGTTAACGGTGTTTCGGTTGAAGTAAACCAAGGCGAGATTGTTGGCTTATTAGGGCCTAATGGAGCTGGAAAAACAACTTCGTTTTACATAATTGTTGGCTTGATAAAGCCTTTTTCGGGAAAAGTGTTCCTGGGCGATATGGACATAACCACAGAACCCATGTATCGCAGGGCGCAAAAAGGAATTGGCTATTTGGCCCAAGAAGCTTCTGTTTTCAGGAACTTAAGCGTTGAAGATAACATTCGGGCTGTGCTTGAATTTAGTCGTTTTAGCAAATCAGAACAAAAAGATAGGCTCGAGTCACTCCTCTCCGAATTCGGATTACAACACATTCGCAAAAGCAAGGGAATTCAGCTTTCGGGAGGCGAAAGACGCAGAACTGAGATTGCCAGGGCCCTAGCCGTTGACCCCAAGTTTATTTTGCTCGATGAGCCTTTTGCTGGTGTAGATCCTATAGCCGTTGAAGACATTCAGAACATCGTTTCGAAGCTCAAAGAGAAAAACATTGGTGTGCTTATTACCGACCATAACGTGCATGAAACGCTCAACATTACTGATCGGGCGTACCTATTGTTTGAAGGTTCGATCCTAAAATCGGGAACCGCCACAGAATTGGCAGAAGACGAACATGTTCGGCGTGTTTACCTTGGCCAGAATTTCGAACTGCGAAGGTAATTGCATTACGCATTTTCTCTTTTAACGAAAATCGGCTCGTCAGCCTTCGATATTGAAACCGAAGATTGGAACCATTTCCGAATAGGCCAACCCTAGAAATTGTAAAACACTACGATCAAACAAGTTATTGAGGAGTTTAGGAACCGCCCCCATTCAAACTAATTTGGTTTAGCCACTTTTTCAACAATCAATAAAAAGTCAATTTTTGAAGTTGCGCCCATTAGCTGGAACGTAGGACGAATATCCGGCACGATCGAAACAACTTCGCCTTGCATTCGATTCAAAAACTGTTCTAGCTTTTCTTGCATTGTATCACTATCAACGTCAATGCGATGAACCCTGTAATTCATAATGGTTTGATTTAATTGAGTATAGCCGTAAACCTTACGATTTTCACAAATTAAAAAAACTAACGCCTACGGGTTTGTAAAACATTGTTAACAAGCGACAAAAGAATATAAATTATGATAATAAGGCTAAGTGCCGCCACTGAGAAAACCCCTATAAGCCCTATGGCCACCATAATTAATGTATAGCGGATTTCATTTCCTTTGAATGCCCAAGTTTTAAACTTCAGCGAGAAAAGCGGGATTTCGGCTACCATCATAACCGAAAAAAACAAAGCTGTTCCTGCTAAAAACAATGGGTCAGCAGCAAAACCTAAAAATGGATATTGGCCCATGTGGGCATACAAGCCAAAGGGTGCATCGAGTGAGGCTATAAACAAAGCCGTGGCCGGCGTCGGTACTCCAATAAAGGATTCATCTTGACGGGTATCAATATTAAATTTGGCCAAGCGCAAGGCTGAGAAAACAGGAATGAGGATACTTATAAAAGGCAATAGCTGCCAGAAGTCGCCCGAATGTATCCGGGTGAAATGTTCTAACAAACGGTACAAAATGATGCCAGGAACCAACCCAAACGAAACCATATCGGCCAACGAATCAAGTTGTTTCCCTATTTCGGATTTAACATGCAATAAACGTGCGGCCATGCCATCAAAAAAATCGAACACGGCTGCCGCAAAAACCATTATGGATGCGAAAGCTAATTGGTTATGCAATAAAAATAGTACGGCAATAGTACCACAAACCAGGTTTAAACTGGTAATAAAATTGGGAATGTGCTTTTTAATAGACATAGTTTGGCAAAGATAACAAGTATTGCAACCAACTGTCAGTTTCAGGCGTTTTACTATTCGTATAAAAGGCCATCAACCTGCAGCCTAGCATAATGAATTAAATTATACAAAGCTTTAACAAACAACATACTGCGATCTAATTACCTTATACCAAATCGAGTAACGAGGTATTGCTAAGCTTTTGAACGGTATAATCGCGAATATCCCGGAATACCATGCGAATTTTACATGTAGGCTCGTCTTTGCAAAACTCACAGGCTTCATAGTACTTTACGGAGGCACAGGGTAAAAGCGAAATGGGCCCTTCGAACAAGCGATACAAGTCAACAATGTGTATTTCAGATGGATGGCGGGCCAATTGATATCCCCCTTTTTTACCTAGCTTGCTCTTTAAAAAACCATTTTTCTTCAGCTCAAGCAAAATACCTTCCAAAAAACGTTGGGGCAAATGCTCGCTTTCGGCAATATCGCTTATCAAAATGGGTTCTTTGCCATACTCCTTTGCCAATCGAACCAACGCCAATAAAGCATAACGTGTTTTTTTTGATATCATCCGGCTTTGCTGATTAAGGTAAGTTTCTTCCTGTCTGTAATTTTTAAGTGCTTGCCTTCCAATTCCAGTATCCCGTCCTTATTCATGCGCGATAAAGTATTAATCACATTCTCGACCGAGCAGCCCGCAAATTCAGCTAATTCCTTACGTGTAAGGTTCAATGTAAAATCCATTGATTTATAAACAGCATCTGACAAGTAGATCAAAATATCGGCAATACGCCCGTTAACGTTCTTGTGCGCAAGGCTTATAAAATTGAAGATGGACACCTCAAACATCTCCATCGACTTCTCGAACAAGGCCATTGCATACTTCGGATTGCTGAGTAAAAGCTGCTTAAACTCATGGATGTCAATCATACAAACATCACAATCTTCGAGGGCACATATGGAGAAAATATTGGTATTTCGATAAAACATGTTGGCCCCCCCAAGTAGTTTTGGCGCCGAAACTACTGTCATAATCAAGTTTTTGGCTTGTTCATCTTGGTAATTAAACTTAACCGTGCCATGATGCAAGAAAAGCAAATGGGTTGAAACAGCACCTTGTTTTAAAATCGTGTCGCCTTTTTCAAACTTTAGATATACTGATTTCTTTATCAACTTATTAAAGTCGTCATTAGAAACAAATCCTATTGATAAGCGCCGGAAGAGGCAATCGTCGCATCGTTCTTGGTGTAGGGTTACATGATTCATAATCAATAAATTATTCAATTCTTTACTGAGATTCTGAATAAAATTTGCACATGCAAATATACACTAATCCGATAGACATAATGTATCTATTAAATAAAAGTAGTCCACCCTTTCATTCTAGCAGGATAGTATATTAATGGAAAGTATCCGCACTTTGTGGGTTAAAGGTCAAAAATTTGAACTCTTTGGCTTGGTAAGCGTTACATTGGTTAATATTGCTTTTTGCAAGCCGAAGTAGTATATTTGTAAACATCATTACCTACCAACTGACACTGTATATTATGGAAAACAAGACTCATTTTGAATCAGTAGGATGCATTATCAAGAAAGAAAAATTGGCTTCCTATTCTCCTGGTTATTCGCTTTCAGAACTCGTTTTGGAGTCACAGGAGCCTTTTCCGGGTTATTACAACTTCTATGATTTTCAGCCCGAAGCAAGACCTGTGCTGCTTTACGCTGCCATCAAATCAGAGGGGTTTAACGAAGAAAATACTATTAGGGTAACCAAACAAATCAAGAAACAGCACAAGCTTACCTTTGATGCTGCCCCTTGCCAAATCTCTCTTTTTAACGATAAACATTTCGCCATCAGGCTCGACATGTCGAATATGGCACAATTGCCCGAGGTGCTTAAACACTATAAAGAAAGAGGCATTAAATTTATACCGCATCGTGAAGTGAAACCCTATCAGGCCTTTATCACCATAAAGCGCTATTTTGAAGTTGAAAAGGAAGACAATGAGTTATGGCATGACACAAACTACACTGAAAATCATTATATTATAGTGCCAGACATCCTATCTTGGGAAATGTTTGAAAAAATAACACAGCATGTTAGGCATAATTCCGATATGATAACCTTTGATGCTGCGGTTGGCTATTGGTACGACCACAATGGATTGGTTGACTTTGTAAGGTTATATATGAAGCAAGCCAAGCCTGAAGTAATACGTTTATTACGTGATGCTTACCTCCGAGAAATAGAGCGGCAACAAGCTTAACATCAATTTTTTTAGAATAACTTACCTTTGCACTGGCCAAAAATGAGCCGGTGCATTGTTTTTAACACGCCTGCCGTATTTTTTGCTTCAACCCAAAATCAACGCTGTTTTACCTATGCATCCATCAGAATTAAGGATTACTGATTACACCTATCAATTGCCCGATTGCAAAATCGCCCAACATCCATTAAACGAACGCGATTCATCGAAACTATTGGTTTATAATGCCATACAGGATTCTTTAAACGAAAGCAAGTTTCTTAACCTTAACTTACACATTCCAACGGGCAGCCTGCTAATTTTTAATGAAACCAAGGTTATCCACGCACGGTTGGTCTTTAAAAAGGCAACAGGCGGTCAAATCGAAATATTCTGCCTATCGCCCTATTCGCCGGTAAAGGAAGTTAACATGGCATTTAGACAGAAATCGCCGGTTGTGTGGAAGGCATACATTGGGAATGCAAAACGCTGGAAAAGTGGCACTATAAGCCTTTCTTACGCCAACAAGGGCAAAGCAGGGATTCTTGAAGCAACATTGGTTGAACGCCTTACCGAAGGCTTTTTGGTCTCTTTTTCATGGGCTGACCCGGAATTGGATTTTGGCGAAATCTTAAATTTGGCGGGCAATGTACCCCTTCCTCCCTATATTCAACGCAAATCCGACGAAAAAGATGAAAATTCCTATCAAACCATTTATGCCAAAAACAATGGTTCGGTGGCTGCACCTACAGCCGGGCTGCATTTTACAGAAGATGTGTTTGACAAGCTTCGCGAAAAAAACATTGCAACATGCGCAGTAACCCTACATGTTGGCGCCGGTACGTTTAAGCCTGTTGAATCGGACACACTGGCCGGACATGCCATGCATACAGAAGAAGTATCCGTTAGTTTGGTAACTCTTGAGCAGCTCTTAGTAAACTATGCGCAACCCCGTATTGTAGTGGGAACAACCACTTTACGCACGCTTGAAAGTGTGTATTGGGCTGGAGTTAAACTCATTAATGGCGAAAAAGAAAGCTACACAAGCATTAACCAATGGATGCCTTATGACACTACTTATACAAATCCAGTTTCGGCCGAAGCATCACTTCAAGCATTGATAACACACCTTAAAACTAATGATTTATCTGAATTTCATGGCTTTACGTCTTTGCTTATAGCACCTGGCTATCGCTTTCGAATGGCAGATGCACTTATAACTAATTTTCATCAGCCAGGCAGCACTTTGCTGCTGTTGGTTTCAGCTTTTATAGGCCACAATTGGCAAAAAGTGTATCAGTACGCTTTGGCTAATAACTTCAGATTCTTGAGTTATGGGGATGCCTGCCTCTTTATAAACAGTAGTAAGTGTAGCTAGGATTGTAAATATTTTGGAGCATTTCTCAAAAATTGATTACGTTTGCAACTTAAAACTTATGACCATGTTATCGAGTATATTTCTTGGATTTATCGGGACACCCGAAATTATTGTTATAGTTGTTGTGGTTTTGCTCCTTTTTGGTGGCAAAAAAATCCCCGAACTCATGCAAGGCCTTGGCAAGGGCGTTAAGAGCTTTAAAGATGGCATGAATGGCTCCGACGATCCAAGCAAAAAAGACAGTACCATTAAACCAGAGAAACAATAAAGCAACGGTATTAATACGTAGCTTTGAATATAAAAGCAACTGGAATTCTGCTTGCTGGAGGTAAAAGCAGGCGTATGGGCACTGATAAGGGTCTCGTTTTATTGAACGAAAAGCCATTGTATTCATATGCCCTTTCGGTTTTGGAACATTGCTGCTCAGAAATACTAATCGCTGGTTCAAGCGGAAAGCTATACAATACTTCTTATCAAGTTGTTATGGACGTTTATGCTGAGCAGGGGCCTGCTGCAGGCATTCATGCTGCCTTACAAGCGGCTACCAATCAAATATGTATTGTTCTTTCGGTTGATTTGCCATTTGTGGATCCTATTTTACTCAACCACATGCTGAATAATCTTGGTGATTCGATGGCTGTGGCGCCTGTTCATGCCGATGGCAAAGTAGAACCCTTATGTGCGGTTTACCACAAAAGCTGTATTCCGGCATTTGAAAAGGCCCTCACCTTAGACCATAATAAGATACTTGACATACTTAATAGCGTAAATTTTAAACAGTTACACCTTTTTAACGAAAACGAAAACGTTTTAAATAAGGCCTTTACCAATATAAATACGCCCGAAGACTTAGCCCAAGCCCAAGCATTTTTTAAGGTGAATGCAAAAAAGACCTAACACAAATTTGTTTGTTTTTCAATTAATTGCGTCCATTTCGACAAGAATCGTGCGCATATTCCAATGTTTTAACGAAAAATAAAATAATTTTGCAGTTATTGAGTTAATATTCCGTTGAAACGCCATAGTACACGATTGAAAACACACCTCCGCACCCTCATCCGCTTCGGTATCTTTATCGCAGCGTTCTCTTTTATTTTGGCAGCATGCTCGCCAAAGAAGAATACGTTTTTTAGCCGCGCATACAATAATCTTACGGCACATTACAATGCGTGGTGGAATGGAAATGAGAGCCTTAAGGAAGGCATTGCCGATTTGGAACGCTCTAGCAAGGACAATTTCACTCAAATGCTACCCGTGTTTAAGCTAGGAAGCAAGAAAGAACTAAGCGCCATCAGCTCCAAAGCAGACAGGGCCATCGAAAAGGCCTCCATTGTTATACAGCGCCATTCAATGGTTTTCAACAAAAAGGAACAGAACAAATGGATTGACGATAGCTACCTGATGATTGGTAAAGCTTATTTCTACAAACAAGATTACAATGGTGCCCGGCGAACTTTTGAGTTTATCCAAAACAAATACAAAGATTCGCCCCTCATTGACGAAACTACGCTTTGGTTAGCTCTTACCAATGTGCAAACAGCCCAATATGCCAAGGCCGAAACCGAATTAGGCAAATTTAAGGCTTCGATGGCAAAAACCCCCAAGCCACGCCGGCTGAACCTGTTCTATAACAAGATATACGCTGAATTCTTTCTAAAACAAGACAAAGGCGATTTTGCCCGCCCCTATTTATTAACAGGCTTACAACTTGCAACAAATAAAACGGATAAAACACGCATATTATACATTTTGGCTCAACTGTATCAAAAAGATGGCGACCTAGCACAAGCTACTGAATATTATAGGCGAGTAGTAAAGAAGAACCCAAGGTACGATATGGTATTTAGTGCTTTGATAAGTATTGCCAAGTGTTTTGATGCAAGTTCGGGCGATAGCCGATCAATTGTTAGGACCCTTGAAAATATGCTTGATGATATTAAAAACAAGGAATATAAAGACCAGATTTACTATGCACTTTCAGAAGTTTACCTTAAACAAGATAGCGTAAACCGTGGCATTGAATACCTAAGGTTATCAGTTGCGGCAAGTAAAGGCAACGATTTCCAGCGTTCGCATTCAGCATTAACCCTTGCTGATTTATATTTTCAAAGACCTGATTACCAATCATCGCAAGCTTATTATGATACAGCCTTGCAAGCTCTACCACGCGAAAACCTGAATTATGAACCCTTGCAAACTAAAACCAAGATATTGACTGAACTGGTTCAAAACCTGGTAGTTATTCAAACTGAAGATAGCCTGCAAAAACTAGCTGGCATGCCAGAAGCCGAAAGGAATAAGATTATTGACAAAATAATTGCCAAGATAGCCGAAGAAGAAGAAAAGAAGCGCCAATTGGAGGCGGCCAGACAAAACGACATTAACAGTGTAAACCAACTTCGTAACGATAATATTGGTGGCATGAACAAGGGCGGTGGCTGGTATTTTTACAACCCTAGTTCGGTGAGCTTTGGCTTTACGGAATTTACGAAAAAATGGGGTAGCCGTAAACTTGAGGACTTATGGCGTTTGAGCAATAAACAAATTATTGAATTTGAGGAGGTTGCTGACGGAGAAACAATACCTGGTGATAGTATTGCTGGTGATAGCACTATAGCTAGAAGATCAACCGACCCAAAAAAACGGGAGACCTATATACAGGACCTACCACTTACACCTAAGGCTATTGAAGAAAGCAACAAAAGTATAAAGGACGCCCTTTTTAATGCAGCCTTTATCTATCGCGAAGGCTTAAAAGACTTTCAAAACTCAGCAGCAAGTTTCGAGAGCCTTGTGGAACGCTTCCCCGATACGGCACAAAACCCAAATTTGCTAATTGCCTGTTATCAGCTTGTGCTTATCCATCAAAAACTTGAAAACCCTGAGAAGGTGGAGTTTTACAAAAGCATCATCTTAAAAGATTATCCGGATACCGATTATGCAAAAATTCTAACCGACCCAGACTATAACCAAGAAATTGAACGAAAAAAAAACCTTGTTCACAACTTTTACGAGCAATCGTATGAGGCCTATAAATCAGGGCAGTACTACCTTGCCTTGATGAATTGCGACGATGCCCGCAAAAAATTTAGCAGCGATCCATTGATGCCAAAGTTCGATTTCTTACGTGCTCTGGCCATCGCAAAGGTTGACATTGTTGATTCAATGGTAACCAATCTTAAGTATGTTATCAAAAAATATCCAACCAGCGAGGTAACACCCAGGGCGCAAAAAATCTTGGAATTGCTCGCCAAATCGAATCCAGAAATGGCTAAAAAACTTGACCTGAAAAACCTTGCTGTTGAGGAGCCCAAGGCCGAGGATACCCTAAAGACTATATATATCAGTAACTTGACTGACAAACACTACTTCATTTTAAAAGTGAACTCAAACGAAGTGGATGTAAATGCACTAAAAATACGTTTATCGGATTTTAACGCCAAAGAGCACGTTATTGATAACTATACTATTTCGAGCATTCTATTTAACACAACTGACCAATTGGTGAGCGTCGGCATTATGCCATCAAGCGAAAAAGCGCTGGAGTATTATGATCAAATAATTGACAACCAGTATATAATGGCTGGGATTACCAATCAGCAATACACCATTTTTGTAATATCCGCAGTTAACTACCCCCTGCTGTATCAGAACAAAGATTTAGACAAGTATATGTTGTTCTTTAACAAAGAATACTTGAAAGGACGCAAATAAAGCATCAATTTTTTGCAAATTGAACCATTTAAGTGTAACTTTGGCAGGTAAACCAATCAAACTATGGCTAAACCCATCATAACCGAAACACCCTCCATCAACATTATTGGTCCTTCAACATCTATTGAAGGGTCGGTTATTTGCAATGGAGACATCCGAATTGAAGGCTCTTTAAAAGGATCTATTGATTGCAAGGGCAAAATTGTAATTGGCGAAACTGGATTTGTTGAAGGGACTATCATTTGCCGCAATGCAGATTTTTCTGGAAAAATTAAAGCAGAAGTAACTGTTAACGAGCTACTTGTTTTAAAATCAACGGTAATCATCGAAGGCGATATTACCATTGGAAAGCTGGCAATTGAACCTGGAGCTCAATTCAGGGGAAAATGTACCATGGATATTCCTTCTTTCCCAGCACCCGAAATTTAGCTAAATGGCCGCTAAAGATACCGATCGGCCAAAAACACTTTTCAACTACGGAAGGTATTCTGGAATGGCATTCCAAATGCTGGCTATCATTTTATTAGGTGTCTTTGGTGGGGTTAAGCTCGACAAATGGTTGGAATTATCATTTCCAGTATTTACCCTACTGTTGTCAGTTTTAAGTGTTATATTATCTATTTATCAAGCTGTTAGAGAATTACTTAAGATCACTTCTTCCAAGTCGAACCACAAAAAAGATGCAAGCAAATGAACCAAGAATTCAAAACATTTTTTCGTAAACTCACCATTTTTTCAGCCATCATAGCCGCCTTGGCCACTATACTCTTCTTTATGCTTCCTGTGGGAATGGTTACCCAAGCTATGCCGTTTATTCTATTGTTTTTTATGGCTCATACCCTGCTCTTTCATAGAATGGCCACCAAAGTAATTGAAAAAAACTTACGGAGGTTTACCAATTTTTATATGATTAGCACCATAGCCCGGCTGTTCCTGTTTTTGGTTATTATCGTCCTCTATGGCCTCTTGAATCCAAAAGACGCCAAATACTTTATTGTTTGCTTTTTTGTATTCTATGCCTTATATACATTCTTTGAATTATACCATATTTTGCCTCAACTTCGTCAAAATCAACCCAAAACATGATTCACATTACACGCAGGGAGCGTTTTAACGCGGCTCATCGGCTTTTTAGGAGCGAACTGAGTGATGAGGAAAACCTGGAAATCTTTGGAAAATGCAGTAACCCAAATTGGCATGGGCACAACTATATCTTGTTGGTTACCGTAAAAGGCGAGATCGACCCTTCAACTGGGTTCTTAATAAACCTCAAAAGCTTAAGTAAGCTGATTCGTGAACTCATCATCGAAAAACTTGACCATAAAAACCTTAACCTAGAAGTTGATTTTATGCAGGGCAAATTTACAACTACCGAACTATTGGCCATTGGCATTTGGGATCAATTGATAAAACCCATTAGAGACCTAGGAGCCGATTTGCATAAAATAAGGTTAGAAGAAACTGAAAACAATTTTGTTGAATATTTTGGATAAAACCCTAAACAAAATTATATAACTGTTTGTTAGAGTTTAAATTATTGTTTATAAATACGAAACCATGCACGATGAAAAATATATCCACGATATGATCGAGGAAAACACCCTTGAAGGGTATAAAAAAGTTGACAACTACAATTACGAAACCATTGACAAATTGGCATACCATTACCGTGAGATTTTAAATTTGATTGGCGAAGACAACAAACGTGAAGGCTTGCTTGATACCCCCGTAAGAGTGGCAAAATCAATCCAATTTTTAACGCATGGCTATGACCTTGATCCTGAACAGATTTTGCTTTCCGCAAGGTTTAAGGAGGATTATCGTCAAATGGTAATCGTAAAAGACATTGAAATTTACTCAATGTGCGAACACCATATGATACCGTTTATTGGTAAAGCACATGTAGCCTATATACCAAATGGTTACATTACAGGCTTAAGCAAGATTGCACGCGTGGTAGATGCCTTTGCACGCAGGTTGCAGGTACAGGAACGCCTAACCACTCAAATTAAAGATTGCATTCAAAAAACGCTTGATCCCCTTGGCGTTGCGGTGGTTATAGAGGCAAAGCATTTGTGTATGGCTATGCGAGGTGTTCAAAAACAAAATTCAGTTACCACTACCTCCGATTTTACAGGTGCTTTTACACGAAAAGAAACACGCGAAGAATTTATTCATCTAATTGGCTCAAAACTTGCATAACAAAACCAAGTTTTTTTTAAATCATTTTAACACACTATGAATCAGCAAAATAATTTATTTGGATTTACAACCCAACAAGAACACGCCAGCCTCGCACGTACTTTTTTGGCAGGCGTTTTTGGCTGGATGACCCTTGCCATGGCCATTACTGCGTTTACGGCATGGTCGTTTGCATCAAACATTGAATTACTGGGCTTGCTTTTTAAACCTACTGGAGGGCTTAATCTCCTTGGATGGATTGTTATGTTAGCACCTTTTGGATTTGTTTTACTTATAAATTTTGGATTCCAACGGTTTTCGGCCTTAACGCTCAGCATTTTATTCGGGATTTATTCTGTACTGATGGGCATGAGCTTGAGTTTCATTTTTATAGCTTATTCCTTGCCTTCTATTGCTAAAACCTTCGTTATTACGGCCGGTATGTTTGGCACCATGGCCGTTATGGGATATACTACTAAGGCCGACTTGTCGCGCTTTGGCAGTATTTTGATGATGGCCCTGGTGGGTTTAATAATAGCAAGTTTGGTAAACATGTTTATGCAAAGCGGAACAATTGATTACATCATAAGCTTTGCAGGTGTGGTGATTTTTACGGGACTTACTGCTTGGGATGTACAAAAACTAAAGCGTATTGGCAGTGAAGCTGGACTGAATGGCGAAATGGCCAAAAAGCTTACTATCCTAGGCGCTCTAACACTATACCTCGACTTTGTGAATTTATTCTTATTTTTGCTGCGATTTTTTGGCAACAGAAAATAATTGTTTTGAAATTAAGGGTTTTAGAACAATCATGTTCTGAATACTTTAAGTTTTGCCGTTGAAATTAACTAATAGCACCACCAATTCCTATTTATGAAGGCATACGTATTTCCGGGCCAAGGGGCACAGTTTCCGGGCATGGGTAAAGATTTATACGAAAAATCGTCCATCGCCCGCGAACTTTTTGACAAAGCAAATCATATACTTGGCTTCCGTATTACTGATATTATGTTCGAAGGTACTGAAGAAGACCTTCGCCAAACCAAAGTTACTCAGCCAGCTGTATTCTTACACTCGGTAATTTTGGCTCGCACCCTCCAAGATTTTAAACCCGATATGGTTGCTGGCCATTCTCTTGGCGAGTTTTCAGCCCTAGTTGCCAATAAGGTTCTTACATTTGAAGATGGGCTTAAACTTGTTTATGCACGTGCCATGGCCATGCAAAAAGCTTGTGAAGCAAACCCTTCAACAATGGCTGCAATTCTTGGCCTAGATGATGAAGTTGTTGAAAAAGTTTGTAAATCAATCCTTAACGAGATTGTTGTACCGGCCAATTACAATAGTCCTGGTCAATTGGTAATTTCTGGAAGTAATGCAGGTATTGAATTAGCATGTGAAAAACTTAAAGAAGCTGGTGCAAAAAGAGCCCTACCGCTTAAAGTTGGCGGAGCTTTTCACTCGCCCCTAATGGAACCAGCCCGGGTCGAATTAGCCGATGCCATAAACAACACCAAGTTTATTAAAGGTATTTGCCCTATTTATCAAAATGTTACTGCCCAATCGGTAACCGATCCCGAAATTATTAAGGTTAACTTAGTAAAACAGTTAACAGCACCCGTACGCTGGACCCAAATCATGCAGAATATAATTGCCGATGGTGCAAAAACGTTTGTTGAAGTTGGCCCAGGCAGCGTATTGCAAGGTTTAGTAAAGAAGGTGAATAAGGAAATTGAAGCCCTAAGTGCTTAGCAATTAAGCTATATAACTAAAAAGCCGATCAAAGAATGGTCGGCTTTTTTAGTTATGTTGTTACGAATACTACAATCCTAATTACACTATCGCTTAGCATATTGTCCTTCGTAGTATTTGAGGTAATTGCCTGATGTTACATGATCTAGCCATTCTTGATTAGCTAAGTACCAATCAATGGTCTTTTCGATTCCTTCTTCAAATTGTAACGAAGGCTTCCAACCAAGGTCGTTTTGAAGCTTGGTAGAATCAATGGCATAACGCAAATCGTGCCCTGCCCTATCCTTTACATAGGTAATTAGCTTTTCGGAGGTGCCGGTTTCACGGCCCAACTTTTTATCCATTACCTGGCACATCACTTTAATCAAATCAATATTCTTCCATTCGTTGTGGCCGCCAATGTTGTAGGTATCCCCATTTTTGGCTTGATGGAAAATAACATCAATTGCCTTGGCGTGGTCTTCAACCCATAACCAATCACGAACATTCTCACCCTTTCCATAAACTGGCAAAGGCTTGTTATGCCGTATATTATTGATAAATAATGGGATGAGTTTTTCGGGAAATTGAAAAGAGCCATAGTTGTTCGAACAATTTGAAACTACTATTGGTAACCCATAGGTATCAAAATATGCCCGAACAAAATGATCGGAACTAGCTTTTGATGCCGAATAGGGGCTATGGGGGTCATAGGAAGTGTCTTCGGTAAAGAAACCCGTTTCGCCCAACGTACCGTAGACTTCATCGGTTGAAACATGGTAAAAGCGTTTACCCTCAAAATTGCCATTCCAGCTAAACTTAGCTGCATTTAGTAAGTTTACTGTTCCCACTACATTGGTCAAAACAAATTCAAGTGGGTTGGCGATACTGCGATCAACATGCGATTCGGCAGCCAAATGAATTACAGCATCAAATTGATGTTTGCCAAAGATTTCGAGCATGGCATTGCCATCTTGTATGTCAGCTTTTATAAAGCTATAGTTAGGTTTGTCTTCAACATCCTTTAAGTTTTCAAGGTTGCCGGCATAGGTAAGCTTATCAAGGTTATAAATGTGATAATCAGGGTATTTGTTAACCATAAGCCTAACAAGGTGCGAGCCAATGAAACCAGCTCCGCCCGTAATTACAATCTTTTTCATATCAATGGTATTTAATAGTTACTTTTTTTCGCGTTCAGCCAAAGCCACCTCCCAGTTCCATGCCGAAAGCATCATTTCGTCGGTGGTTGATTTGGCTTTCCAACCAAGTTCATTGTTAGCAAACGAGGTATCGGCCCAAACTTTTTCAACATCCCCAGGACGCCTATCAACTATAACATAGTTAAGCTTTTGCCCAGATACTTTTTCAAATGATTTTATCACATCTAAAACACTTAAGCCTGTACCTGTGCCCAGGTTAAACATTTCTAAGGGTTTCTTCATGTTTTGGTTAATCATACGGTTTATGGCAACAACATGGGCCTTTGCAAGATCCACCACATGGATGTAATCGCGTATGGCTGTGCCATCGGGGGTATTGTAATCGTTGCCAAAAACACGCAATTGTTGACGCTTGCCAATGGCGGTTTGCGTAATAAAAGGCACCAAATTATTCGGGATGCCTAAGGGCAATTCGCCAATTAAGGCCGATGGATGAGCACCAATTGGGTTAAAATAGCGTAAGGCTATTGCACGGAGTTGCGGATAGGCATGCAGCGTATCATGCAGGATTTCCTCGGCTATTTGCTTTGTATTTCCATAAGGCGAAAAAGCTGGTTTTATGGGCGATAGCTCACTAACAGGCAATTCGTCGGGTTGGCCATAAACAGTACATGACGACGAAAAAACAACATTCGGTATGCCATGAGCTAACATTCCATCCAAAATATTCATTAACGAAACCAAATTGTTGCGGTAATAGTGCAGGGGTTTATCAACCGATTCGCCAACGGCTTTGTAAGCCGCAAAATGGATGATTCCAGAAATGCCTTGATTTCGCTCGAAAAACTTGGCCGTCAGTGCTTGGTCAGCCAAGTCAAACTGTTCAAAACCAGGCCTGATACCTGAAATCTTTTCAATATTATCAAGTACGGCGATGTTGGAATTGGACAAATTATCAACAATAATAACCTCTGCACCAATGGTTTGTAATTCCACTACGGTGTGTGAACCAATAAAGCCGGTTCCGCCTGTTACCAATATTTTCATGTATTATTTTTTGCTCTTCCAAAGGTATAAATAAAAACAAAAAAACCCTAACATTGCAGCTAGGGTTCTTTCTTTTTTGCAGAATCTTACAAACTCCAATAAGTCATCTCATGGATATTGCCTCTGTAAATACCTTTCACATCCACCATTATGGCTTTTCCATTGGTTATTGAACGGAAATAGTCTTCGGTAAGGTTTTTATACTGTACATGGCTAACTGCAACAATTACAGCATCGTAGTTAGTTGCTGGCTTTTCAACCAAATGAAAACCATATTCATGGTTTACTTCGTTTGAATTGGCAAAGGCATCTACCACATCCACTTGTACGCCATACGATTTAAGCTCAGAAATGATATCGGGTACCCTTGAGTTGCGTATATCGCTAACATCTTCTTTAAACGTAACTCCCATTACCAAAACTTTGCAATTAAGTATATTCTTTCCTGCTGCAATCATTTTTTTAACGGTTTGCTTGGCTATATAATAACCCATCGAATCGTTTACATAACGTCCGGAGGCAATAACCTGAGCGTGGTAACGGTATTCTCGTGCTTTAAATACCAAGTAATAGGGATCAACACCAATGCAGTGACCTCCAACCAGTCCCGGAAAGAATTTCAAGAAATTCCATTTGGTGCCAGCAGCTTCTAAAACTTCATAGGTATTGATACCCATTCGGTTAAAGATAATTGAAAGTTCGTTCATCAAGGCAATGTTTACATCGCGTTGGGTATTTTCAATAATTTTTGCTGCCTCTGCCACTTTTATTGACGATGCACGATGAACACCGGCTTTTATCACCAATTCATAAACTTTTGCAATCTCGTCCAATGATTCGGCATCGCAACCAGACACCACTTTTTTAATGGTTGTAAGGGTATTTACTTTATCGCCAGGGTTTATGCGTTCGGGTGAGTAGCCCACCTTAAAATCGTTTGGGAATTTCAAACCTGATTCACGCTCAAGGATTGGGATGCAATCTTCTTCGGTTGCACCGGGGTAAACTGTTGATTCATAGACTACATAATCGCCCTTTTTAAGTATTTTCCCAACGGTTTCCGATGCACGGAGCAACGGAGTAAGGTCAGGCAGATTATGCGAGTCGATGGGTGTTGGGACGGCTACAATGTGAAATTGAGCTTGTTTAAGGTCTTGAAGGCTGGCGGTAAACAACACATCGGTACCTTCAAAGGCTTCTGAGGACAACTCTTCAGAAGGATCGATCTTGTTTTTCATCAAATCTACACGATCTTGGCGGATGTCGAATCCAACAACCTCCACAAATCTTGCAAATTCAAGTGCTATGGGTAAACCTACATAGCCAAGGCCAATAACAGATAACTTAGCTTCCTTTTTCAGAAGTTTTTCATAAATACGCATACATGGGTTGATTTTAGGTTAACATTTTCTTGATAAAAAAGGATGGTAATCGCCCGTACGACCAACCTCCTTGGTATTTCTTATATGGAATACGGTTTCAATACTTTGCCTTGCTTCATCAAGGCCAAATCCACCTCCGCTTAGTATATCTTTATATACCATGGTGTGTAAATCAGTAAAACCATCACTAAACTCAATACTTTGGCCATCCATAGTTAATGATCGGAAAGTTCGTTGTCCTTTGGCTTTTATCTCGTCGGGAATGCAATTGTAATCGATACTCAAAAACCAACGCACCCGTGCTTTTTCAAATCTCAGGTAACCTGCGGCCTTATCTTCATCCATCATGTGGACGATGTTTTCTTGTACGCGGCCAAAAATCCAACCCAACATATCAAAAAAATGAACACCGATATTGGTGGCCACGCCTCCCGATTTTGAATGGTCGCCTTTCCAGCTAACCTTGTACCAATGTCCTCTTGATGTAATATACGATAAATCAATATCATATACCTTGTCCTTAGGACCCGTTTCCACTTGGTTCTTTAGGGCTATAATACTTGGATGTAAACGCAATTGCAAGATATTGTAAATACGTTTTCCACTTTCGCGTTCAATCTCTTGAAGCGCATCAATGTTCCATGGATTTAAAACGATTGGCTTTTCACAAATAGCATGCGCATCGTTGCGAAGGGCTAATCGAATGTGTGCGTCGTGTAAAAAATTTGGGGAACAGATACTTACGTAATCTATCTTTTGTTCGCCTTTGCGGCGAAGTTTATCCAAATGCCTATCGAAACGTTCGGCTTCCAGAAAAAAATCAGCCTCTGGAAAATAGGAATCGATAATTCCTACGCTATCTTTAGGATCAAGTGCGGCTACCAGCGTGTTTCCGGTATCGCGTATGGCCTTCATGTGCCTTGGAGCTATATAGCCTGCTGCGCCCGTTAGGGCAAAATTCAATTTTGTATCCATTAATAACTACTTTACAATTTTTCGTACTTTTCCTTCCTCAAGCATATAAATTGCTTCACTTTCGGGGCATTGTGCAATCCCCTCGGTATTAAAGTTCAATTTATGCCCATATTCGCTCATCCACCCCACTTGTCGTGCTGGGTTTCCAATTACTAGTGCATAGGCTGGAATATTCTTTGTAACCACTGAGCCAGCCCCAATAAAAGCAAACTCGCCAATATCGTGTCCGCAAACAATGGTTGCATTGGCTCCAATAGAAGCTCCTTTTTTTACAACTGTACGTGCATACTCGCCACGGCGGTTAACTCCACTGCGTGGGTTGGTTACATTGGTAAACACCATCGAAGGGCCCAAAAAAACATCATCTTCACAAATAACACCGGTATAAATAGATACGTTATTCTGCACTTTTACATTGCGGCCTAAAACCACTCCAGGGCTTACCACCACGTTTTGCCCAAAATTGCAGTTTTCGCCAATCTCGCAGTTCGACATGATGTGGCTAAAGTGCCAAATCTTAGTCCCTTTCCCAATTTTACAGCCTTCGTCAACAATGGCTGTTTCATGGGCAAAATATTCTTTTTCCATGTTTCTATTACTTATTAATATATTCCAATACGCTGTCAGTGATATACTTTAATTGCTCATCGCAGAGTTCAGTATGCATTGGCAACGAGAATACCGAGGCACATAACGCTTCCGTAACTGGAAAATCACCTTCTTTATAGCGTGGATCCTGATATGCTTTTTGCATGTGCAAGGGAACAGGATAATAAATCATGGCTGGAATATCGCGTTGAGCCAAAAACTCAATAAGCCCTGCCCTATCAATGCCATTCGACACAATTGTGTATTGATGGAAAACATGGGTTGACTTTTCGTAGCGAACGGGCGTACGCAGTTTTTCGCAGCCGGCAAACGCTTTATCGTACCATGCTGCGGCTTTGTTACGTGCAGCGGCATACGAGTCAAGATGTTGAAGCTTAATTTTTAAAACGGCTGCTTGAATGGTATCAAGCCGTGAGTTAACGCCAACATAATCATGATAATACCGCACAAACATACCGTGATTGGCCATGCCCCTTAGCATTTTTGCAAGTTGATCATCATTGGTAAATATGGCTCCTCCATCGCCGTAACAACCCAGATTTTTGGAGGGGAAAAAGGACGTGCAACCAATATGGCCAATGGTGCCACCTTTTTTGGTCCATCCTTTAACAGATGTAAACTCAGCACCTACAGCTTGGCAATTGTCTTCAATAACATAGAGGTTATGCTGCTCAGCAATGTCCATAATAGCATCCATATCAGCACACTGCCCAAACAAATGTACGGGCACTATGGCCTTGGTTTTGGGGGTAATGGCTTTTTGAATAGCTACTGGGTCTATATTAAAGGTATACGGATCAACATCAACAACTACGGGTGTAAGGCCCAGTAAGGCAATAACTTCGGCAGTGGCTATAAATGTAAAGTTGGCTGTAATAACTTCATCACCGGGCTTTAGACCAAGTGCCATCATTGCAATCTGTAAGGCATCGGTTCCATTTGCACAGGGTATCACATGCTTTACACCAAGGTAAGTTTCTAAATCGGTTTGAAAAGCTTTAACGCTTGGGCCATTGATGAAGGCTGTGGAATCTATAACTTCGTGAATGGCGCTGTCAACTTCCTGTTTAATCTTATCGTATTGACCCTTAAGGTCAACCATTTGTATTTTTTTCATTCGTTTTTCGAATCTAATTCATGAATCAGTTGCAAATTTAGCCAATATTTATTGTACTACAATATCTCTATAGGCAGTGCAGCAATATTTAACCTAAACTATACACTTTTGCTTACTTTTGCGTTTTGCTTAAAACTCCCCATATGAAGCAATCATTACTCATCTTGGTTCTAGCCCTAATGTTTGGTTTTCCAGTAAAATTGATAGCCCAGCAGAATGTAAAAGACTCGGTTATAGATGTAACGATGCTATATCTTGGTGGAGGCATAAGCCTACCCGGTGGCGACCTTGCCGATCGATTTGGGTTAACCTTGTCAGCACAGCCAGGTGCTTGGTACAAATCGTCGGGTAACTGGATGTTTAACCTAAATTTTGCCTACCACTTTGGCACCGATGTAAAAATTACTGATTCGTTGTTTAAATATCTGGAAACCTCGGGAGGTTTTATTATTGATGGAAACGGTTCGCCTACCGATGTGGCTGTTTCAGAACGTGCTATGAACCTAAGCGTTCAGGTTGGCAAGCTCTTCCCGGCCTTTGGATTAAACCCAAATTCGGGCCTATTTTTTACCGCTGGTGGCGGATACCTTCAACATAAAATCCATATTACAGTTCTTGATAATGTTGCACCCCAACTTAATGATGATTACCGTAAAGGCTACGACAGGCTAACCGGTGGCTTTTGCCTAAATCAAACCATTGGCTTCCTGAACCTTTCAAATAAAAACGTAGCCAACTTTTTTGTAGCCCTCGAATTTACGGAAGCATTTACAAAATCGCTGCGCGACTATGACTTCGACCTTATGAAGCCTGATACACAAAGCCGTTTCGATTTGATGTATGGCCTAAAGATAGGCTGGATTTTACCTATTTATGGACGTGCCCCTAAAGAATTCTATTACTATTAACCAATGATAGTGTACAACTTAGGTATTACGATTTATACGCTATTCATCCGGTTAGCATCACTTTTTAATCCCAAGGCCAAACAATGGGTTGAAGGCAGAAAACAAGTTTGGGAAAAACTCGAAAAAACGTTTGGGAATCCCCAAAAAACGGTTTGGTTCCATTGCGCATCGTTGGGCGAGTTTGAACAAGGCAGGCCGCTGATTGAAGCTTTTAGGCTTAAGTACCCCAATTACAAAATCCTGCTCACCTTTTTTTCACCCTCGGGTTATGAGATTCGAAAAAACTACCCTGGAGCCGATTCCATTTTTTACCTTCCAGCCGACACCGCTTCAAATGCGAAACGATTTATTTCGATTACAAAACCTGATTTGGCCATTTTTGTTAAGTATGAGTTTTGGTTCAACTACTTAAAAAGCTTAAATCAAGCCCATATTCCCTTGCTCATTGTGTCAGGCAAGTTTAGGCCAAGCCAACATTTTTTTAAATGGTACGGCGGCTTCGCACGTAAGGGTTTGACTCATGTTACAAGGTTTTATGTTCAGGATGAGGCTTCTGTGAAATTGTTAGCCAACATTGGCTTAAACAATGTAACCAAAAGTGGCGACACCCGCTTTGACCGTGTAGCAAGTATTGCAACGCAGCTTATTGAATTTGAAGAAGTAAAACAATTTTGTGGGTCCTATCCAGTGCTGGTTTTTGGAAGTACCTGGGCTGCCGACGAAGATGTGTTTTTGCCGTTTTTGCGTACTTGGCACACGAATGCCAAATTTATTATTGCCCCCCACGAAGTACACCCAGCCCGTATTGAGGCGCTACAGAAAACCATCGGCTTGTCTAGCTGTTTATTTTCAGAGTTAAAACCAAACCAAACCAACCTACCAAACATATTAATAATAAACAATATAGGAAAGCTATCGCAGCTTTATAAATACGGAACCTTAGCCTACATTGGAGGTGGGTTTGGGGTTGGGACGCACAACATTTTAGAAGCCGCCACCTTTGGTTTACCCGTTATTTTTGGCCCCAACCACACCCAATTTGCAGAAACAGTGGAGCTTATTAAAGCAGGTGGGGCGTTTTCCATCACTACTGCAGCCCAGTTCAGCCAAGTTGCGGAGATCCTGCTCAGTAATCCTAAAAATTGGAAAACGTGTTCAGAAATCTGCCGCAACTTTGTAAAAAATAATCAAGGAGCTAGCAAACTGATTATGCAAGGTATTGATGAGATTTTGAGCGACAATTTTCCTAGTAAACCTATCGTTTAAGCTTAATCTGAACTTAAATATTGTGCGTTAAGGGTTTTATTGGAAAAAACTTAGCACAAAACGAAAAGACTATGGTTTAGCATAATTCGTAGAAATAAGCTATGGCTTCAACCTGTTCAACCTGCTTTACATAGCCTTCACTTTATTCAATTGTTAGCAGTCGTACCGCTTTACGATTCCACAGTATTATTAGTTGCTCTAAACTTGATGTAATTATTCGGTTCCCTTG
>CAZKHA010000043.1:0-23093 GCA_964552325.1 uncultured Bacteroidales bacterium
TTACTTTTGACCCTTTAAAACAATCTCAAAAATTAACTCTGCATGAACCTTCATGAATTCCAGGGAAAATCAATCCTAAAAAAATATGGTGTGTCAGTCCCTGAGGGGATTGTAGCCTTTAATGCCAACGAAGCCAATGAAGCGGCACGTAGGCTCAAAGAAAGCACAGCAACCGACAAATGGGCAGTAAAAGCCCAAATTCATGCTGGCGGAAGAGGCAAAGGCGGTGGTGTAAAAATTGCCAAATCGCTTGACGAAGTGGAACTTTACACCAGCCAAATTATAGGTATGCACTTAGTAACGCCACAAACAAGCGCTGCCGGTAAATTGGTAAAAAAAGTGTTGATTGAGCAAAACATCTTTTATCCTGGCCCAACTGAAACGTTGGAGTTTTACATGAGCATTTTGCTGAACAGACAAGTCGGAAAAGTTATGATAATGTATTCACCTCGTGGAGGGATGGATATTGAGAAAGTGGCCGAAGAGACTCCTGATCAGATTTTTACGGAATTAATAGACCCCAAGGTTGGGTTGCAAGGTTTCCAATGCCGCAAAATAGCATTTAATTTGGGGCTTAGTGGCGATGCATTTAAAAACATGCTGAAGTTTGTGGATGCCTTATACAAAGCCTATATTGGTATCGATGCCTCACTGTTTGAAATTAACCCAGTTATTAAAGCATCTGATGGTAAGATATTTGCCGCCGATTCAAAAGTAGTTATTGACGATAATGCCTTATTCAGACACCCTGATATAATGGAGATGCGCGATTTGGATGAAGAAGATGCCACTGAAGTTGAAGCCGGAAATTACAAACTAAACTATGTTAAACTAGATGGTAATGTAGGCTGCATGGTTAATGGAGCTGGCTTAGCCATGGCCACAATGGATATGATAAAAATGTCAGGTGGTTCACCAGCCAACTTCCTTGATGTGGGCGGTACAGCCGATGCCAAACGCGTAGAGCAAGCGTTCCGTATAATTATGAAAGACCCCAATGTTAAAGCTATTTTGGTGAATATTTTTGGGGGCATTGTACGTTGCGACCGCGTTGCACAAGGTATTGTTGATGCTTACAAAAACATGGGCGAAATCAATATCCCCATAATTGCACGTTTACAAGGTACCAATGCCATTGAAGGAAAAGCACTTATCGATAATTCTGGATTAAAGGTTTTATCAGCTATACGGCTCGAAGAAGCCGCCGCCTTGGTAAACCAAGTCCTTAAACAATAAGGTTTTTTTAGCTCAAACTATTTTACAAAGCGGTAATCCTGAGTTCGATACACATCCTATTCAGGCTTACCGTTTTTCATTTTCTTTAAAATCAAGCATTTTAGCTTAATTCAAAAGGGTATTATGTACCTTTGCACCAAATTTTGTTCGATTACATTACTTAATTAGATTACTTAACCCCCTTTATAATGCAAATTTCACACAACAAGGTAGTTTCGCTTACCTATGAGTTGCGCCTCGATGGACCCGACGGCGAAGTAATTCAAGTTACTGATAAAAAAGATCCCTTGGTTTTCATTTATGGAACCGGACAATTGCTGCCAGTTTTCGAAGAAAACATCCTTCACCTTACATCAGGTGCCCATTTTAGCTTTTTGCTTTCTGAAAAAGATGGGTATGGCGAATTTGACCCCAATGCAATTATCGATTTAGAACTTAACATGTTTGCTCAAGATGGCCAAATTGATCATCAAATGTTAACGCCTGGCAACACTGTACCCATGTCAGACGAACATGGCAACCATTACCATGGCCGCGTGATGCGTGTGGATGAACAAACCGTAAAAATGGACTTTAACCATCCGCTTGCAGGAAAAACCTTGCACTTTAGCGGCGATATAACCGATGTTCGCGAAGCCAATGCCGAAGAACTTTCGCATGGCCATGTTCACGGGCCCAGTTGTCATCACCATTAATCTGACGATAGACTTAGAAAAAGACCGGAAAACCGGTCTTTTTTTTTGCTACAAAACAACAAATACCACTTATTTATCAACCTTTTACAGCAAAAGCTCCTGTTAAAAGAAAAAATCCGGCACTTGAAAAAGGCCGGATTAGACTTTGGTTAGTGAGTGAAGGTTAGCGGTTTCCTGTAATTAGGATACCATGTTTAGTTAATAAGGCTGTAAAGTTAAAGATTATCTTGTATCTACAAAATCTTTTTTAAGCATATTCTCGTTTTACTGGAAGTCCGGCCTTAGCCATTTCGTCCATTACACGGTCAATTAATTCTACTTTTTGGGCATGTGGTAAAAATGCTGACTTAAAGCCATTCAGTATTAATGATATAAGGTCTTTAGATGTAAAACCAAAGTGTTCAATGGCTATCATGTATTCTTGGGTTAATGTGGTTTTCGACATTAAACGATTGTCAGTATTTAAAGTCACCCTAAGCCCTACATCATAATAAAATTTAATTGGATGGTGTTGCAAAATATCAACGGCCTTGGTTTGTACATTAGAAGTAATGCACATTTCGATGGGTATCCGATGGTCGTTCATATAGTTTAGCAAGTCACCATTTTCGCGAAGCCGGGTACCATGTCCAATTCGGTTAGCACTAATATGATGCAGTGCTTGGTGAATAGATTCAGGCCCATATGCTTCGCCAGCATGTACGGTTGCGTTGATGTTATTATTGATTATTAGCGAGAAGGCCTCTACATGGTGCTTTGCAGGAAATCCGTCTTCGGCACCAGCCAAATCGAAACCCACCACGCCTTTGTTCTTAAAGGCAACAGCAAGTTCGGCCACAATAAGCGATTCTTCGGGATTGTTGTTGCGTATAGAACAAATTATTATTCCAATCTTTATGTCGAATGTTCGCTCTGCCTGCTCCTTCCCCTTTAAAACAGCATTTACAACATCCACTAGGGTTAAACCATTGCGCATGTGCAGGATTGGGGCAAACCTTATTTCGAGGTAACGGATATTCTCGGCTACACAATCCTCAGCTAATTCATAGGTGGCACGTTTTAAAGCTTCCGATGTTTGCAAAACAGCAACCGTAATCTCAAATGGTTTAAGGTAAACTTCTAAGCTTGGGCAATTTATGTCAACTTCGAGGTGCTTTTTCAACTCATTTACTTCGGTTGAGGGTAATTCAACCTTGTTTTGCTTTGCAAGGTCAATAATTGTTTCAATTCGCAGCGACCCATCGAGGTGGCAATGCAATTCCGCTTTGGGAAGGCTTTTTACAAATTCATAGTTTAATTTTGGCTTGGTCATAGTGCATCTTTTTGTTCTATACGCTAATGTGTACTTTTTGTTTCATGCCGTTCCGGTCTCAAACAGAAAAATCCCCTACTTTTGCCAAAAAATAAGTTATGAAGCCACTAATAATCGTATCTATTGGTATCGTTTTTTGTTTAACCAGCCTACGGCTACATGCGCAATCAACTGAACCTGTTTTAACTAGCATAAAATGGATGAGCTTTGAAGATGCCATGAAATTAAATAGTGGCTATCCCAAAAAGAAAGTGTTTATTGACCTCTATACTTCGTGGTGCGGATGGTGCAAAAAAATGGATGCCGAAACATTTATCGATCCTCAAATAGTTAATTATATGAATGATAATTTTTTGGCCGTTAAATTTGATGCCGAACGGAAAGATACAGTAGAATATAATGGTCAAAAATTGGTAAACCAAAACCCTACAGGTGCACGTTCGGCACACCAATTGGCAATAGCTTTGTTGCAAGGCCGTATGTCATACCCCTCGTATGTTATACTCGACGAAAATTCGCAAAAAGTAACTGCTATTCCGGGATTCCTAAAAGCTCCAGAATTTCTACCTATATTAATGTACTTTGCCACAAACCAACATTTTTCGATGCCTTGGGAGGCCTATTTAAAACAATACAAATCAGCCAGCACGCCCAAAGAATGAAGCTTGAAACCGTTAACTGGGGAATGATTGGTTGTGGAAGTGTGGCCGATGTTAAAAGCGGTCCAGCCTTATACAAAACCCCTAACAGCAAATTGGTTGCGGTTATGCGGCGAAATGCCAGTGCGGCAGCAGATTATGCACGTCGCCATGGTGTTGAAAAATGGTACACTTCGGCTGATCTACTGATAAACGACCCTGATATAAACGCTATATACATAGCAACACCTCCTTCTTCACATAAAGAATATGCCTTAATGGCTATCAAGGCTCAAAAACCGGTCTATATCGAAAAACCCATGGCCTTGAATTTCAGGGAGTGTCAAGAAATCTTGGATGCTTCGCAACTCGCTAATATCCCTGTTTTTGTTGCCTATTACCGGCGTGCACTACCTTATTTCATAAAAATCAAGGAAATAGTACATAGCGGATTAATTGGTGAAATAAAAAAGGTAAGTCTTACACTAAACAAAGCACCCAAAAATGCCGATAAAGATGAAAACAACCTGCCATGGCGTGTAAAGCCCGAAGTTTCAGGCGGTGGCTATTTTGTTGACCTTGGCTCCCATCAGCTTGATATACTATTATTTATCTTCGGATCAGTGCAATTTCGCTCTTCCATTGTTAAAAATATGGGCTGGATTTACCAAGCCGAAGATTATGTTTCGGCTCAATTCACCCTTGGAAAAAACATACCCTGCTTAGGTACTTGGAATTTTATGGCTCAAGCACATAATGAAATTGATAGCCTAATAATACAGGGTACAAAAGGCCAAGTAAACGCATCCACTTTTGGCAATAAAACCTTCCAACTCAGGATTGGCGACAACATTGAAACAATTAAATTTGAACCTCCAATGCACATACAGCAACCGCTTGTACAATACATTGTTGAAGAACTTACCACCGCTACAGCATCCTGCCCAAGCACTGGCGCTACAGCCAGTTTAACCAATCTTATTATCGATCAGGTATTATATGATTATTACCATCGTTAGTTGAAAGCGATAATTTCGCGAGCGGCATCAACTTTTTCGTGAAGCAACGCACATTGTGCAACCTGAATCATGGTGTCAATATATTCTATGGCCAGGCCTGAAATATAGTTTTCAGGGATTTCTCTTATATCTTTCTTATTCTCAGCGGGTAACAGTACATGCGTGATGTTGGCACGTTTGGCTGCCAAAATCTTTTCTTTAATACCACCCACCGGCAATACTTTGCCACGTAAGGTAATTTCCCCTGTCATTGCCAATCCAGCTTTAACCTTCCGTTGAGAAAAAGCACTTAGCAATGCTGTAAACATGGTAACACCAGCCGAAGGTCCATCCTTGGGAGTGGCACCCTCCGGTATATGAATGTGCACATTCCAAGATTTGAAAACATTTGGATCTATTTGAAATTCAACGGCATGAGCCTTAAGGTATTCTAAGGCAATAATGGCCGATTCCTTCATCACATCGCCTAAGCTGCCTGTCATACTCAATTTGCCTTCTCCCCTGCTTAGACTAACCTCTATGAATAAAATTTCGCCACCTACCGGCGTCCAAGCCAAACCTGTTACTACACCAGCAAAATCGTTATTTATCGATTTCTCGTGTTGAAATAGTGGAATACCTAGAATATCCCCTAAACTTTCAACCGACAGGCTTTTCTTGTATTTTTTGGCTTCAGCAATTAGAATAGCGTGTTTGCGTATGGCTTTTGCAATGGTCTTTTCGAGTGTTCTTACACCGCTTTCACGTGTATAGCGATCTATAATAGTTTCTAAAACTTTCTCACTAAAAACGAGTTGTGTTTTCTTAAGCCCATGTTCTTCCATCTGTTTGGGTACTAAATGACGTTTTGCTATCTCTATTTTCTCTTCTAGCAAATAACCACTTATGTCAATAATTTCCATTCGGTCGCGCAGCGCAGGATGGATAGTTGAAAGCGTATTGGCGGTGGCCACGAACATCACACCCGACAAATCATATTCTATCTCGAGGAAATTATCATAAAAAGCCTTATTTTGTTCGGGATCAAGAACTTCTAACAAAGCCGCTGCAGGATCACCATTTATGTTGGTTCCAATAACCTTATCAATTTCATCGAGCACAAACACTGGATTTGATGACTTTGCTTTTTTGAGGCTCTGAATAATACGCCCAGGCATTGCACCAATATAGGTTTTGCGGTGTCCACGGATTTCGGCTTCATCGCGCAAACCTCCCAACGACATCCGGATATATTTACGACCAATACAAGCTGCCAAAGATTTACCCAAGGAGGTTTTACCAACTCCCGGAGGGCCAACCAAACACAAAATGGGCGACTTCATGTTGTTCTTAAGCTTAAGTACTGCCAAGTATTCAATAATTCGTTCTTTAACTTTCTCAAGCCCAAAATGATCGTTATCTAAAATCTGGCGTGCACGGTCAAGATCAAGGTTGTCAACCGTATAATCGTTCCAAGGTAAATCAACCAAGGTTTCGAGATAATTTACTTGTACCGAGTAATCTGCTGCTGCAGAGTGCATTCGTTGCAGTTTCGACAACTCTTTCTCAAAAATCTCGGCTACTTCGGCTGTCCATTTCTTTTTGGTTGCTTTTTCGCGAAGTTCGGCCATAAGGCGCTTGTTGGGTTCGTCGCCCAACTCTTCTTGAATGGTTTTTATTTGTTGATGCAGCATGTAATCGCGTTGCTGCTTATCTAGTTCTACTTTAACCTTATTTTGTATTTCAGTCTTAAGATCAACCAGTTGAAGCTCTTTCGAAAGAAACTCCAAAACCTCATTGGCCTTTAACATAAGATTATCTGACTCTAAAAGTTTTTGCTTTTGAGCTACATCTATATTAAGATTTGACGAAATGAAATTGATTAAGAATGCTGGGCTCTCAATATTTCCGATTGCGAAAGCAGCTTCACTTGGAATATTTGGCGACTTGTGAACGATTTGGATAGCCATGTCCTTAATGGTTGAAAACAAGGCATTATTAGAATCGTTGCTGGTAAAAGCTTGTTCGCGAGGAACGGCTTTTATCTTGGCAAGCATGTACGGTTCTGTTTGAATGGGTTCTTCGATGCTGAACCTACGCTTTCCCTGCAAAATTACGGTGGTGGTACCATCGGGCATCTGCAAAGTTTTATGAATAAAAGCCACAGTACCAATGCCATATAAATCTTTAAATTCCGGGTCTTCTACTGCTCCTTCCAGCTGGGTTACCACACCTATAATCTTGCTTTTTTTGTAATAATCCTTGATCAATTGTATCGATTTATCGCGACCGACGGTTATGGGAATTACAACGCCAGGAAATAAAACGGTATTCCGCAAGGGTAATATTGGCAATACTTCCGGAAGGCTTTCGGTATTCATCGATTCTTCTTCGTCGATGGAAAGAATCGGTATATATTCGGCATCCGATTGAAGAATATCGCTAATAGCGCCAAACGGAAAAGATTTATTTGAATTCATAGTATTTCAGTCAAAATGGCAGAGTTGCAGTATTTCGGTCAGTTGGTGGGCTTACCCTTAATTAACCTACCAAAATACCATTCTCTATTAATATATTAAACAGTCAGTTATAAACGATACAAGTATTTTACTTCAAATTGCGAAATCACTAACGCAATTCATGTGCCATAAAAAAATCCCCAAGCATAGTGGGGATTTTTGCCAATTCTAGTTGATTGTAAGCGTTTACAACCGGTTATTGTCGATGGTAATTTCATAAATATGAGCCATGAGTTTTCTATCTTCTTCGGTAAACTCTACATTGCGCCTACTGTACATTTCTTTAGCGGTTTCTATAGCTTTTTTAATTTCGTACCCCGAATATCCTGCTGACCCTCCCCACATAAACGATGAAACAAAATTCCGTTGATAGCCAGAGCCAAAGCAATTGGAGCTAACACCAACTACCGAGCCTGTATTGAACATGGTGTTTATGCCAGTTTTTGAATGGTCGCCCATTATCAGGCCACAAAACATATGTCCAGTATCAATAAACTTTTCCTGGGTATAATTCCAGGCCTTCACATTTTTATAGGTATTGTTAAGATTGGCTGTGTTGGTGCCGGCCGAAATGTTACACCATTTGCCTATTACTGAGTGGCCTAAATAACCATAGTGGGGTTTATTTGAATAGGCAAGCAGTACGGAGTTTTCAATTTCGCCACCTACTTTGGCATAAGGGCCTACAGTAGTTGCCCCATAAATGATGGTTGCCATTTTAACAATAGCATGATCGCAAAGAGCAAATGGCCCTCTAATATGTGCTCCCTCCATTACAACGGCTTCTTTGCCTATATAAATTGGGCCTTCTGAAGCGTTTAATGTGGCATACTCTACAATGGCGCCCTCCTCCAAAAATATCTGGTGTGGATTAATCACCTGGTTGGTCTTGCTGAGCGGAGCTGATTTGCGATTCTTGGTAAGGAGCTCAAAATCAAATCGAATATTAGAATCATTCTTGCCAAAGATGTCCCAAGGATAATTAATCTTTACAAAATCGAGTGCAACTTCCTTTTCTGTAATGCCTTCTGTATCACCTTCTCCAATTTTATCGAGGTCGGCTGAAAGCACATGCAGCGCCACAATACTATCATTACTAAGTAAGGCTTCGTTAGGCTGTAGCTTCTTAATTTCTTCAACCACTGCTTGGTTAGGGCAAATAGAACCATTAATAAGTATATTGTTCTCACCTCTAATTGTTGGAAAGCTATTGCTAAGATAATCTTCTGTTAGTGAAGAAGTTTTGCAGTTTAGAAACAGTTCCCATTTTTCGCGTATGGTCAAAATGCCTGCACGCAAATCTGCAACAGGCCTTAAAAAGGTCAATGGAAGCAGATTGTTTCTTGAATAGTCGTCAAATAAAATATAGTTCATAGCTTTCTCAATATTAAATTATTGAATAACAATACTTTCCAAAATACAAGACAGATAGCTTTTTTTTCTTCAATACTAAGAAACTTTTTCGTCCTAATCAAACTTTTAAGCGTATTGTTTTCAAAATTTAATTAACAATCCAAGTTATAGAATGTTTTTCAAAACAAAAAAACCCCTTATTCAGGGGCTCGTGTATTGTAATAAGCATGCAAGAAACTACTTTTGCTTAGCTTCGTAATGCTTTTGATAACGGCTCTTGAATTTGTCAACCCTACCAGCGGTGTCAACAAGTTTCATCTTACCGGTGAAATACGGATGTGAAGTATAAGAAATCTCCAACTTCATAAGGGGGTATTCCTTTCCGTCTTCCCAAACTATAGTATCCTTGGTTTTGGTGGTTGAACGGCACATGAATGCAAAGTCATTTGACATGTCTTTAAATACAACCAGCCTGTAATCACTTGGATGAATGCCTTTTTTCATTGTAAAAGTCTCCTCAAATTTTTTAGGACTGCAAAAGTACAATTTATTTCGATGCTGACCTACATTTTGGCGAAATTATTTTAACAAACTCAAAAAACGCATGGTATCTATCCCATCTGCGTAATCAAATAATCGCGGCATTTGAGTGTTCCCAGGCTTTATCGTATTTTCATAATTATCTGATTCTGTGACTATACATTGAATATGATCCATGTGTTCACTCAAATAATCTTGAACAGTTTGTACTGAATCGTACGTTTGGTAATGTACTACACTAATTGGGCTCGCCAATGACTTGCTTTCGGTTAACAGCAAAAAACCCAAGTCAAAGTGTTGCACTTTATTAACCAGCATAATAGCTTTTTGGTATTCGTAGTTATTATAATACTTGTGGTTCATGGCCAATTGACTATACGCATTAAGCTGATCGAACAAGGCTTGCCAGTTGTAAGCATCTGGGACCAAAAGCTTTGAAATATTTCTACACCCTAAGCCATAATAACTCATGATATCCGTGGCAATTCCCATTAGTTCTTCTGTTGACTCTGTGCCTGTTAGAATTCCTATGGCGTTGCGGTTCTTTCGGATAATGTTTGGCCACTTGTTGAAATAGTATTCAAAATACCTGGCTGTGTTAGTAGATCCGGTTGCTATTATAGCATCCACTTCTTTGATAGGCCCTTCAACGATTTCTATTTTCGCCTTGAACCAGGGATCAATTTCTGCCAAAAAATTGGCCATTGCTGGCAATAGTTCATTATCAGCTGATGAAAGCTTCATTTTAATTCCAAATCCTGAAATTAAGATCGAAAGAAAATCATGAAACCCAACAGCCGGGATATTGCCAGCCATAACCACTCCCACCACTTTGTCGGTGTCAAGTTGAATGTTTGGGTACCAATAGCACCAATCTCTCAAATTTGGGTACTCAAGTAGTTGCGATATACCTGTATAAGATTTTAGTATGTGCTTTTCATCAAACCAAGGATTGTAGTATTTCGAGCTATAAATCAATTCAGCCAATCGCTTTTCCGGATTAGTGCCTTTAAATTCAATCAACTCCTCAGGGTTGGCCAAACAGCACTTTTTCAGTAATTTTCCGAGCTCCGCAAAAGCTTCAATACGCTTTTCAATTGTCATTAATCACGGTATTTTTCGTAAATTTGTAAGGTGTCGTACTTCATTTCAACCAAGCGTTTATACGAAGCTCTTGTTTACAACTCACTGAACTGTATTCATATCCATCATTCAGTTAATCCCTATTGGTGGGTAATCATCGTAAAAGCTGCTAAAATTGATGCTGAACGCTTTTGTTCGACACATGGCACAAAAATAAAACTTAATTGGTGTCGTTGTGCTTAAACACCGAAATTGAACGAAATGAAACAAAACACACATACTTTTTTTCTAGCACTAATAATACTAACACATTGTTATTCAAGTAGTTTTGGGCAAAAAAATTCACTTGACAAACTCAAGCAGCTTGGCCAAACCGTTTTATACGGCACCACAGACAATGCCAAAATACGGGCTTCGTCAGAATTGGCCCAAAAACTTGATTCCATCTTACATAGCCCAAATTCAGGGCTGTTTCCATTTGATAGCCTTACAAGTCTATCAACTTTAAAATCAAGTGATAAACGCTTAATTATACTAACATGGAATATCCCACTCAATGCAGGAAACTTTAAATATGATGGGTTTATGGCTGTTGTTAATGACAAAAAGCAACAGGTTTACAGGCTCCGAGATACATCAGATTACCTTCAAACCCCTGAAAAATTAAGCCTATCGCCTCAAAACTGGTATGGTGCTTTATATTACAAACTTATAGAAACTGGCAAAAGAGACCAAAAAACCTATACATTACTGGGATGGGATGGTAACAACAAGCTTTATAAGCGCAAAATAATTGAAATACTGGAATTTAACCAGCAAGGCGTACCTATATTTGGCAAATCAATTTTTGGTCAACGTGATAAAAAACGTATAATTTTTGAGTATGCCCCCGATGCCGCTTTTAAACTTAGGTACGAAAAACAAGGTTATAGAACAAAGCGTTGGTATAAAAGCACTTATAGCATCGTTAAAAAAGAAATGATTGTATTTGATAGGCTCGAATCAATCAGGCCTGGTTTGGGATTACAACCGCAGTTTTTGGTTCCAACCGGAAACATCATCGATGCCTACTTATTTAAAAACGGCCGTTGGAACCTTATTAAAGATATTGATGCCCGAAACCCAGTTGAAACAAAATCAGACCAACCTTTAAAGCAACCAACTTTTGATCTTGTCCCTAAACTTTAAAACCATACTAGTATCTTTGCAGAAACTACCTAAGCTATGGCTCTAAGGATTTCAGCGGTTTCTTATCTCAATTCTATCCCATTTGTTTATGGTCTAACGCACTCGGGCCTAATGCGCGACTATGAGCTGGTATTGGAAGTGCCTTCAAAATGTGCTCAAAGCTTAAAATCCAAAGAAAGTTCGGTGGCCTTGTTACCGGCTGGGGCTCTTCCACAGCTAAATCATGACATTCAAGTTATTGGAGACTATTGTATTGGAGCAAACAAACAAGTTAAAACAGTTACTTTATACGCAAACCAACCTGTAAATGAGTTACAGACCATATTTATCGATAAGGATTCGGTAACCTCGGCTGGCCTTATAAAAATACTCTTTCAAAACCATTGGAAAACCTATCCTAAGTATAATGATTTGCAAGATTTGGCATTAGGTATCAATGAAGGTTTGTTGGCTATTGGCGATAAAACCTTTGCGCTGAATAACAACTACTTATTTAAATACGACCTAGCCGAGGAATGGTATAACCTTACCGGTTTACCTTTTGTTTTTGCTGTTTGGGCTGGCCATATGCCTCTTAAACAAGCTTTTTTAGACCATTTTAACAGTTCCATCGAATATGGAATAGCTCATAAAACGGATGCATTGGCAAACTATAAAGACTTAAAGATTCGATTTGAGGAGGCCAATGACTACTTGACCAATTATATTGATTACAGACTTGATGAAGACAAAAAGCGTGCATTGAAGCTTTATTTAGATTTGCTAAGCCAACAATTGTAGGCATAAAAAAATCCGGGAAGACCCGGATTTCAATGGATTATGAGCGCTATTCATTTCGATCATGTGGAGGAGGAGGATCTTTGCGGCCCAATTTTTTTAGAAGCATGCGCCTAAAATCGTTTTCTACCCGCCGTAGCTCTACAATTTTTTTTGAAGGTAGAACCTTTTTAAACTTAATTAAATACTCTTTTTCAAGGTCAGCCATATTTTGCTGGTTTTTTATCATTTGATCAAGAAACTGTTCGGCTTCCTTTTCTGACATTGCCTCAGGTTCAGGTTTATGTTTTGGTTCGTCGGGGCCAAACATTTCTTTGTGGATAGCATCCCGTTTCTCGGAGTATTCGTTGTAAACAGGCCAAAATACTTGTGCTTCTTCAGGAGTTAACGAAAGTTGTGAAGTTATAAAGGCGACTTTCTGTGCCTTAATTTCATCATTTGACTTGCCCCTCATCGCTTTTCGCTGAGCATCAGACGATAACGAGGAGAAAAGAAACAAAACAACCAAGCCAAAAAGTGTCAAATGGGATGAAGGTGTGCTTTTCATAAGTGTAATATTAATTGATACAAACTAATTCTAATGCGATCGGATCATTTTCGAGATACTGTATAACTTGTTCGTTGTCAAGTTGTTCAATATCGGATAAATCGAGTTGCTCAGTTCCGGAGCCCGAAGCAACATCTTGGTTTAATAAGAAGGATTCAGTACAAAAATTATAGAAAGAAGATTCTGGCATATCATGCGCGGCACCAACTATGTAGCTATCAAGGCTTGGTTCGCTTGCAGTAACCAATTGGTCTTCTGGTTTGGTATCCCAACTAAATGGGTTTAGGGCATACATTAATATTAAACCCGCAACAATTGATAATCCAAGAAGTGCAGGTTTATAGGCTGGCCTTACTAACCATTGGAATGGATTAACAGGCTTTTTGGAAGCAAGTTTTGATGAGATGCTGTCCTGAAGTTTTTCAAAATATCCATCGGAAACCCTAAAGGGGTTCTCGGTACCGAAGTTTTGTCTTAACTTCTCATCTCCATCATTTATATGTAAGTTATTCATTTTCATTGATGCAATTTGACAATCGTTTTTCAGAAAGGTTTAATTCTTAGCAACAAATTCTTCTATTTTTTTAACAGCCAGATGGTAGGAGGCTTTTAAAGCCCCGACCGAAGTCCCCAAGATTTCTGACATTTCTTCATATTTTAGTTCATCATAATAGCGCATGTTAAAAACCAACTTTTGCTTAGCTGGTAGTGTTAGCAATGCTTCTTGCAAAATTTTAGTCTGTTTATTGGCATCCGTGTAAACTTCTGCTTTTAATTCATTGGCAAGATTACCTTCAAAACTTTGCATCAACAGCATTGCTTTTGCCTTTTTGCGTTGTAAGTGCCTAAGTGCTTCATTGGCTGCAATTCTGTAAATCCAAGTAAACAGTGCTGCTTCGCCCCTATAAGAAGCAATATTCTTCCAAACTTTTATAAACACTTCCTGGGTCACATCGTCAGCATCGGCATGTAAAATAACCATCCTTCTAACCATCCAATATACCTTTTCACGGTACTTCATTACCAATAAGTTAAAGCCATAATTACGGCCACTATCTGTCCGTATTAGTTCTAAAATATGCAAATCGGATTGTTGGGTCAAAATCTATTCGTTTAGGTGATTCGATACACTTAGTTTATGAAGGTTTAGCTTAACTATGCAAATTTACGAATTAGAATCAAACCTTTTTTCTAAAATATTGGTTTATAGTAAGTAATAAGTATTAAGAGGGGTTATTAATTCTTACAATGACAAAAAACGATGCTTGGTTTGCTCGAAAGCCCTACTTTTGAATCCTGATACATCTTCGCTTTCTATGTTAAACTCAAGTCTTAAAGTTTTCATTTATATTTATATACCTTTCTTTGCCCTGCTCACAACTCCTAGTGTAGCTCAAAAGAATTGTATTGAAGCCGATTCCACCATTTGGATTGATTCCGTGTTCGCCTCGTTGAATCAATCTCAAAAAATCGCCCAATTATTGATGATCCGTACTTATTCAAATAAAGATGAAAAGTATTATAAATCAATTGATTCTATCGTAACGAAATACAAAATAGGTGGCTTGGTATTTTTTCAAGGCGGCCCCATATCACAAGCAAAGCTTACTAACAGATGGCAGGCTATGTCGCCTATTCCATTATTAATAGGTATGGATGCAGAAAATGGCTTAGGAATGCGGCTCGATAGCACGTTTTCATTCCCTGATAATTTTACGCTTGGGGCGCTCAGCAATGATACGTTGATTTATCATCTTGGCAAACGTATTGGCCAGCAATGCAAAAGCTTAGGTGTACATATAAATTTTGCCCCAGTGGCTGATGTTAATAGCAACCCTCTCAACCCTGTAATCAACAGTAGATCATTTGGCGAAGACCCTGGACTAGTTTCCGCTAAAGTTCGTAGTTTCTTATTGGGCATCCAGTCCGAAGGAATTATTGGGTGCATCAAGCATTTCCCGGGCCATGGCGATACTGAAACAGATTCTCACCACAGTTTGCCAATAATCTCTAAATCTTACCCTCAACTGCTATCCAACGAACTCCTGCCTTTCACCAAAAATCTTGCTATTGCTAAAAGCATAATGATAGGGCATTTGTATGTGCCTGCCATTGACTCTACAAAAGATTTGCCTGCATCACTTTCTAAAGTAATAATTACCAACTTATTAAAAAGAGAATTAGGGTATAGCGGATTGATAATTAGTGATGCCTTAGACATGAAGGGGGTTACAAACTCCTTTAAATCGGGCCATATAGAATTGCAGGCATTGGCAGCCGGAAACGATATCCTTTTATTGCCAACCGATATCGAAAAGAGCATTCACGCCATCAATTTAGCCATCGACTCAGGCTTAATGGACATTGAAGTACTTAATATGGCCTGCAAAAAAGTACTTGCCTATAAATACCATGTTTTTAAGCACTTAAACAAAACTATTCCGGTTCTAAACCTATACAATGTCCTTTCCTCACGTTATGATACCTTGCTTTTTGAACAACTTATTGAAAACTCAGTCACATTACTAAAAAATGATGGGGGCATAATACCTCTAACAGCTTATAAACAGCAGCTTACTATCATACCTTTTTTTGAACCTACTAGCAACCTTGTGGATGAGTTAAAACTACAAATGCCCATAACAGTACTTTACCCTGATGAGATTAAAGATTCTACTGCAGATGAGTATCACATCTCGCAAATAAACCCTAACAACTCAGTCATGATAGTCCTGAATCTTCCATCGATCTACAAATGGAAAGACTATGGGTTAAAGCCTGCAATTATCAATACAATAGACTCCATAGCACAAAAATTTACAAGTATTTTAGTTTTAAAGGGTAATCCGTATGCCTTGACTTACTTTAAAAATTTAGCTCAATTTAAATCAATCATTGTAAGTTATAGCAATAAAGCAAAGAACAATGCACTCATTTTAAATAAATTACTTGGCTCAACCGCTTATAAGGGCAAGCTTCCTGTAACTCCAAACACTGGTTTTAGAATAGGCACCGGATTAGTGAGCGAAAGTTTGAAAGTCCTCCAACAAGTTCAGCCTGAAACTTTAGGTATTACATCGCAAGATTTGGCCGAAATAGATACTATTGTGAATCAAGGTTTGTTTCAACATGCTTACCCCGGCTGTCAAGTGTTACTGGCAAAAGATGGTAAGATTTTTTACAATAAATGTTTCGGTTCGAAAACCTACGAGGATACCACCCGAATAAAGCCGAATCATCTATATGATGTGGCTTCAATTACAAAAATTGCAGCCACAACGCTTGCAGCCATGAAACTATATGATGAAGGAAAGCTATTGCCCGAAACACGAATAGAGAAATACTTGCCTTACATGAAACAAAAAGGTAAACATCAACTAACTTTAATGGACTTGATGGCACACCAAGCTGGTTTTGAACCTTGGATACCTTTTTATACCAAGACCCTGAAAACAAATACGGTAAGAGCATCGTATTACAACCAGAAATACTCTAAAGAATTTGGTATAAAGCTTACTGATGAGATTTTCCTTCGTACCGATTATCCTGACTCTATACTTTTACAAATTGCTCAATGCCAACTGCCTAATAAAGGTCGTTTTGTTTATAGCGATTTGGGGTTCATTCTGCTGAAAGACGCAATAGAAAAAACTTCCAAAAGCACACTCGATCATTATACTGATAGTGTATTCTTTAAACCAATGGGTATGGTTTCCACATCCTTTTTGCCTTTAAACAACTTTCCTATCGATAGGATTGTGCCAACCGAATACGATACGGTTTTGAGGCAAAAGCTGCTATGTGGTGAAGTTAACGATAAGGTAGCTGCACTTTTTGGTGGTGTTTCGGGTCATGCGGGTTTGTTTTCGAACGCCCATGACATGGCTAAATTTATGCAAATGCTTTTGTGGAAAGGCGAATATGCTGGAAAACAGTACTTAAAACCTGCTACCGTAGCTTACTTTACATCGCGAGTTAACGAACGTACTGGCAATAGACGCGGGCTTGGTTTTGATAAACCCCCTTTTATACCTTTAAATAATGGACCCGTTTGTAAATCGGCATCCCAAGGCAGCTTTGGGCATTCTGGATTTACGGGCACCTATGTATGGGCCGATCCTGATAATGGCCTTGTATTCGTTTTTCTTAGCAACCGGGTTTATCCAAAGGACGATAATAATAAATTAAGCAAACTCAATATCAGGACACGTATCCATGAAAAAGCATACGAGTTGATAAAAAGGGCAACAATCCCTAAACTTTGATTTATGTTCGGTCAACCTTTACTGTAATACATTGTTATATAACCCTAGCTTATGCTAAAAATCTAATTATTAATTTATAGTTCATAAAACACATGAACCCTCGCATTAAAACTGTCCTTTTATGGGTGTTAGCTACCATATTAATGCTATCAATGGCAGTATATCAACGGCTTACTGGCCCAACTCACCCCGCAAGGGAAAAAGTTAGTTTTGGGGAAGCCACTTATAAACTAAGCCTTTTGCGCAGCCATAGCACTTCAAGCGATGCTAAAATTAATCTTAAATTAAAAGATACTTCCATTCATGGCAATTATAGCTTTAAGAGACTAGGAACCAATGATTCAATTACTAGTAAACCATTATTTCGTAATGGCGACACCCTTATTGCCAGCTTGCCGGCCCAGCCACCTGCAGGTAAACTACAATATTCTATTAACCTCACAAAAAACGGTCAACAAGTAGAGGTAACTGACAAGCCAATAGTAATCCGATTTAAAGGAGATGTTCCGAGCTATATCCTTATCCCACATATCTTCTTCATGTTTTTCGCCATGCTTTTTTCGTTGCGTACCGGAATTGAAGCATTACTTAAAAGGGATGGCCTCAAATCATTAGCAACCTACACGCTTGGTTTCCTTGTGGTAGGTGGTTTAATCTTGGGTCCTTTTGTTCAAAAATTTGCATTTGGAGCATATTGGACCGGTTGGCCATTTGGCCATGACCTTACCGATAACAAGACTTTGGTGGCATTTATATTTTGGTTGATTGCAGTTTATAAGCTGTGGAGGAATAAAGAAGCCAAGTATTGGGTAATTGCTGCAGCCATCGTAATGCTAGCAGTGTACCTAATACCACATAGTATGTTTGGTTCTCAATTTGATTACTCTTCAGGGCAAGTTACCACTGGCCGTTAGTACCAATTTTTGGAATTTAGTCTTATATTTGGAGGGCTCAGCCCTCCTTCTTATTTAGCAACTATGACCATTTATATCATTATAATTACAGCCATAATCTCCATTTTGGCATTCTCTAATCATCAATTGATGGATAGGCTTAAGTTTAATGCCTATTTCATTAAACACTCATCGGAAGGTTGGAGGTTTTTGTCGTATGGTTTAGTGCATGCTGATTGGGTTCATTTAGTGATAAATATGTTTGTTCTTTATAGCTTTGGGTCGGCGGTAGAATACTATTATGGCTACTTTTTCCCTTCCAAATCAATCTTCTATTACTTTTTGCTGTATGTGGGTGGCATTGCCATGTCAGTACTTTCATCCTTTGGTAAACATAAGGATAACCTTTATTACAATGCTGTTGGGGCAAGTGGCGCGGTTTCGGCTGTAGTTTTCGCCTCCATAGTTTTTAACCCAATGGCACCAATTCGTTTTATTTTCATACCCATTGATATTCCAGCATTTATCTTTGGTGGGGCTTACTTATTTTACTCATGGTACATGGCCCGCAAGGGCAATGATTCCATTGGCCATGATGCGCATTTTTGGGGTGCAATTTTTGGGATTGTTTTTACAATTGCCTTAAAACCTTCATTAGCAATGCATTTCGTTTCAAGACTGTTCGCATCTATTGTATAAGTAGTTCTAAATTCCCAATCTATATGCAATTGGCATAGCTATATTTGTGGTAAATTTTATCACATGAAATGCATATACCGTTTAACCCTATGCTTAGCCATATACTTTCTTGCAAGTAGTTACGTGTTTCCTCAGCAAATTGGGGTAAAAACAGGCATTAACTATTCAAAAATTTCTTATAATGGAACTGATGCAGCCCTAAAAAACGCTTTGATGGCTTACCGTCAATCAACTTTATATGGTGGTTTCATAAATTTTAAACTTGCTCCGCTGGTTTCACTTCAATTAGAATGCAATTACGACCCACGAGGCATGCAAAGCGAAATTCCCACTTATGAAGGCGAGGGATTGTTTGAAGGCGATGAATACCAATCTTTGGACTATGTTACGGTGCCACTTTTGGTAAAAGCTAAGCTGTTGGTTTTTTTTGTTGAAGGTGGGCCTTATGTTGGTTTTTTGATAAAAGCCAACGAGATAAGAAATGGAACACTAACTAAAACTTCAGATACAGGCTTTGTTGTTAGCGACTTTTACACAGAAATCGACAATAAAGAATACTGGAATACAGTTGATTATGGTCTTGTTTTGGGAGGAGGCATATCTTTTAAACTTGGTCCTGTTGAAGTTATGGGAGGCGCTAGGTATCATGCTGGCATGGCTAACATACTAAAAGACAATGACTCGGCGCTTCAAGCCCAAAATAGGGTAATGAGTGTGTATGCAGGGTTAGGGCTTCGGTTCTAAAAAAAAAGAGGAGCATAAACTCCTCTCTTGATGTTGAATTAGTTTTATAAACTATTTCTTTATTTTCACTTCAATGGTAATAGCGCGGTCGGCACCTGTGGTACCATTTATTGCCAAAACTTTGTACAAGCCTTTTTTGCTTGCATTTGCCGAAGTAGATGCAGTTTCAAAGGCAACAATATCACCAACTTGCAGTAGGTTAACCATTGAAAGGCTTAAACCAGTGGCATTTTCGTTAATTAAATCATCATCGGTAGCTGTAATAGCATCCCAATTAACGCCTGTAGTCTTTTTGAAGCGGGTAGCATTGCGAATAGTCCAATCAGCAAAATAACCACTTGTCCAAACATCGCCTAGTATAACTTCATCTGGTGATGCAAGCGAAGCTTTGTTATCGGTGCCATAAAAATAAACCAAATCAACTTTGTTTTGGTTAAGTTTGGCATCAGCCTGCTTATATACTGTGTTATTGACTGATGACCAGAAGCTTCCAATACTAAGGTTGCTTTGACCACCCATTAAAATTGCAGTATAAATATTAACTGTTGCTTCTACGGGTGTGGTAATAATATTGAAACTTATTTCGTTTGTCTCACCGTCAGCATCGGTTACTTTAACAGCAAATCTTTCGGTTCCAGCTACAGATGCGGTATAGAAATTTGCTTCAATGTTAAAATTAGCAACACTGATAGTGCTATCGAGTACGGTTGTTGGTACATTGTTAAATGTACGGGTAACTACCAATTTTGTCAGTTTTGATCCTGAAGTTGCATTGGCAGCGGCGTTGATTCCAACTTTTAAAAGTGTGTTAACAGGGTATGAGCCATCGGCGGAAACATAACCTGAGCCACCAACAAAATTAATAGAAGGAAGTTGTGGATCAGTATTTTCATCTTTGTTACAAGAAACGAGTACTGTTGAGGCAACAGCGATTAGGAGCATAAAGAAAATGAAATTCTTTCTCATAGTAGGTGTTTTAAGGAATTGAAATTAGTTAAATATAAGTTTTACGGGCAGTAGCTATCAAAGTTAATGCCACAAAACTTTTTCAAGAATTATTTATGTAGTATTCTAAAACAACTAACTTTGCAGCCTTGTTCATTGAAAAATGGGGCTGATTGGTTTTGACAGCATGACAGTGGATTTGTAAGCATGCCGGGCGTTGTGAATATGGCCCGTAATAACTAATTCTCACAGCCTATAAACGGCGACAATCATAACTACGCATTGGCCGCTTAATCTGGAAGATTAGGCCGCCTGCTGTTCCCCGGGAAGCCTTGCCTTGCGGCGTCCCGATCGGAGCATCATAAACGCCGGGCTGGTTGGATCATTGCTTTGTTGATTCAATAAGAAAACAGAAGCTACGAAACGGATAGGTTGGCCATTTGCCGGTACGTTTCCTACAATCAATAAGTGGATAAGCATGTAGAAAGCACTTTTGCCGCGTGTTTGGACCGGAGTTCGACTCTCCGCAGCTCCACAAGAAAAAACCCGTATAGAGATTTAACGTCTATACGGGAAAAACAAATAAAAGTAAACTTATGTTAAACTAAAACGCCTTCAATGGGAGGTAAACTATTGCTTTTCAAAATCTTTCAAATATCGAAACGTACCATCTTCTTGCTCTTCAGCAATAGGAGCATTTTTTGATTCGTAAATCAACAAGCCAATAAAGAGGGCTATAAGTACTATGAGCAACAAGATTTTAAGCATAACTATTCAAATATTTCCTTAATTTTTGAATGCCCTCGGAATTGTGATCCAAACGTGTATTCGATCTTTCGTTCTGAAGCTGGGTGTTGAAATCTATATCTTCCTTTGAGTATACTTCGGCATTAGCCTGATCTTTTGAAGTTTTGCTATAAAACGCCTGTAAAAGATTCGAAATTTGCCTTTCTTGCATATAGGTAAACATTAATTTTAACTCGATAGGGTTGGCAAATTTCAGGCCAAACTTACAAATCATTGTTAATCACACTATTACATAATTAACTTGTAAAACCAAACCTTTTGATTGGGCCAATAGTAAACCACAATTCTCCGTTTATTGCCACAATAAAATTCTAAACAATTATATAACAATAACTTAACAAGAGTTCAAAAAAAATCTCCGGTTTCAGATTGTTATCCGAAACTGGAGACACATATGTTTAGTAAAGCGCTACTATTCAGATTCCAAAAGCACTCTTAAGGATTTCGACGTAATCTAGTTTTTCCCAAGCGAAGAACTCTACCTCTTTCATGAAATGCTTTTTACCATCAATTTGAATGGTTCTGGTAGTGGAGTCCTCATAATAAACTTCAACTTCTTGTTTGCGGTAATCCCTGCCAAAATGTCCATATGATGCGGAAGGAGCAAAAATTGGGTTCTTTAGGCCGAATCGTTTAACAATGGCAAATGGACGTAAATCAAAGATTTCTTTAAGCTTTACGGCAATCTCGCCATCACTAAGTTTTTTGCCTGATTCGTTGCGAACTTTAGAAGTGCCATAAGTATTTACATATAAGCCAACTGGTTCAGCCACACCTATTGCATAGGCAACCTGTACCAAAGCTTCGGAACAAACACCTGATGCTACCAGGTTTTTTGCAATATGACGCACGGCATAAGCTGCCGACCTATCAACTTTTGAGGAGTCTTTGCCAGAAAAAGCACCACCGCCGTGTGCACCGCGGCCCCCATAGGTATCTACAATAATTTTTCGTCCGGTTAAGCCCGTGTCTCCGTGTGGGCCTCCAATTACAAATTTGCCCGTGGGGTTTACAAATAAGTTGAAATCGTTTCCAAAGAGCCGTTTTATGCGATTCGGCAAAGTAGCCTTTACGCGCGGGATCAGTATTTTCAGAACATCTTCACGTATCCTTGCCTGCATTTGTTCCTCTGTTCCAAAATCATCGTGTTGTGTGGAAATTACGATGGCATCAATTCGTTTGGGAATGCCAGCGTCAGAGTATTCAACTGTAACCTGCGATTTGCTATCAGGCCTTAAATACTTCATTTTCTTGCCTTCATGCCTTATCGCAGCTAATTCTTGCATAAAGATATGAGCCAACTCGATTGGTAAAGGCATATAATTATCCATTTCGGTGCTTGCGTAGCCGAACATCATCCCTTGGTCGCCAGCGCCTTGTGCCTCTTCCGATTGACGCTCAACCCCTTGATTGATGTCAGAGGATTGTTCGTGAATGGTGCTTATAACACCACATGAATCGCTATCAAACCTATATTCAGCTTTTGTATAACCGATTTTTCGAATGGTTTTTCTGGCAACTTCTTGAATATCAACATATCCATTTGTTTTTACTTCACCACTGCACATAGCAAGACCAGTAGTAACGAGTGTTTCGCAAGCAACTTTTGAATTAGGATCCCACCGTAAAAACTCATCTAACAAGGAATCAGAGATTTGATCAGCAATTTTATCGGGATGGCCTTCAGAAACAGACTCGGATGTAAATAAATACCCCATATCAGTTATTATTATGTGTTACATTAATATAATGTGGGGATAAACTTGATTGAAGTTGGCAAGCTGTTTTGCTTTAGCATTTTTTTGTGTGGTTGCAATCAATCAAATCTGTCCACCAGAATTTTGGCAAAAGTAC
>CAZKHA010000044.1:0-22832 GCA_964552325.1 uncultured Bacteroidales bacterium
ATTTTATTTTGAGGCGCCTTAATTCCTTTTTATTCTTGATTGACATTCTTCAATAGTTTTATTCGGTTATTTAGAAGCCGTTTTACCAGCTTTCCTGCGTATAACTTCACCAACGAATCTAACACCTTTACCTTTATACGGCTCGGGTTCGCGGAATGAACGAATTTTGGCGGCGACCATACCAAGAAGTTGTTTATCATGCGATTTCATGATGATGGTAGGGTTCTTTCCTCTTTCGGTCACGGTTTCAATTTTGATCTCATTTGGAAGCTCAACAAAAAGGTTGTGCGAAAAACCAAGAGATAATTCGAGTAATTGACCCGTTGCAACGGCTTTGTAACCTACGCCAACCAACTCTTGAGTTACGGTGAAACCTGTAGAAACACCGGTTACCATATTTTGGAGAAGAGCCCTGTACAGGCCATGGCGAGAGTTAACGTCCCTATTGCCTTCAATTGTGCGGGTGAGCACCATTTTACCATCTTCCAATTTTACTTCCACCCTTGGATCAACTTGCTGTGAGAGTTCGCCTAACGTACCGGTTATGGTCACTAGATTTTCGGGGCTAATGCTAACCTTGGTTCCGGCGGGAATTTCGATGGGTTGTTTACCTATTCTTGACATTACTTATGTTCTCCTGTATTAACTGATGTAACATAATACTTCGCCACCAACTTTTAGCTTTCTGGCTTCTTTATCGGTCATAAGGCCTTGAGAAGTAGAAAGAATAGCTATCCCTAGTCCGTTTAAAACTCGGGGTAGGTCATCAGCGCCTGTATATTTCCGGAGTCCAGGTTTGCTTACCCTAACGAGTTCGCGAATAGCACACATTTTAGTCACTGGGTGATATTTAAGGGCTATTTTAATGTTTCCGGGAATAGTCTCGTCCTCGAATTTATAATTGAGGATATATCCTTTCTCGAATAGAATCTGGGTCATTGCCTTTTTAAGGTTCGATGCCGGGATTTCAACAATCCTATGGTTTGCCATTACGGCATTCCTGATTCTGGTCAAGTAATCTGCTATCGGATCAGTTACCATATCTGTCAGATAATTATTTTAATATAATGATTTACCAACTGGCTTTTCTAACTCCGGGAATCAAGCCGTTTGAAGCCATTTCCCTGAAATTGATACGTGACAGTCCGAAAGTGCGCATATAACCTTTTGGTCTGCCGCTGATTTTACACCTGTTGTGCAGGCGTATAGGTGAAGCGTTACGTGGAAGTTTTTGCAGGCCGATAACGTCGCCGGCTTCTTTAAGGGCAGCCCTCTTAGCAGCATATTTTTCCACTAATTTAAGCCTTTTTACTTCCCTGGCTTTCATCGATTCTTTTGCCATAATACTATATTATTTTTGGGTTTTAAAAGGAAATCCGAATTCTTTCAACAAGGCATGAGCTTCGCGATCCGTTTTTGCTGACGTAACAAAAGTGATGTCCAGTCCTTGTATTCTGTTTAGTTTATCGATATTGATTTCGGGGAAAATTATCTGCTCGGTAATACCGAAAGAGTAATTTCCTCTTCCATCGAAACCTTTGTCATTTATTCCCCTGAAATCACGGATACGAGGAATAGAAATTGATATAAGCCTATCGAGGAACTCGTACATACGTTCGCCACGCAGGGTTACCCTAACTCCAACAGGCATGTTGCGGCGGAGTTTAAAGTTAGAGATATCCTTTTTAGAACGAGTAGCAACTGCTTTTTGGCCTGCGATATTGGTCATTTCATCAATACCGATATCTATCAGTTTTTTGTCAGCTATAGCATCGCCGAGGCCTTGGTTGAGAGAAATTTTCTCAAGCTTTGGAACCTGCATGATGGTAGAGTAACCAAACTGTTTGGTCAGGTTGCCAATAATTTCGGCTTTGTATTTTTCTTGTAGTCTAGGTTTATAGCTCATTATTTTATAACCTCCCCTGATTTTTTGGAATAACGGACTAACTTAGAAGTTTTTGGATCGGTTTTTCTGCCGATTCGGGAAGGTTTACCTGTACCATCTACCACCATAAGGTTAGATAGGTGAACAGAAGCTTCCTGTTTTACGATTCCACCCTGGGGGTTTTTAGCATTGGGTTTGGTATGTTTTGATACCAAGTTGACGCCTTCCACTATAGCGCGGTATTTTTCGGCATTGACCTCAAGAATTTTTCCTTGTTGTCCTTTGTCATCACCGGCAATAACTTTAACGGTATCACCCTTTTTCACATGAAGTTTAGCGCACATATTTTCTGTGGTTTATCTTTTAAAGCACCTCGGGTGCAAGTGAAACGATCTTCATAAACTGCTTTTCCCTGAGTTCCCTGGCTACGGGACCGAAGATACGGGTTCCGCTCATTTCGCCAGCAGCGTTCAAGATAACGCAGGCATTATCATCAAACCTGATGTAGGATCCGTCAGTACGTCGGATTTCTTTTTTGGTCCTTACGACCACTGCGGTAGCCACAGCGCCCTTTTTAACGTTGCCTGAAGGAAGTGCATTCTTCACGGCCACGATAATCTTATCGCCGATAGAGGCATATTTTCTTCTGGTCCCGCCGAGTACACGGATGCAAAGAACTTCTTTGGCACCGCTATTATCGGCCACAGCCAGACGTGATTCCTGTTGTATCATAATTACTTAGCTCTTTCAATGATTTCGACTAATCTCCAGCATTTATTTTTGCTCAATGGGCGGGTTTCGGCAATGCGAACTGTATCGCCGGTATGACAATCATTATTCTCGTCATGAGCGGTGAACTTTGAAGACCTTTTCACGTACTTCCCATACTTGGGGTGCATGAGTCTCCTTTCAACCATAACGACGATGGATTTTTCCATCTTGTCGCTGACCACAACGCCAATCTTTTCTTTGCGTAAGTTTCTGGTTTCCATTGCTATTTCTTATTCAATTTTGTTTCTTCTTCCAATTCCCGTTTTCTCAACTCAGTTAAAATACGCGCAATTGTTTTGCGATATTCCTGGATCTTCATTGGGTTCTCGAGAGGAGAAACGGCGTGGTTAAGTTTTAGACGCGTGAGTTGCTTTTTTTCCTCATCGAGTCTTTCACGAAGGTCGCTCAGAGAAAGTTCTTTGATAACTGCCTGTTTCATCACTGAATCTTATATGGTTTCTTCACTATAATCTGGTCGTACAATAAACTTCGTATCAATAGGAAGTTTTTGAGCGGCGAGGCGCAGAGCTTCTTTGGCTACTGCTACCGGCACACCGTCGGCTTCAAATAAGATACGTCCGGGAGTAATTGGCGCTACGAAATATTCGGGTGCACCTTTACCTTTACCCATACGTACTTCTGCAGGTTTCTTTGTGACAGGCTTGTCAGGGAAAATCCTGATCCAAATTTGTCCTTCACGTTTCATGTAGCGGGTAAGGGCCTGGCGTGCAGCTTCAATCTGTCTGCCTGTTATGAAGGTAGTTTCCAGCGACTTGAGAGCAAATGAGCCAAATGCTATCTCGTGTCCTCGCTGGGCGAAACCTTTCATTTTGCCCTTCTGCTGTTTCCTGAATTTAGTCTTTTTCGGCTGTAACATTGTATTACCGAGATTTATTCATTATCAATTAATACTATTTTCTGTTCCTTTGCCTTGATTTAGGACGATGGCCACTTGGAGCGCCGCCACCCATGGGTTTTGGCATCTTAGGGGTTGTTGATCCTGAAGGTACCAATTCGGGTTTTCCATAGATTTCGCCTTTGCAAATCCACACTTTTACACCAATACGGCCGTAAGTTGTGTGAGCTTCATCATGCGCATAGTCAATGTCAGCCCTTAAGGTATGCAGTGGAACGCGGCCTTCTTTAAATTGTTCGCGACGGGCAATTTCTGCTCCTGCCAACCTTCCAGAGATGAAGATTTTGATGCCTTCTGCTCCAATCCGCATGGTGCTTGCCATAGCGGTTTTGATAGCCCTCCGGTATGAAATACGGCCTTCTATTTGCCTGGCAACGTTGCTAGCAACTAATACTGCATCGAGTTCAGGACGTTTTATTTCACTGATGTTAATTTGTACCTCTTTTTTGGTAACTTTCTTAAGCTCTTCCTTAAGTTTGTCAACCTCTTGCCCACCTCTTCCGATAATGATACCTGGACGAGCTGTATGGATGGTAACTGTTACCAATTTAAGTGTACGTTCGATGGATATTTTAGAAATCCCAGCTTTTGACAGACGAGCATTCAGATATTTGCGGATTTGATAATCCTCTACAATTTTCTGATCAAAGTTGCGGCCTCCATACCAGTTGGAGTCCCATCCTTTAATGATACCCAGCCTAAGGCTGATCGGGTTTGTCTTTTGTCCCATTCAGATTTTAAATTATAGATGTTTACTGGTTATCGTTAACTACTTCTTCGTTTTGACGGTTGTCGCCTAAAACTAGGGTTACATGGTTTGAGCGTTTGCGTATGCGGTTGGCACGACCTTGTGGGGCAGTACGAATTCGTTTAACCATACGTCCGCCGTCAACCATAATCTCTTTCACATAAAGACCAGCTTCTTCAACACGTGAACCTTCATTTTTCACCTGCCAGTTAGCAATAGCTGAGGCAAGAAGTTTGTACAACCTTTCTGCAGCGTCTTTGCGGGTATGTTTCAGAATCTGAAGTCCGCGTTCTACTTCAATTCCGCGGATTAAATCAGCCACTAACCTCATTTTGCGGGGTGAGCTAGGGCAATCATTCAGTTTGGCAATGTATTGCGACTTTCTGGCTGACTTAGCAGCCTCGGCGCTATTGTGTTTTCTTGATCCCATTCTTCAGTCCTTATTATTTTTTGGCTTTGTCCTTATTACCGGAATGTCCACGGAATGTACGCGTTGGAGCAAATTCTCCTAGTTTATGGCCAACCATGTTTTCGGTAACATAAACGGGGATAAATTTATTTCCGTTGTGCACAGCAATGGTCTGACCAACAAATTCGGGTGCTATCATTGAAGCCCTTGACCAGGTTTTAACAACAACTTTTTTCTTGCTGTCAACCAGTTCAAGCACTCTTTTCTCGAGCTTGTAATGGATATATGGTCCTTTTTTTAATGAACGGCTCATAGTTATGCAAATTTATGATCAGGTTACTTTTTCCTGGATTCGATAATATATTTATTTGAAGCTTTCTTCGGATAGCGGGTTTTGTAGCCTTTGGCTGGCAAGCCCTTGCGTGATCTGGGATGTCCTCCTGATGCACGACCTTCACCGCCTCCCATAGGATGGTCAACAGGGTTCATGGCTACACCACGGGTTCTTGGACGACGTCCTAACCATCTGCTGCGTCCAGCTTTTCCGCTAATTTCGAGATTATGATCGAGGTTGGAAACGATACCTATAGTGGCTTTGCATGCTTGAAGAATCATGCGTGTTTCACCGGAAGGTAATTTAAGGATTGCGAATTTCCCATCTCTCGACATAAGCTGAGCATAAGATCCAGCGCTACGGGCCATCTTGGCACCTTGGCCAGGACGAAGCTCGATATTGTGGATATTGGTACCCAGTGGGATTTCGCTCAGGTACAATGTATTTCCAATTTCGGGGGAAACACCTTTACCTGACATAAGCACCTGGCCAACTTTAAGGCCGTGAGGAGCCACCACGTAGCGTTTCTCGCCATCAGGGTATTTCACCAAGGCAATACGTGCCGAACGGTTAGGATCGTACTCGATGGTTTCAACGGTTGCCGGAACATTCTCCAGATCCCTTTTGAAATCAATGATACGGTACATTTTTTTGTGTCCACCACCAATATAACGCATGGTCATTTTACCCTGGTTATTACGTCCACCTGATCTTTTCACAGGTTCGAGAAGACTTTTCTCGGGTTTTGCGGTGGTTATCTCGTCGAAAGCGCTAATTACTTTGAAGCGCTGACTGGGAGTTGTCGGTTTAAATTTCTTTAAAGCCATTTACCTTAGATATTGCTGTAAAAATCAATACTTTCACCTTTCGCTAGCGTAATAATAGCCTTTTTATAGGCGCTTGTCCTGCCAGCAATATATCCGCCTTTTGTGTATCGGTTCTTATTCTTGCCGGTATAGTTGATGGTGTTAACGTTGATTGCTTCAACACCATAAAGTTCTTTAACAGCAGTTTTAATCTGTACTTTATTGGCGTCCCTGCTAACTATGAATCCATAGCGGTTGAGCTTTTCGCCCATTGCAGTCATCTTTTCAGTTATCACCGGTTTGATTATGATACTCATCGTGTTCGTTTTTACGGATTTCTGACTCGTATTAAATTGAATAAAGCTGGTCCAACGATAGCAAACTGCTTTCTACAAAAACCAGATTATTTGCATTAAGTATGTCGTAAGTGTTTAAATCTGAAGCATTAACAACTTTTGCATTCCTCAGATTTCGAGCCGACAAAATTACACTATTATTTGGTTCTGCGACCACTAAAAGTGTTTTTTTATCTTGTAAACTAAAACGTTTCAAAAATTCTGCATATGTTTTGGTTTTTGGGGCTTCCATATTGAAGTCTTCAATTACCATAACGCTGTTTGAAACTGCTTTGTGTGTTAGGGCTGACAAACGTGCAAGACGTTTTGTCTTCTTATTAAGCTTAAAGCCGTAGGTTCTTGGACGGGGGCCAAAAACACGGCCTCCACCTACAAATACAGGGCTATTGATATCTCCAGCCCTAGCACCACCTGTGCCTTTCTGGCGTTTCAGTTTACGGGTACTACCTGAAATCTCACTACGTTCTTTTGACTTATGGGTACCTTGGCGCTGATTTGCCTGGATTTGTTTAACATCCAGATAAATTGCATGGTCATTGGGCTCAATACCGAAGATTTCATCTTTAAGAACTATCTTACGGTCGGTGGGTTCGCCAGTGAATTTATAAACTACTAACTCCATCTTTCAATTTTTAAATATGATCCATTAGCTCCAGGAACTGAACCTTTAACGACGAGAAGATTCTTTTCAACAACAATCTTCATAATCTTGAGGTTAATCACTTTTACTTTATCACTGCCAGTATGGCCAGCCATCCTCATTCCACGAAATACACGTGAAGGATAGGAAGAAGCGCCTAATGAACCGGGAGCTCTTAGCCTGTTGTGCTGACCGTGGGTAGCACCACCAACACCGCTAAAGTTGTGGCGACGAATAACGCCTTGGAATCCACGACCTTTTGATATTCCGGATACATCAATAAATTCACCTTCTTCAAAAACATCTACCAGTAAAACATCTCCATAGTTCTTTTGGTGCCCCGATTCAAAACGGGTAAACTCTGAAGAAATCCTTTTGGGAGTAGTTTTGGCTTTTGCAAAGTGTCCTGCCAAAGCCTTGGTAGTATTCTTTTCCTTGGCTTCGTCAAACGACAACTGAATAGCTTCGTACCCTTCCTTTTCCTTTGTTCGGATTTGGGTTACTACGCAGGGACCGGCTAGTATTACCGTGCATGGCACATTCTTGCCAGAGGCATCATAAACGCTGGTCATCCCGATTTTTTTTCCTAATAGTCCTGACATTGTGTCTTAGATTTTAATGACTTAGATAACACTCAGACTTTAATTTCAACTTCAACTCCACTTGGAAGCTCCAATTTCATCAGAGCATCGATGGTTTTGGAGGTGGAACTGTAAATATCCATCAGTCGTTTGTATGAGCACAGCTGAAATTGCTCCCTCGACTTTTTGTTGACAAAAGTTGCCCTGTTAACCGTAAAAATCTTCTTGTTAGTAGGTAGTGGTATAGGACCGCTAACTACAGCGCCTGTTGATTTTACAGTCTTTACGATTTTCTCTGCTGATTTGTCAACGAGATTGTAATCGTAACTTTTCAGCTTTATTCTAATCCTCTGGTTCACGTTGGTATGGATTTAAAAATTTCGCTTACTATTTAATATAATAACCTTTAGTTTTTATCATAACCTGCTCCAAAATATCTGAAGGGCATGCGGCATAGTGTGAAAACTCCATGCTTGAAGTAGCTCTTCCTGATGAAAGGGAGCGAAGGGTAGTTACGTAGCCAAACATTTCTGCTAAGGGTACTTTGGCATCAACGATCTGATAAAAGATATGTGCATCAATCTTTTCCAATTGTCCACGACGTTTGTTCAGGTCGCCTGTAATTTCGCCAATGTACTCATCTGGGCAGTTTATCTCAATTTTCATAATAGGCTCAAGGAGTATGCATCCAGCTTTTTTTGCTGATTCCCTAAAGGCTATCATGGCTGCTGTTTCAAATGCATAAGCATCGGAGTCAACAGTGTGGGTTGAGCCATCAAAAAGACGAACTTTCATGCTCTCGACAGGGAAACCTCCTAACACACCATTAAACATGGTATTGCGGAATCCTTTTTCGGTAGCTGCAATAAATTCTTTTGGAATAGCTCCGTTTTTAACATCATTTATAAATTGAAGACCGCGAACTCCTGCGTCAGCGGGGCCAATTTCAAATTGTATATCAGCAAATTTTCCACGGCCGCCCGATTGCTTCTTGTAAACCTCATGATGTACAACAGTTTTTGTAAGAGCTTCTTTATAAGCAACTTGTGGTTCACCTTGGTTAACACTTAGGTTAAACTCGCGCTGAAGCCTATCCACCAAAATCTCAAGATGTAGTTCGCCCATACCACTTATAATAGTCTGGCCAGTTTCTTCATCATTGCGGATGGTAAATGTAGGATCCTCTTCGGAGAGTTTAGTAAGAGCGGCAATCACCTTATCAAGCTCATCTTGAGTTTTTGGCTCAATGGCTGAACTAATTACAGGTTCTGGAAAAGTCATTGATTCGAGCACTATTGGATGTTTTTCATCCGAAAGTGTGTCACCGGTACGTATCAATTTAAAGCCAACGGCTGCACCAATATCACCAGCTTCGATTAAGTCGAGCGGATTTTGTTTATTGGCATGCATTTGCATCATACGGGCTATACGTTCACGCTTACCTGTATTAACATTAAATACTATGCTGCCTGATTTGAGACTTCCACTGTACACCCTGAAGAATGCAATTCGACCAACATAAGGATCGGTAGCAATCTTGAAGGCGAGCGCCGCAAACGGAGCATTTTCATCAACCAATCGAGTTTCAACGGCACCAGTTTCGGGGTTAATTCCCGTAATAGCTGGTACATCAATTGGTGAGGGTAGGTAAGCGGTAACTGCATCGAGCAAGAACTGAACACCTTTGTTACGCAATGAAGATCCACAAAGAACTGGGGTTATACGCATTTCAATAGTAGCTTTGCGTATGGCAGCCTTTATCTCTTCAATGGTGATGGAGTTATGGTCGTTGAGAAATTTCTCAAACAACTCATCACTTTCCTCGGCGGTTCCTTCAATCAGTTTGGTATGATACTCTTCAACGACGTCTTTCATTTCCTCAGGCACGGGCACCTCACGGTATTCGATTCCTAAGGTATTATCGTCAAAGGCGAAGGCTTTGCGGGTAATCAAGTCAACAATACCTGTAAAAGATTCTTCTTGGCCCAAGGGCAATTGAATTGGAACAGGGTTTGCGCCGAGTCTGTTTCGGATTTGATTAACCACCTCAAAAAAATCAGCACCAGTACGATCCATTTTGTTCACAAAACTGATGCGTGGTACCTTGTATTTATTGGCTTGCTTCCAAACGGTTTCTGATTGTGGCTCGACACCGCCAACGGCACAAAAAACGCCGATGGCTCCATCGAGTACGCGCAGCGATCGCTCCACTTCAACCGTAAAGTCCACATGCCCAGGTGTATCTATAATGTTTATCTTGTACTGTTGTCCAAGGTAATTCCAGAAGACGGTAGTAGCAGCAGAAGTAATGGTTATGCCTCTTTCTTGCTCTTGTATCATCCAGTCCATGGTTGCAGTACCTTCATGAACCTCACCCATTTTGTAATTCACTCCGGTATAATACAGGATGCGCTCCGTGGTAGTAGTCTTACCCGCGTCGATATGCGCCATAATGCCGATATTACGTGTATGTAAAAGTCGTTCGGTCATTCCTGTTTTGAGTGGATTATTAAGGTAGGTTTATGAATTAAAACTTAAAGTGAGCAAATGCTTTGTTGGCATCAGCCATCCTGTGGGTATCTTCTTTTCTTTTGAATGCAGCACCTTCTTCTTTGCTTGCAGCCAATATTTCAGCGGCCAATTTAGAGGCCATTGATTTTTCGTGGCGTTTGCGGGCAAAATTGATAAGGGCTTTCATTCCGATTGACATTTTCCGGCTAGGCCTGATTTCGGAAGGAATTTGGAATGTTGCGCCACCAATCCTACGGCTCCTTACTTCAACAGAAGGGGTTACGTTAGCCAGGGCTTTTTTCCATATTTCGAGACCATCTTCGCCAGCTTTTTCGGTTACATTTTGTATTGCATCGTAGAATACTTTGTAAGCCAAGTTCTTTTTACCTTCGTACATCAGATTGTTTACGAATTTGGTAACAAGTACATCATTAAACTTTGGGTCGGGAAGAATGACTCTTTTTCTCGGTTTCGCTTTCCTCATGGTAAGTTTACTTGAATAATTTCAAAATCCGGAATTCTTATTTTTTCTTTGCAGCGGGTTTAGCACCACCTTTTGCAGCGGGGCCTGAACCTGGTTTTACTTTTGGACGCTTTGTCCCGTATTTAGACCTACGCTGGTTACGGCCTTCAACACCTGCGGTGTCGAGAGCTCCACGGATGATGTGATACCTTACGCCGGGTAAATCCTTAACCCTACCACCCCTAATCATTACGATTGAGTGTTCTTGTAGGTTATGGCCTTCACCTGGAATGTAAGCTGTAACTTCATTGCCGTTTGTTAAACGCACCCTGGCTACTTTACGCATAGCCGAATTGGGCTTTTTAGGTGTGGTTGTATATACCCTTGTACATACACCCCTGCGCTGTGGGCATGAATCCAAAGCCGGAGATTTACTCTTGTATTCAAGCTTTTGGCGTCCTTTACGAATCAACTGTTGAATGGTTGGCATATCAACTTATTTAGTATTTTCAAGTGTTTTGAGTACCCTCCAAAAAAGGGACTGCAAAGGTACAAATTAATTCAATATTAACAACTTTACAGGAAAAATTATTCCCGGCTTCATACGGATGAAACTACCAAGTTAATAGAAAATTGATGGGAAAATGACAATAATGACAGCCTTAGCAGGTTAAGACACAAGCTGAATCCCTTGAACGAGTGGCACTTAGCCGGATTCTTGCCTGAAACCTATAGTTTGTCTTCTTTATCAGGTTTCATCAATTCAAACCGATTGCGGTTAAGAATTAATTAGATAGCTTTCTATAAAAGCGGCTGCAAAATTACTCTTTTTTTTGAATACCAAAAACTTTCGCCATAATTTTTTTTGCCTATCTTCGTTCTTTGCCATTCAAGCATCCTTTTCTTTTTGCCCATGACATCCCAAAACGACTGTAAACACGTGCTTTTCATCACAAGATGGTATCCAAACCGATACGATCCAATGCCCGGTCTTTTTATTCAACGACATGCAGAGGCAGTATCGAACTTTGTAACCACAAGCGTACTATACTTACAGCCAAAACCCACTAATGATAAAAGCAAAGCTACTGATTATGAATTTACTACAACAAATGGTGTACACACACTAAAGGTTTTTTACCCGAATCCGAGCCATTCTTACCTGGGTTTTGGCCTCGTAAAAAAAACTTTCAACTTTTTTTACTACAGCCACATCGGATACCACAAAATAGTAGCGAATTTGGGCAAACCTAACCTGATTCATGTTAATATTCTTACCCGAATAGGCATTTTGGCCTTGCTTTTAAAACTTCGGTATGCTATTCCATACGTCATTACCGAACATTGGTCAAGATATTTACCTGTAACCGGCACCTATAATGGTTTGGTACGAAAGAAGCTTACCTCATTGATAGTAAAACATGCCAGTGCTGTAACCACCGTTACACACAACCTTGCGCTTGCCATGCAAGCCCATTGCTTATTGAACAAAAACTTTTATGTGGTTCATAATACTGTTGATGTTAAACAATTTACACTTAATCCGTTGCCAATTGGCAAGCCTATTACGCTTATACATGTTTCCTGTTTCGAGGATCGCTCAAAAAACATTAGCGGCTTATTAAGGGTCATTAAACACATAAGTGAAGTTCGCAACGACTTTAAGCTCTTAATGGTTGGTGATGGCCAAGATTTTGAAGCCATAAAAACATATGCCTCTGACCTTAACATTGGCAGGGGATTCATAGAGTTTACAGGGCTTCTTGAAAACCACGAATTAATAGCTGCATTTCATCGAAGCCATTTCTTGGTTATGTTCAGTAACTACGAGAATATGCCTGTTGTGATTAATGAGGCCCTAAGTTGCGGCTTGCCCATCGTTACGACCAAGGTGGGTGGAATAGCCGAAATTGTGAACGAAAAATTTGGGTTGTTGGTTGAGGCTCGCAACGAAAATGCCCTTATGGAGGCAATCCTAAAAATGCTTGACACCCATACATTATATAATAGGCCTGAAATGCGAAAGTTCGCTGTAGAACAATTTAGCCCAGAAAGTGTGGGTAAACAATTCTACAACATCTACTTAAATGCTGTTAAAACCAACAGGCAATGAACATATTACCTCCCAAAATGGTGTATGGCATCCTCTGCGATTCGTATGTGCTTCAGCAATGGCAGGTGGCAATAATTAGCGCATTGCACGAAAACCAAATTGAGCCTGTGCTTATAATTATGCCCACGAGTACGTATGAAACAAAACCGTCGTTTATTCAGAAAGCCATCAACTATCCATACAAAAACTTGCTATTCAGGGTTTATTATCGTTACTTTTTATCTCCATCTGCCAAAAAGCCACAATCAATTGAACCCTTTTTAAAGGGGTGCAAACATTTACGTTGCACAACTACCAACAAAGGAATAAGTGAATATTTTGACCAAACCGATGTTGAAGCCATCAATGCAAGTGGAGCTCAATTTCTATTACGCTTTGGTTTTGGCATCATAAAAGGTGGTATACTCGAAAGTGTACCGTATGGGGTCTGGTCTTTCCATCATGATGATCCAGAGGCGGTAAGGGGCGTTCCTTCTAATTTTTGGGAGATACTTGAAGGGCATCACACCAATGGCGCCATTCTGCAAAGGCTTACTTCAAAGATTGATGCAGGATTGGTATTAAAACAAGGCTGGTTTGCCACCGTTTCACATTCGTGGAAGGCGAACATTGACCAAGCCTATTGGGGAACCATTGAGTGGCCTTTAGCCATATGCAAGCAACTTATGGATGGGAAAGGCCTAATTGGAAACCAACAAGTAAATATAGTGCCATCGCCGATGCGTTTTGCCCCCACAAATTCAACCATGATCAAAATGCTTGGCAAGATGTGGATTAACAAACTTGCTTTTCACTATAAAGAACTTTTTTTGACGGAGAAATGGCAAATTGGGCTCATCAACAAGCCTTACGCTGATGTGTTAATGAAAAAAGCCGCTTTAAGTGCCGATTCTTTTCTCAAAGGGACCTCCAAGGCGCATTACAAGGCCGATCCTCACTTATTTGCATATAAAAACGCAAACTTCGTGGTGTACGAAGATTACGACTATCATGACAGGCATGGGCGGATTTTTCTACAAGAGTTAGATGAATCGCTGTCTCCTAAACACCAAGCTTATAAAACGATAGAACGCCCATATCATTTGGCTTTCCCGTTTGTTTTTGAACACGATGGCAATGCGTATTGTGTGCCCGAAAATTCATTGGGCAATTCGTTGGATTTATATCAATTTGATGCTGGCACAAAAAGTTTCGCCTTTAAGCATACATTAATTAAGGACATTTGTGCTATTGACCCAATCATCTTCCATTATGCTTCCAAATGGTGGCTTTTGTGTACGGATAAAAAATCGACAAATACGCTGTTAAACATTTGGTTTGCTGATGATTTAATGGGCACCTGGCAACCACACTTGTTAAACCCGGTTAAGACCGATATACGTTCGGCTAGGCCAGCTGGCCCTGTTTGTATGGTAGATGGAAGGCTGATACGCCCGGCACAAGATTGCGCGAAGCATTCGGGGCACAGGATTTCGGTTATGGAAATTGAAACTCTTACGCCTACCCAATTCTCCGAAAAGCTGCTGCACACGCTTGAATTACCAAGCAATGGCGCAATAAAAGGCTTGCACACACTTAGCGGAAATGGAAACTTAACAGCTTTTGACCAAAAACACCATGTGTTTGTTTGGGCAAACTTTTGGCATCAATTTAAGCGTAAACTACACTTATAAAAGGCTTTACAATTGTTTGCGGGCTAATAGGAGTTGGTTCATTGTTTGTCCGTAGTCGCGGCGTTTTCCCCTTTCAAGTATATAGACCAATGGACCCAACACACCAACAATGGGCGACAAAAGCATGATTAGGACAAGGAACATGGTACGCCACAAACGGAACAATGGATTTTTAACCATTTTGATACGCTGAGGATAACTCCTAAAATAACGGATGATATTACAATAAATCATCGTCCAGAAGCCACCAAAACTTTCGGTTGACAGCACTATGAAGTTGTTTTCGTTTGCCAATTTAACCAAATGCGATTGCGAATGGCGCATGTAATCTTCGTTGCTCCAAGCCGGATAAAGGTAATCGGAGGTTAACATGAAATAGCCCCAGGGCTTTAAAACACGCTGTACTTCGGTAAAAAAAGCTTTAGGATCAGCAATTAAAGGCAGTACTTGAAAGCAAACCACGCCATCAAAGGAATTATCAGGAAATGGCAGCTTGGTTCCATCTTCAATCCAAACATCGGTAGTAGAATCATCGGGTTGTATGTGGTTGATATCATAATGCCTACGGGTATTGGTTCCAATATACTCTTTAACGTTGTTAAAAAGATGACGGTAAGGCTTTGTGCCGGCACCAATATCCAATACCCTGCCATTATAGATTAAATGGTAGAACCTGATTTTGTCCTTGAGCATCCAAATATTGATAAGGAACTGAGTAGAACTAAACCAAACTTCGATAAACCGTACTATCCACGACTTGACCATTAGGATTATTTATAGTTAGTTTACAAATTTCGTAATTTTTAGCGGATTTGCAAACACAACCAACTGATTCCAGAAAAATAAAAACAAGAACCCTGCGTTGTAACCCTCATTATCAATGGCTTTATAAAAACACATCGTTTACTATGTATAAACCCGTACATTTGAAGCCCAATTTGACTGAATGATACGCAAGATTTTTGGCACAGCAGGAACCCGGCTTTTAGCAGCTTTGGCAAGTTTTGCCATCCTGAGCATCAATGCTCGGCATTTAGGCCCTGAAGGCTTGGGGCAAATTAGCCTTTTGATAGTTGCATTGGCCATATTGGGTAATGTAAGCAATTTAATAGGTGGTTCCGCTTTGGTGTATCTTGTACCCAGGTACAATGTTTTTCAATTGGTTAGCTTATCGTCTATTTGGGCAGCCATTACTGCCCTTGGTGGAGGCTTTGTGTTACTAGGGCTCAAACTAATTCCAAAGGGTTACATTATAGACGTAATGGTTTTATCGTTCCTTTTGGCACTTATCAACATTAACCTGATGGTTTTATTGGGCAAAGAAAGGGTGAAAGCCTACAACCTTATTACATTGTTTCAGAACATCGCTACCGTAACGTTTTTGTTTATTTGGTTCGAAGCCCTGAATCATGGCACGGTACTTACCTTTGTTTTCATCCTATACCTATCCTACTCTACCACCTTACTGGTAAGCCTTATTCCTGTTTTGCCTTTTTTAAGAATCAGGCAAGTAAATGGTTTCGGGATGTTGATTCCGCGATTCTTAAAATTTGGAGGCTCCATTCAGGTTGCAGGATTGTTCCAAACGCTTAACTACAGATTCAGTTACTTCCTGCTAAACAAATTCTTTGGCGGAGCCATGTTAGGAAGGTTCGACGCTGGCGTAAAGCTTTCGGAAGGGCTTTGGATGATTGGCAAAAGCATGGCTCTTGTTCAATACTCCCGCATAGCTAACGAAGGCGAAGATGAAGTTTCACGCACATTAACCATCGCTTTTTTTAAGATTAGCGCCGTAATAACATTGCTTGCAATTGGCGGTTTGTTGATGATTCCTACTAGTTTTTTCACCTTCTTTCTTGGCAAAGGTTTTGAAGAAATAAAATTCACCATAGCCTGTTTGGCTCCTGGAATTTTGGCCATAGCATCAGGTATGATTTTCAGCCACTACTTTTCGGGGATAGGCAAACCGCATTTCAACACCATGGGTTCGGCCATAGGGTTGGCTATGATAAGCGCCATGGGTTACCTTCTCATTCCCAAGTATGGGTTGGCTGGTGCTGGGCTTGCCACCTCCATATCGTATATGGGTTCATTGGTGTATCAAATCGTTGCTTTTTGTTCATTAACAAAAACACCGCTAGCAGCTTTTGCTATCAATAACAACGACTTACTTGCTGCAAAGCAATTGTTTAACAAGAAATGATGAACTCCTAAGCTCCAGCCTTGTTACTACACATGCATGATGATTGTATCTCCAATGCCGTTTAAATATGGAGGTTTCTATATCTTTGCAAACAATTTTAACCTAATATCTATGAATATAGAATACATTGGAGAACACTTATTGCCCGGAATAATTGGCAAATTATCTTTATATGTTGCATTTGGCGCCTCAATCATAGCTTCTATACTCTATTTCCTCAACACAAAACATGCAAATAGCTCAAGCCCTGGAAAGCATAAGAATTTGGCAAGAACATTCTTTGTGGCGCATGTGGCAGGTGTGTTAGTGGCGGGAGGTACATTATTCTTTATGATTGCCAAGCATTATTTTGAATACCAATACGTTTGGCAGTACACATCTAAAGACTTACCGCTACAATACTTGATTTCGGCATTTTGGGCAGGGCAAGAGGGCAGCTTCTTAATCTGGACCATTTGGCAAGCCTTGTTAGGTCTTCTGCTAATGGTTAAAGCACGCGAATGGGAATCGAGTACCATGACGATATACAGCTTAGCTCAGGTATTTACCGTGGCAACCTTACTTGGTTTTGATTTGGGTTTTACTACCATTGGTAGAAGCCCATTTATGTTAGCACGTGAGCTTGTGGGCGATATTTCAGGAAGTATTTTTACTGACCCAAACTATTTAAAGATGCTTACCGATGGCAATGGATTAAACCCTTTGCTTGAAAACATCTGGATGACAACCCACCCTCCTGTTCTGTTCCTGGGATATGCATCTGTAGTAATTCCGTTTTGCTTTGTGGTAGCTGGATTATGGCAAAAGAAATACACTGAATGGATAAAACCAGCCCTACCCTATCTCGTTTTTGCTGTTTTAATACTGGGTATCGGTATTATTCTAGGCGGTATGTGGGCTTATGTATCCCTTACTTTTGGTGGTTTCTGGGCATGGGATCCTGTTGAAAATGCCTCACTGGTTCCATGGTTGGTTTTGGTAGCGGCCCTTCATTTTACCATTGTTGCCAAAAAACAAGCTAATGCCTTGTTGTTTGCAGCATTGTTTACGCCTATGGGATTTTTTATGGTGCTTTATGCCAGTTTCCTTACACGTAGCGGAATTTTGGGCGAAACAAGTGTGCACGCCTTTGGCGAAAACGGAATGTTGACTCAGTTGGTTGTAACGATGTTGGTCTTTTTGGCAATCCCGTTATACTTTATTATTAGAAGCTTAAAGAATCTCAAAATTAAGTCAGAAGAGAATACTTGGTCGAGGGAATTTTGGATGTTTGCCGGTGCATTGGTAGTGCTACTTTCGGCTTTTCAAATCACATTTGTAACCTCGGTTCCTGTTTGGAATAAGCTGTTCGGTTTTAATTTTGCCCCGCCTGTTGATGCGGTGCATTATTTCAACCGTTGGCAAATGCCTTTCGCTATTCTGATTACGCTATTTATTGGAGCCGCTAGCTATTTATGGTACAACACTACCGACATGAAAGTATTTGCACGCAAAGCCGGGCTCTCTGCAGGTATAGCATTAGGCTTAACAATTGTGATTGAATTGACGTTTGTACCGCTCAACCTCCTCTATTTCTTGTACTTGTTCGCTTCATTGTTTGCAATTATTGCATCAATTGATATCATGATAAAACTCTTCAGGAAATCAGTGAATGCCGGTGGCATGATTACGCACTTGGGATTTGGCATCTTTTTAGCCGGGGTACTTATAACGTTCTCTAATTCAACAACTATTTCGCATAACACCTCTGGATTCCATTTGGGTGACGAAAAAACCAATGCCGAAAACCAGGTTATGATAAAAGGCGATACCGTACCTATGGGCAACTACCAAGCTATCTATAGCAACAGGGAGGCCAAGGGGCGTGAAACGTTTTACACGATTGACTTTTACCGGGCAATCAATGAAAATCAATTGGAAAAAGCCTTTACAGTAAAACCAAGCGTAAACCGCAACGAGCGGATGGGGAATGTTTACAACCCTTCTACCGAGAACTTTTGGAACCGTGATATTTACTCCTATATCTCGTTTGCCGAAGATAATCCGGGTTCTTTCCCAATTATTGATCAAACCGAGGCGCAGGTTGGCGATACGTTGCGAATGACCATGAGCTTGCTGGTGCTAGATAGTGTTTCTGTATTACCGAAAGCTGACAAAAAACGACCCGAAAGCATTGACCCAAGCAACATCACGCTTACAGCGCATTTACGTTTGTTGGATATGCGCCTTGGGAAAATAGTAAAAACCCAAGCCTACTATATTGTGCAGAACAGCGAAGTAACACGCAGGGGTGGCTTAATACCTGAAGCTGGTTACCGCATTGTTTTTGAAGGTGTTTCAGAAAATCCTGGCAAGATTACTTTATCCGTTTTTGAAGATAAAATGGATTATATAGTGGTAAAAACCGTAATCAATCCGTATATCAATCTTGTTTGGGTTGGTGCATTCATTACCTTTCTTGGGTTAATTGTTACCATTCGCAAACGCTTGGTAATGGCTCGGTAAACCTTTTATAAAACCTATATAAGGGTCCTGCTCAGGCTTTTGCTTTGGCAGGACTTTTTTGTTTGAGCCAACGTGTGTAGTTCGCACTTTGTGGTTTCATCTATTCGCTTTAAACACAAGGTACACAAGGGTTTCGCAAGGGGCACAAGGGGTTTCTGCAACAAAAATAGAATGGCTTTGTGAACGCAGTGCCTAATAGGTGTCTTTGTGGTTTATTCTTCTTGCTTTATTATACCCAAGGTTACAATACCCCATTAATCACCCGCCGTGTTCCATCCTTTAGTAAGGCAACATTAAAATTGATTAGCAAGCCCAATTTGCATCCCGAAAGTTTTAAATACGTTAACACCTGTGCAAAATGCACATCGTTGAGCGATTCAACCGCTTTCACTTCTACAATTAGTTTGTTCTCAACAATCAGATCAACCCTTTAGCCAACTTCTAAAACAACTTCCTCGTACATCACTGGCATCGGTTTCTGACGTTCAATGCGTAAACCTTGCTTTTTTAATTCATAACACAAGCAATGCTCATAAGCACTTTCTAGAAGGCCAGGTCCTAGAAACTTATGGACCTTTACCGCTAAATCAAAAAAACAACTTTGGCTAGTTCATTCTCCGTCATAACCACTTAAGGCTAAGCAACACAAACTCACATCAACAAAAAAGTGCGTTAAACCTAATCCATCAGCATCAAGCGAATGGTTTGCTTTTGGTTACCCGAAACAAGCGTACAGAAGTAAACACCGGCCTTCAATCCATCCGTTTGTAGCACCAACGATTGTGATCCGGCGGTAAGCATACCCCAGTTTTGAGCACTTACCTTATTCCCAAACACATCCTGAATTAGCACGGTAAATTCTGCTGTTTTCTTCATATTAAACTTAAGCGTTGCTTGTTCCTTAAACGGATTAGGATAAACATAAGCTTCGCTGATATTTTCCTCATTCTTAGCCATGCCACTGGTTTCGACTGAAATACGGCCATAATACACATCTTGCTCTTGGTTAAAGGTGCCACACCAGGCTAGATGTGCAGCTTCATTGGTTGAAACCATGTGGAAATAATCGCCCATTTTGTTTTGTTGTGGCCAGCCGATGCGTGAATCAAACGGCTCAGACAAGGCTACATTTGCTGACCATGTCAAGCCTTGGTCTAACGAATACGAATAGTACAGGGCGGAGCTTAAAAACCCGAATAGGTTAGCACGTGTATCGAGCCAAACCACATCGATGCGCCCGTTTGGAGCTACCGATAGGGTGCCAAACCATTGGTAATTGGATGTGCTTACATCATCATTAATACGAACCGGCGCACTCCAGCTTAAACCTCCATCGGTACTGCGGCTGAACATCACATCGGCGGGGTCGGTATTCGAAAGCCGGTCAACCGAGGCAAGCACATAAACGTTGCCTTTTCCCACTTCGGAATAATCAACGGCAATGTTGGCCTGGCCTGTAAGCCCAGCGGGATTTACATCTGACCAACCCGAGAGTTCGCCATCCAGGAACACCTCCGAGGTAAAATCCCACGACACTGGGTTGAGGGGATCCATGGCAGTGCTTGATTTGGTAACCGTTATTACGCTTAAATCGTTGGCGCCAACCGTATAAAGCTCGCCATCAGGACTCACGGCTAAAGTACCCCAATGTGGTTGCCCATCCAGGGTGTAACAATCTTCGTAAAACGAGCCCCTATCCGTTGATCGGGTAAAGGCCTTGGGGTTGCAGATGCTGTAATAATAAGTCCAAAAAGCATAAATATGCCCATCGCCCATGCCCCCCGATTTATCGATTACCATCCATTGTTTGTCGCCGCCCAGGGCAAAGGTGCCGCCATCCCAGGTGGCCCCGCCATCGTAGCTCCTAAATACTTGGCAAGTATAATTATCCAGTTCATCCTTGGTTAGGCTGTTGTAATAAAACGTTCCGGCAGAATCGGTATCCAGCACTGGGTCGGAACGAAAAATACCTGGATCAATAACACCCGGAAAGGTCCATGAATTGCCACCATTGGTGCTGTATCCATATCCAGCTTGGCGGAAACTGTTGTTTACGTTATCAAATTGCCTCCATCCTATCACCATGCGATCAGGGTTTTTGGGATCGATGCCTATGGAAGGCTCATTGGCAGCATCGCCCACAATATTCATCCCATTTGCATCTACATTAACCTGGGTGGTAAAAAACTCAACACCCTTATAGGTGTAGGCTTTTGAGCGAGGATGCTTCGATAGGTCATCTTGAACATAGGGTTGTTCCATAACTTCGTGGTGCATAGCCGACTTAGCGGGTATGTTACCATTTCTTTGGGCATTTGCAGCTAGGGCAAGCACCATTACAACGCAAATAAGTACTAATTTCATGAGGGTAAAATTTGAGAACGCAATAGGTTTAGATTTGTAAATGCTGAACAAAGATATACTATAAAACGAACATAGCGGTAAGTGAAGAAAGCAATAAGCCCGATTTATACAGCGTCTTGCTACCCAAACAGCATTCTGTTGAGCACTATTCCGGGCAAAAACGCCAAACCTAAACATTGAGGCTTATTCGTTAACTTAGCCTTTAACACCCACGGGCGTATAGCAAGATTGCCCAGGCCTTGAAACCATAAACTCTTAAGAAACATAAACCGTGACGGGTTTGATTATAGGTGAATAGTAACCAAAAAAAGCAAGCTAAGCCTTTAAAAATCAATGACTAGTTTTGTAATGGCCAACTCGACGGATGAAAGTTCATGCCGGAATATTCTAATTATATAGAACGGTAAAAGCTTAAATTGCTACCTTTGTTTTGTAAGCAAGCCCCGCTGAAAGCAGATTTATTGGTGTTTTTTCCATATTAATTGCTCCCACTCCCAATTATGAAGAAAGTCCATGCCGTAGTTCGTTATGCCTTAATCGCATTGGTGGCTTTTTTAACCTTGTTTGTGATACGCATCAACCTATTGCTTCACACCAGCAATCAGGCAGTAGTTGAGAAGAAAGCAGACATTATTTCCCAACTAAACTATTTGGAAAATGAATTAAAAGCCAAGAACCTGGGAGAACGGATGCAGGATTTGTTTCCGGAGGGTTTTGTGTTTGTAAATGCTCTTTATGGGCTAAGCTGGTGCGAATTAGCGATAAACTCAAACCCAAGCGACCAGTTTATCAAAGACAAAGCTCTTCAAGAAGCCTTGTATGCTTACCAAACTCTTGATTCGCAAGAAGCCAAATGGACCTTTGATAAAGAAATGGACCCTGAATACGGTATATTTTATTTTGGGTGGAAAAATTACTTACTATCCAAGATACTCAGGCTTGATACAAATTTTGCTGGACATGAGCTGTATATTAAAACCTTTAGCCAGCAATGCGAACACCTAAAGAAAGCCTTAAACGCATCTGACAGCCCCTACCTTCAGTCGTATGATGGGCATGCTTGGCCAGCCGATATGTTTGTGGCGATGGCAGCTTTAAACGCATACAACCAAGTATTTAAACCAGGGTACAATAATGAAGTAAGGCAGTGGCTCGATAAAGTTCAACAAAGGCTTGATCGCGAGACAAAAATGGTTCCACACAGCGTAAACTCCGAAACGGGTATGCCAATACAAGGTTCAAGAGGCTCGTCGATGAGTTTGGTTTTACGGTTATTGCCCGATATTGATTCAGCATTCGCACAAAAACAATTTTTGCTTTTTAAAAATCGTTTTTCCACAAAAACCCTCGGTCTTCCAACAATTTCGGAGTATCCAAAAGGCAAAAAGGGAAGTGGTGACATTGACTCAGGACCCGTTGTTTTTGGCGTTGGTACTGCCGCCACCATTATGATGATTGGTGTTTATGCAAATTATGGTGAAGCCGAACTGTCAGCAAAGCAGTATGCAACCATAAACGCGTTTGGATTTGCATCACGATGGTCAGGCCAAAAGA
>CAZKHA010000045.1:0-22759 GCA_964552325.1 uncultured Bacteroidales bacterium
GCGCTGTACATCCAAACAAGTTTTTCTTGCGCACGGATGTAATCGCTGGCCAAGGCATTGGTTCCTTCGTCGTTCAATTCCGATGAAAGCGACAGAATTTCACGTTGTTTTGCCAAAAGAATGGCAAACGAATCAAGGATGGCGGCCACACAGATAGGCCCATCGGTATAGTCTTGCAGCGGTTTTATCTGCGAATGTTCCAAATAAGCGGCAAATGTATGCAATGGTGTGCCGCCCAAGGTAAGGATGCGTTCGGCAATTTCGTCGATTTTCAGTTGAAAATCAGTGTATAATTCCTCGAATTTCAGGTGAAGTTCAAAGAATTTCTCGCCTTTTATGTTCCAATGGAAGCCACGTGTGTTTTGATAGAACACTTGATAATTGGCCAAAAGGTCGTTTAGTTTTTGGATGAGTTGGGCCGATAGTTCGTGATCGAGCCCGATTTGATTGAGGGTTTTCATAGATTTGAGTTTAATTAAGTTTGAAATTTCCGGTAATTTGTAAACGTATATCACTGATTTCAAAGCCACCGGGCTTTTTGCGATCGAAATAATCTTTCAACAATTGATCGAGCTCGGGGTCAAAATAATCTTCAATACGGTCGGTTTCGGCACAGTATAAATGGTGGTGTGGTTTTACAATGGCGTCGTAACGCATCACATCGGCATCGGTTTTAATGCGATGTACCAATCCGTTTTCAACAAACGCATCCAAAATATTGTACACGGTAGTAACGGAAAGCCCCGGAATTGTGGCAGCAACCATTCGATAAATCTCATCAGCAGTGGGATGATGCAGTGTGTTAAGTAAAGCATCAAGGACGGCCATCCGTTGCGGCGTTACTTTTAATCCGCTTTCGCTCAGTAGCTTTGCAATTTCGTTTGCATCCATTTTATAATTATTTTGATTCAGTAATCATTATTTAATTGTAATAGTTACAATTTAGAATCAAAAAGGTTCAATGGGCTGAAAAGTTTTTTTAGCAAATTAGAACCTGGGATAGCAGAGGTAGTGCTTTTTTACGGGCATGGCAAGGTATTGCTGGTTAAGCCCAACACCGGCCAAGGGAAGTTCACGCACATCGCCAGCATCAAATCGCATCCTAATGCGATCAACGCCCGTATCGTAAGCCACGTTTTCGGCAACGCCGGCATACACAAAATACGAGCCTTCTTCGGCTTGCAGCCCGAAATGCTCGCAGGCTTGTTTTTTGAGCTCTTCTAGTTGGCTAGGTTCAAAATCAGTGTCTTGCATCTTTATCTTGAATAGTTTTCGGTTGACTAAAAAACTGCTCAGCAACGACAACACTTTGTCAGGATGGTCGGCCCATTCTTTTATGCACGAGAACACATCAAAATCGTCGAGTTTGGCAAAGGAGGCCAGCAGGCTGGGGTCGTTTTGGAAGTGGCTCGACCTATAATCGTTTTGTAGAAAACGCAACAAGGCTGGGGTTGCAAAAAGCGTTTCGCCAGCACGGGCAAGAGTTTTTGCACGGTTTAAAATCTGAAGCAAAAGACTTTCGGCAGCCAATACGGTTTTATGCAGATACACCTGCCAATACATGATGTGGCGGGCCGAGATAAAATGTTCGATTGAGTACATTCCTTTCGATTCTACAACCAGTTGGTTGTCTTCAACATGCAGCATTTTGAGCAAACGCTCGGTGCCAATCATCCCTTCGGATACGCCGGTAAAATAGCTGTCGCGGCGGAGGTAATCGAGCCGGTCAACGTCCAATTGCCCAGAAACCAATTGGTGCAAGAATGTTTTAGGATGTTGATTGTTGAAAATCTGCAGTGCGGTCTCCAATTGTCCATTAAAACGATGATTTAATTGGTTCATAAACAAGCCCGAAAGTTCTTCGTGCGAGGTGTGGCTAACGATGCTATGCTCCAGGGCATGCGAAAAGGGGCCGTGCCCAATGTCGTGCAGCAAAATGGCAATAATGGCGGCTTGTTCTTCTTGGGGAGTTATTGAGACACCTTTTGAGCGAAGGATGCTTAAGGCTTGTACCATTAAGTGCATGGCGCCTAAAGTATGATGAAACCGGGTGTGCAAGGCGCCTGGGTACACCAAATGCGTAAGGCCTAACTGCTTGATCCTGCGTAATCGTTGAAAATAGGGATGCTCAATAAGGTCGAAGCAAAGCTCGTCGGGAATGCTGATAAACCCGTGCACGGGGTCGTTGATTATTTTTCGTTTGTTAGCCACAAAGCATTGATTTTGTGCAATAGTACAAAAAAAGAAGATAGGAAGTGGGATTCTTAAATAGCATGCCGAGCAAAACTGTTTGGGCTAGCTTCTTAAAAAGCAAGATTATAGCAATATACGAAGCAATCCATCTCGCGTGATGTATGGCAATGAAATTACGAATGAGCGAAAAAAAACAAGCGAATACTTCGGATATATTTGTAATCATTTACAGCTTAACAGCATATTCACATAAATTCTTGCTAAACCGGACTAGCAAAGAAGGTAACCGAACATAGAGCGGTAAAAGGACACAATCCATACGACCATTTCGTCATCGGGTACCCCAAAAAGCCCTAATTTTGCATTCATCTTTCACCTAAAAATCAAGCCTTCATGACCAAGCTTAGCGTCAACATCAATAAAATAGCCACCATCCGCAATGCCCGTGGTGGCAACGTACCAGATTTGTTAAAAGTTGCACAAGACTGCGAACGTTTTGGTGCTCAAGGTATTACTGTTCATCCACGCCCTGATGGACGCCATATACGTTACGACGACGTTTTTGGCCTAAAGCCGCTTATAACCACCGAATTCAATATCGAAGGCTATCCATCTCGCGATTTTATTGACATGGTGCTTAAAGTTAAGCCTACCCAAGTTACCTTGGTGCCCGATCCACCCGATGCGCTTACCTCAAATGCCGGCTGGGATACCCTAACCCATGAAGCATTCTTAAAGGAAGTTGTGGCTGAGTTTAAGGCAAATGGCATACGTACATCCATCTTTATTGAAACAGATGAACGCCTCATACGCAATGCATCCAAAACTGGTACCGATCGTATTGAACTTTATACCGAGCCGTATGCTATTGATTTTCCGCAAGATGCTTACCGAGCCGTTTTGCCTTTTGCTTCAGCGGCACGTGTAGCCCTTGAAGTTGGTTTAGGTGTGAATGCCGGGCATGATTTGAGCTTGCTCAATCTTGCCTATTTTGCAAAGAATGTACCCGGATTGCTCGAGGTTTCGATAGGCCATGCCTTGATAAGTGATGCGCTCTATTATGGCCTTGAGAATACTATCCAGATGTACCTTAGTAAGTTGAGGTAGGTGCTTGGGAAGTGTTGATGGGTATCCGCTAAGCCATGCGGCTTAAGTGCCATTCTTTTGCTACCTTTGCAGCCGTTTTACAAATCACTTAAAAACTGAATGATAGAGAAATTAGAAGCCATCTATAAGCGGTGGACTGACATTGCCGGGCTCATGTCCGATCCGGATGCCATGGCTGATATGAAACGTTTTATCAAGCTAAACAAGGACTACAAAGAGCTCACACCCATTGTGGATGCTTATAAGAAGTACGCCAATATCACTGGGAACATCGAGAGCAGCCGCGAAATACTATACAACGAAAAAGATGAGGAAATGCGGGAGATGGCCAAAGAAGAGCTCGATAGCCTTACCTTGCAAAAGGAACAATTGGACGAAGACATTAAACTGCTGTTACTGCCCAAAGATCCCGAAGATGCTAAGAATGCCGTAATGGAAATTCGTGCCGGTACGGGTGGCGACGAAGCCAGTCTTTTTGCAGGCGATCTGTACCGTATGTACATTAAATATTGCGAAAAGAAAAACTGGAAAGTTGAATTGGTTGACATTGCCGATGGTACGGTTGGCGGTTATAAAGAAGTGATTTTTAAGGTAATTGGCGATGATGTATATGGAACCCTGAAATATGAGTCGGGTGTGCATCGTGTGCAACGCGTTCCAAAAACCGAGGCACAGGGCCGCATCCATACGTCTGCTGCCAGCGTGGTAGTGCTTCCAGAAGCTGATGAATTTGATATAGATCTGAAACAGAGCGATATTCGTAAAGATACCTTTTGTTCATCGGGTCCTGGAGGTCAGTCAGTTAATACTACTTATTCCGCTATACGGCTCACCCATATGCCAACCGGAATCGTGGTTTCGATACAAGATGAAAAGTCGCAAATAAAGAACCTTGAAAAAGCCATGAGCATTCTGCGCACCCGCATTTACGAACGGGAGTATCAGAAGCACCTCGACGAGATTTCTACAAAGCGCAAAACCATGGTTTCTACGGGCGACCGCTCCGCAAAAATACGCACGTATAATTACCCTCAAGGAAGGGTAACCGATCATCGTATCAATATTTCGATGTACAATTTGCCTGTGTTTATGGATGGCGATATCCAAGAAATGATTGACCAATTGCAAATGGCCGAAAATGCCGAACGACTGAAAGCCGAAGACACCGATTAATACCATATATATGGATCGCAAGCAGTTAATAAATAACATTAAACAAAAACGGTCCTTCTTGTGCCTAGGGCTCGATTCGGATTGTACAAAAATACCGAAGCATTTACATGGAGCTGAAGATCCTGTTTTTGAGTTTAATAAGGCAATTATTGATGCAACCCACGATTTAGTGGTAGCTTACAAACCGAATCTTGCTTTTTATGAAAGCCGGGGCGTAAAAGGGCTGCAAAGCCTTGAAAAAACGATGAATTACCTGCAAAGTTTAAATTGCGAGGCGTTTACGATTGCCGATGCCAAACGTGGCGATATTGGCAATACTTCAGAACAATACGCCCGCTCGTTTTTTGACCGCGAATTGTCGGGTTTCGATTTTGATGCCGTAACGGTAGCCCCATACATGGGTGCCGATAGTGTGTCGCCTTTTATGGAGTTTAAAGGTAAATGGGTTGTTTTGTTAGCTCTCACAAGTAACAAGGGTTCGCTTGATTTTCAGCATTTTGTTAACCGCGAATCAGGCCATAAGCTCTATGAAGAAGTGTTATATAAATCCTTCGAATGGGGAGGAACCCCCGAAAACATGATGTTTGTGGTTGGAGCCACCCAAGCCAAAGAACTTGCCGAAGTTCGGAGAATTGTGCCTGATCATTTTCTGTTGGTGCCAGGAGTGGGTGCCCAAGGTGGAAGTTTGCAAGAAGTAGCTAGGTATGGCATGAACCCTGACTGTGGCCTGTTGGTAAATTCTTCCAGGGGAATAATCTTTGCATCTAAAGGGGAGGATTTTGCCGAAATAGCACGCTGCGAAGCCCAGAAGCTACAGCAAGAAATGGAAGAATTGCTCGTTAAAGGCAAGGTTATCTAGTTCGGCTGCTTGTGGTCTGATTCGGCTGGTTTTCAAGTCCAGAATAGTACAAGTAAACTAGGGGATTTTATAGCACTCTTGTTTCGGGAGGCATAAAAGCTTCATGCCTACTCAAGGTTTTAGTAGATATAAAACCCCACCACTGTGGCAAAAACTATGCAATAACGTACAAGTTTTCATTCGCTAACTTTCTAATCGTTCTTTCGTAAAGCTATTTATATCAAAAGTTAATTGTGTTTCAAACGCAGTGGTTCTTCTAGAGCAATTTTCCTTTTTGCAATTTTTACAATAGTTAGTAAAACAGTCGTCTTTATGCACATTAAAGACGATGTCTTCTGCAAAGTTGGCCACTAATAAGCTTTTTAATTTTTCGCCTTCTTTATGGGCATCAGATAAATACAAATTCCAAGGCAGAACTAAGTCGCAATTAATATGAAATACGTTACCATATTTTACAAGTTTAAAGTTATGGATATCAATCCAGTCATCAGTTTTGTTGCTGTCTATTATCTTGCCAAACCGTTCAATCAATTCGAAATCGGCTTCGTCCATTAAGTTTGAAGTTGTTTCTTTAAGGATTTTCAATCCAGTAATTACAATAATTGTCCCAAAAATAAGGGCTATCAAACTATCTAACCATGCTAATTTTGTAAAATACAATAGCGTTAATCCAATTACGAGCCCTATTGAAGAGTAAGTATCAGATTGTAAATGTTTACCGCCGGAAATTAATGCAATTGAATTGTTGCGCTTGCCAATTTTTATACTGTACCATCCAATTAAATAATTCAACAAGCCCGCAAGAGCCACAATTAAGATTCCAATGTCAAGCTGCGATATTTCCGCTGGTATAAAAAGGCGTTTAATGGCTTCAAAAATTATTATCAAGCCTGCAATTATTATTAAAAATCCTTCTACCGATGCCGATAAAAATTCTGCTTTCCCATGGCCAAAAGGATGGTTTTCATCTTTAGGCTTCATTGAAATGTAAACAGCATAAAGTGTAATAAACCCGGTAACCACATTTACGATGCTTTCAAGAGCATCAGTTAAAATTCCAACAGAGTTTGTTAAAAAATAAGCTATCAGTTTAGCAACAAATATTAGCAATGATGAAAACGCAATAATACGCTGAACTTTGAATTTTAGATTAGTTTGATGTGTTGTTTGTGTCATTACTTTATTAGATTTTATAGCTTGTGTTACCTAAACAAGTATTATTTGCCTCAAGTTTTATTTTTGTTGGCTTTAAAAATTGTATAGAGGATCCTGCATACAAGCCGCCTAAAACATCAAGTGCATGGTTTCCTTTATTTGCAATTTCAATGGTTTTAAGGATTGTTAAAGAGCAGTTTGCTTTTGATAGCAATGCTACTTTGCTTTTCGCAAAACGATTTGCTACTGTGATGTTATGTGAAATTCCTGTAAAGGTAATCCGACTCCCTCCAACTTTTAATCCGGTATGGTTTGTGCAATTTTTTCCTAAAATATTGGATACAACTTTGTTGTTGGGTATTAGCTGTGGGCAGTTTTTGTTCTTTTCGCTTGCGGCAAATAAAATAAGCAAAAACATCAGCATTATTTTATATTTCACGTTTTATTTGATTTAATATTTGTCTTCGTAAGTTTGTTTAGTCCTTAATTTCAGTATGTTCTTCTTCCTCTTGTGTGTTTTCGTGATGTTCGATTTGGTCTTTTTCTGAGGTGGTTTTGGTGGTTAAGCCTTTTCCATACATAAAAGCTAAAAATGGGACTACAAACCAAATGATTGTGAAAACCAGATGTAAAGTTGTCTGTTTAGAGTTTTCACCATCAACTGTTTTATAACCTGTGAATATTGACTGTATTGTTTTTGTTTTAGAATGAAAAAGCAAATCGGTGAGAATCCCAATTAAGTGTGTTATAACCAAAATTAGAAATAGGTTCCCAAATACTTCATGCACTTCACCAATTAATTCCTCGCCTAAATTTGTCTTAACGAAGGTAGGGTTCTCTGCGGAGTAGAGTAAATAGCCTGAAAGACTGCTAATAAGCCCTACAATAAAAATGCCTAACATCACAATAGATGCTGCTGGATTATGGCCAACATATGTTTTGTCTTTATCGAAAAAATTCTTCAAAAAGGCAAGTTGATTTTTAACACTTATCGGAAAATCCTTAAAGTTTGCATATTTATTTCCTATAAAACCATAAACAATCCGAAATGAAATCAAAACTCCAACGAATAATCCGAATGCGTAATGCAGGTTTTGGTATTCGTCAAAATCGCTTAAAATGTAAGCTGCCGTAAAACCGATGGCTAACAGCCAATGAAAGATTCTAATTGAACTTGTCCAGACTTTTGTACTCATTTTTTTGTCTTTTGGTTATAATTCGTACATATATCCTACAAAAACTAAGTATGTGTATCTTGGTTTGCAAGGTGTTGCACTGTGCAAACTCCGTCTGTTTTCACAGCTGATTCCATATTCAGGGTTTCGAGGCTTCAAAAGTACGCATTCTTTTTTCAGTTTTCAAAACAGTGTGAGCCTTTGTCGTGCTATTTTTGGAGTGTTCTATACCTAATTATCTTATGAGTTTTTTTTGCTTACCAAAGGATCTTTTTATACTACCGTATTGCAATATTGAATGAAAACTAAGGGTAAAGGCAATTTATGCTTGCAATTGTTAGAAGTTCAACGCTTAGTGCTTCGGAATCTTACATGAAGATTTGCGTCTTTTCAGGACTTCGTAAAGTGATCGTTATTCCAGCTGTGCAGCTAATTTACAGCTACTTAAGCAATACTAAACGAGTGCTTGCAACGCGGTCTTTTCCGATTGCCTGTAGAATAAATACGCCTGCTTTTAGGTTTAGGTTTGCAATTGGAATGAGGTGTTGCCCTTGGTTTAGGTAAGTTTCGGGCAATACCGTGCTTGCATACCCGTGTTCATCGAATAGTTTAATCGTAATTAATTGGCTTTGCACCAAGCTTATACGAATAGATGCATTGTTATTAGCTGGGTTTGGTAAAATGCTTAAAGCAATATCCAATGGATTGGTAAGTTCATCCATCCCAATGGTTTTGTTCGATTGACCAGGGGTAGGGGGCATGGTTTGAAGATTGTTGTCGCCATCGGGGTATCTGCCATACGAAACATCGGTGTTAAGTTCGCCAAATGTTATTGCGTCAATAATCGAGACTCCGTCTTCAGCTACTATAGCCATGTCTTCGCCACTTGCGCTAAGTTTAAAGTTGGTGTGCAGTCCGCTTTGTGTCTGGTCCTCATCGCACCAAACTAGCAGGTGTTCACCAGCGTTTATATAGAGATTGGCGGTCTCGAATTTCCATTTTGGAAGGTTTGTGAGTTTGTCAGTAAGGTATTTGCCACTAAGCAATACTGGCGCAGAACCAGGGTTGTAAAGCTCAACCCAGTCGTCGTATTCACCTGCTGGGTCTTTAATAGTGTTTGTGTTACTGGCCATTAGCTCGTTTATTCTTACTTCTCCGCTTCCATTTAATGGGGTTTTGATAATAATGGGCTTAACGCGTGGATAACTACCTGTTTGGTTCTGGTTATCAGTTAACGAAATGCTAAGTGTAATAGTTTTACCGCCTCCCACGGGTGGAATAACGGCCACCCAACGATCATTGTCTTCCACTTTTTTAGAGCCTATTACGGGTTTAAACTGCATGCTAATTGCCGATGAACCCGAAATGCCACTTACTTGGTAATGAACAATTACCTCGTTAAGGCCTATATGGCTAAAGCAAGCTGCATACACATAAATGGAGTCGTTTTCGCCCGGAATTTGTGGGTAGGTTTGGATGTTATAAATAATTGGTGCGGCGTTTTTATAGCTAAGTTGGCTTGTAAGGCTGCTAGTGCGGTTGTTCACAAATTCCTTTATGCCCGATTTTACATGTTGGTTGCTGTAGTTGCCCGAAGTATAAGAGTTGTTAAAATCATCCATTGTAAAGCCGTAATCATAGGTGCGGTATAAATCTGCTTGAGCTGCAGGTGTTATCAAGTCTTTGGTTGTGTTCAAGCGATTTTCCCATTGGCTTAGGCCATATATATTTTGTGAAATAAATTCTAAGAAATGTGTGTATAAATCGCGGTATTGATTTATGGCCAGCATTTTATCTGATAATGGCCGGCTTCCCGACACAACTTTGGGCCAATCGTATGGGTCGGCTTGGTCCCAATCAATATTAAACCAATCTATCCCAAACGTATTGTCATAGTCATAAGGTATGAGGTGGAAACGGTTTTCGGTAGGTGCGTGATATAGATAATAATTGTTCATCAGTGAGCGATAATCATCCCAACCACCAACCAATACGTTCAAAGCCAGATAGCGCAGAACCTCCGAAATATCAATATTGTTTTCTAGCGAATCCTGAAAATGGCTTGATGAAGTGTTGTTAATTACATTAATAAGGTGAACCAACTTCGTAAAATCCGCATCTTCTTCGTTGGTTTTTAGCTCGTAAGCCGGCTTGTCGCCACCTAGGTTTTGATACGTGAGCGGGTTGCTGCCAAGGTATTTTAAATCAGCTGGGTACAGGCATTTCCAGAGATTTCCGGAGTCATCCGAAAAGTTTTTCCACAAAAACTCGTCGTCAATATGTTCTACATTAACATATAACCCATAATAGTTCCCATTAATAAATACTTTCATGTGGTTTGCACGGCTGGCTTTAATGCCCATATCTTTATAAAGGTCAAAACATAGTTTGCTGCGTATAATTGATGGATCGTTATGCTCCCCATTTAAGTCAAGCTTTTGTATCCCGTGAAACATTCGGCCCGAAATAAAGGTGTTAAATGACACTTTAAACGATTTTTTGGCTGAGGTTCTAGAGGTATTGCCTTTTAATCTAAATCCAATAGAATCAATGGTTTCGGTAATATTGTTGTTCGTAAATTTTACGATGGCCATATGTTCAATATCGCTTTCAACATTGTCGTAAATCCATTCTAAGGTGTCGGGGTGTATGGTTATATCAACCCTGCCAACGTGGGTGTCGTCGTAGATTTTCCAACTATCATCGGTTTGGGCATACATCAAAATCGACTGAGCAACAAGAAATAGTATAAAAAGTTTTTTCATAGCAAGGTGCAATAGGTTGGGCAAAGGTAGGCTTTTGTTCTATAAAGTGAGGTTGTATTTTTCTCGATTGTTTTTTTAAAATGATTTGCTTGTTTTGTTATTTTGTTTGTACCTTCGTATCAATACAAGGCAGTAGTTATGAAAAGGGTAATTTTTCTTGTTTTTTTGTTCTTAAATACAGTATCCTGGAGCCAGGCACAAGGATTTGGTGGTGTGGGAGGTGCCGCACCAGAAAGTATGAGTATTAAGGGCTTAGCTGTATCCACAGCATTTTCAGGGTTTATTAATCCCGCAACATTAACATATTTTAGCAAGCCCACCGCGGGTTTGTATTATGCTTCTGGATTGGTTTCCACTAATTTGAGCACAAAAGCAGCGACTGCTGTTTTGCCCGGCCTTAGGGGTGTGTTTGCCCTCTCGGGAAGTTATTATGGTTACAGCCAATACAACGAACAGCGTTATAGCCTGGCTTATGCCAAAGTTTTAGGGTCATCCTTATCAGCAGGCGTATCCTTAGATTATTGCCATTTGGGCTTGGGCGGGGCATATGGAAGCTCGGGAGCCTTTACCTTTGGCTTGGGCGTTAAAGCACAGCTTGCCACGGATTTGCAACTGGGTGCAAGGGTTTTTAATCCCATCAGTAGTGGGTTTTCTAATCTTGTTCAAGCCAATATACCTTCCGAAATGGGTGTTGGATTATCGTATTCGTTTTCTAAACAATTATGGGCCAGCCTCGAAATTCTTAAGCAATCGGATAGGGATGCAAGCATCGGGTTAGGGTTTGAATATGCGGTGTTACAGAATTTCAAAGTTCGCGGAGGATACGGGCTTAACCCAAACGCATGGTCATTTGGTGTTGGTTTTAAAACCAAGTATTTCGATGCTGACTTAACCTCGGTTTACCATCCAATCATGGGCTTTGCCCCACGTATGTCAGTTGTGTTTTGGTATTAATTTAGTAAGCCTATGTTCAAGAATAATTTTCTTTGGGTTTTGCTGCTCGCTGTCCTTGTTGTTTGGAATCCATTATATGCTCAGGTTGAGCCTGATAGTATTATCCAAAACCAGGTTGAACTATTGGTATCTAGGAGCGATGCCGAGAATGATTTTGCGGAGTTTGCCGAAGATTATCAATGGCTACTTAACAATCCTGTAAATATAAACAGTAGGAGCCTGCGCGAGTTGGGCCGCTTGTTTTTCTTGAGCAAGCCTCAGCAATATCGCATACTTGCATACACCAGCACTTATGGCGATATGGTTTCGGAATACGAGCTTGCTCAAATAGAGGGCATTGATTCTTCAACACTTAGCCTGATTAAGCCTTATATCGTCATCAAGCCATCCTCACGCGATTCACTACGTTTTTCGAATGTGTTTAAATATGGCCGTAATCAGCTCCTAGTCAGGTATCAATCCATTCTCCAAGATCAATTAGGTTACACACCTGCTTCTGATTCATTGCTTTCTGCCAACCCCGATGCACGTTATTTGGGCGATGCGTCCCGTATTTACTTTCGATATGGATTCGATTACAAAGGTCGGATTCGCTTTGGGGTTTTGGGAGATAAAGACCCTGGCGAAGCGTTTTTTAAGGGAAGCCAACCCAATGGTTTCGATTTTTATTCGGCATACGCCTGGGCCAGTAACACAGGTTTTATAAAGCAAATGGTTGTGGGTGACTATCATCTGTCTTTTGGACAAGGGCTCACACTTTGGAGTGGTTTATCGTTTGGCAAATCGGGCTATGGCCTTGGCTTTGCTCATCAAGCTCGCGGAATCCGTCCCAATACATCAGCCAACGAAGCCATGTTTATGCGTGGCGCGGCACTTACCACTGGTTTTGGCGATTTTGAGGCAACAGCTTTCGCTTCTTCCTTGCCAATTGATGCTTCTGTGCACAACAGTGATTCCGCCGATGGCCTATTCAGATCGTTGGATATTACCGGCTTACATCGTACACCTTCGGAAGTTGCAGGCAAAGGCAACTTAACAGTAACAAGCTTTGGCGGGAATGTCTCACTAACCAAAAGTATTTTCGCACTAGGCATAACTGCTGTAGCCACCAAGTTCTCAGGAGAATTTTTGCCAACGGGAAGCCTTTATCAGTTGTTTCAAACACAACAAAGCAAGGAATTAGCGGTGGGCATAAATGGAAAGCTTTACCTGCGCAAAACGGAGTTTGCTGGTGAATTTACACGCGATAGAAACGGTTGTTTAGCTGCCTTGATGAGTGGTGTTTTTCAATTAGATCCAAGGTTTTTGATGACCCTGGTGTATCGTAATTACGATAAGTCGTTTAAGAATTTTTATGCGAACTCTTTTGGCGAAAACAGCCAAAATGCCAACGAAGAAGGCCTTTTCATCGGAATTCGTTCCAATCCTGGCCGTCGCCTAGAGGTGTTTACATATGCCGATTTTTATCGGTTTCCATGGCTGAAATACCGTGTTGACGCTCCCTCGACTGGGCAAGAGTTTTTTGCTCAGGCTATTTATAACCTTAAACGGAGCACACAGTTAACCCTTCGCTATCGTTTTGAAACTAAACCATTGAATGTTAGTAATTCTCAAAATTTAGCCACGGAGGTTGGTACAGTCAACTATCACAATTTCAGGGTTCAATTGCAGTATCAACCAGTGCCCTCACTTACTTTGGCCAATCGCATTGAAATGGTTTTGTATAAACATGCCTCATCAGCACAGGAACAAGGTGTTGCTTTGCTGCAAGATGTGACGTGGAAACCCGATTTCTTGCCCTTGGCCTTTACTGCCAGGTATGCACTATTTAGTACCGATGGATACAATAGCCGTATTTATACCTATGAGCGTGATGTGCTGTATTCGTTTTCGGTTCCGGCACTCTACGATCATGGCAGCAGGGCTTACCTCTTGGTAAAATTCAGGAAGGAAAACTGGCCAGACATCAGCATGCGATGGGGCACCACGGTTTTTAGCCAAGTACAGGTAATTGGCAGCGGCCTCGACCAAATTGATGGAAACTCAAAAACGGAGCTTAAGGTACAGGTCTTATACAAGTTTTAAGGGCTTGTGCTCGCCATGAACTCTTTTTAACTTACCTTAACGTATTGTGCGAAAATATTTCACACACTAAGGCGTTTTATCCGTACTTTTATGGTTATAAACAGAAATACTACATTATGGACAAAATACGAATCTTGTGGGCCGATGATGAAATTGACATGCTGAAGGCACACATTATTTTTTTAGAACAAAAAGATTATGAGGTACATACAAGCAACAATGGCGATGAGGCCCTCGATATGTTGCGTTCGATGCATTTCGATATTATTTTTCTTGATGAGAATATGCCAGGATTATCTGGTTTAGAGACACTTCAAGAGATAAAAAATCTAAACCCAGGTATTCCGGTGGTAATGATTACCAAGAGCGAAGAAGAAACTATTATGGAAGAGGCCATAGGGTCGAATATTTCCGATTACTTGATTAAACCTGTAAAGCCGAATCAAATTCTGTTGTGCTTAAAAAAGAATCTCGAGAAGAAAGAATTGGTTAGCCAAAAAACCACCTTCGATTATCAGCAAGAGTTCCGCACTATTGGCAACGAGTTGTCAAATAATCTGAACTTTACCGAATGGACGGACATTTACCGTAAAATAGTGGGATGGGAGTTGCGGCTTCAAAGCTCGAACGACGAAGGCATGAACGAGGTGCTTAAGATGCAAAAAGAAGAAGCTAATAAAGTGTTTGCCAAATACTACGAAAACAATTACAGCGATTGGTTGCTAGGCCGTGCCACCCAAAAACCCACCATGTCGCACACCTTAATCCGCGATAAGGTTTTCCCCTTGCTCGATGAGCCCGGCAACACGGTAATGATACTTATTGATAATCTACGGTTCGACCAATGGAAAGTAATTCAACCAATTATTGAGGAATTTTACCGGGTGGAACGCGATGAATTGTATTATAGCATAATACCTACCGTTACCCAGTTTGCCCGAAATGCGTTGTTTGCCGGTCTTTTACCCTCTGAAATCGAAAAAAAATATCCCAATTGGTGGCTAAACGATTGGGATGAAGGAACAAAAAACCAATACGAAGAGGATTTGCTTACCGAAAACCTAAAAAGGTTTGGGCGAGATATTAAATATCAGTTTACGAAGGTGTTGAACTTAAATGTTGGTCGAAAACTGCTAGAATCCTTGCCTAATATTGTAGGCAATAAGTTTAATGTGATCGTGTATAACTTTGTTGATATGCTCTCACATGCCCGCACTGAGATGGAGATAATACGCGAATTGGCTGATAATGAGGCTGCATATAGATCTTTGACCGTTTCATGGTTTGAGCACTCACCTTTGTTTGATATCATTAAGTACCTGGCTTCTAAAAAGGTGAATATTTGCATCACAACCGACCATGGTTCTATCCGCGTTCAAAGCCCTGTAAAGGTTATTGGTGATAAGCAAACAAATACAAACTTACGGTTTAAGGCCGGCCGAAATCTGAATTTTAATAAAAAGGATTGCTTTCAGCTAAAGAATCCCGACGAGGGGCGTTTGCCAAAAGGCAATGTAAGTACCAGTTACATTTTTGCGAGAGGTTCTGATTTCTTTGCCTACCCAAACAATTATAATTACTATGCCAATTATTATCGTAATACGTTCCAGCATGGCGGAATCTCGCTCGAAGAAGTGCTGATTCCGTTTGTGGTGCTGAAAGCTAAGTAGTTGAACAGCAACACTTTTGTCAACTTGGTTATCTGTAACATATTTAAACTGGGCTGCTTGGAATTTGCAATTAGCCCAGTTTTTTATTTTACCAAATTAAAAAAAACCACTTGCGACATTATTCACAAATGGTTCATTATCAAATCTATAAATCGTTGTTCACTATCAGTAGGAACCTTTATTTGAAAAGGCAATGTATAGCAAAACTGAACTTGAAAACCTAGGATATGGCCAAACTTTTTTAGTAGATGGCAATTAATACAAACCTAATAAATATCCTACAATAGTATTTCTGCGGCAATACTTTGTAAAGCTGCAAGAACCTCTTCATATTTCAGGAATTTATGACTTTCAAGCATTTGGTTAATAAGATGACTATCCTCATATTTTTGTATTTCAGCTTGAAGGATTTTGTGTAAAGAATCCACCGTTGCTTGGTCATCTTTCAACAATTGCTTAATATCTCTTCCTAGCAAGGTGGCCCCTGCCACAAATCTAAAATTATGTACGATGTCGTAAAGATCGAAGTGGTCGGTGGCCACTCTTTGTTCATTGATATCATAATATGAAGAGAGGATAGTTGCTATATCGTCGGCATCCTTGTTGCCCAATAAGTGTCTGTCATCCCATGCATTGAGTTTAAGTATAAACACACCCGCCAAACTTGCTACCCTGATGGTTATGGCTTTATCAATGGTAATATCCAAGGTGTTTTTTAAGATCTCAGAAAAGCCAGCCACCGACATTTTGGTTGAATGGTCAGGAGGCCAGAAAATTGACTGTTCTTCGCCAGCTACTTCGCCAAAAGGAACAATATCAAGCAGCAACATGGCTTTGTAAACGAACCTTTGTGCCTGTTCCCTAGACTTTTCAAACCCATTCATCGCACAGATACCTGTTGAAATTTCCTGAAACTTCGACCAATCGGGAATGGCAATGGCAATATCAAGGTCGTTGGTGCTTCTTATTATTGATTCATTATAAACCCCACTTAGAATAATATCCCTAGCAGTAGCACCGATAATATAAAACTCCGTTTCCGATTGTTTGAAGAATGGCACCAAAACATCGAGTACTTCCTTGTAGAATGGATTCGGGAAATGACTACTTGAGATATTGTAACTCACGATCGTATATCATTTTGGCTGTTTCTAGATTTCGGTCACTTCCACTACTCATCAGATCTGCATAAATTAATACCGGAGGGATACCGGTGTGAAAATCCGGTTTCCAGAAGAGTTCAAGGATTTGCACATTTCCCGATTCGTCGGGTAGTAGCCCAATATCTTTAAAACTTTGCCAGCTTCTATTTGTATAAATCGTTAGGGAGCCTGGATGGAGATAACCGGTAATGAGATTTGCAGCAGCCTCACCACCCCAGTAGGCCAAGCCAGGCTGAGAAGCCAGATTGACTGATTTCCAGGCCGTAAGATTCTCGGATTTTGCAAATCGCATTTGCCTTAAGATCAGCCGTGGACGAAGCACATCATGATAGGCAATAATCCACCTTTCGAGCAATCTATTGGAATTCTTAAGTTTTTTCGTTTGCTTGGTGCGGAGCAGGAAATTTTGATCGCATAATTCCTGCATGATCGCAGCCACAGACCCCAATGAAATTCCTGCAAGGTCTGCAAGTTCACGATAAGGCAACTTAACGCTTTCTGGTTTCACTAAAAAAATGAATATCAATTTTATACCAGCTTCCTGAAATGCACGGGGTTTATTCGTTTTGGCCGCATGTTCTGACTTTTTGCCTTCAATCAAAATGAATAGCCTGCCTGACCGGATGTTGCAATTCCCGGCCACATCAAGATAGTTTACACGCTCCTCAACATATTCTTTTGCGATATCCGATGGGATATATTGTGTGAGTAGCAATGGAGGCAGATTGTTTTCGAAAGATGATTCTTTCAATTCTGCCAAGACTAGCCCTTTATTGCCTTTTGTGATTTCCGGTTTCACTTTAAGGGCAAATTCTTCTCCAGCAATGCTAAGTAATGCTTTCCGCCTATCCCTGGTATCGCTTAGGATAGCCTGAATATTGGTGAAATTATACAAGCTGTTAAGAGCCTCACCAAGTATGTAATTATCCTTTATCATTATGCAATTGTTCAATAATAACTACTGTTCATTTTCGATGAACATGCAAATATAATGAACAATCGGTTGCAAAACACAAAATAAAGAGAATATTTAACCTTCTGCTATCTTTCGCTTGTATCAAAACCCATAACACTTATCACCCAGGATAACAATCATTTACTATTTTTCGGGTAATCCCTAAAGAAAACTAAGCCTAGGGCAAAACCGCAACAAGGGTGATACGCAAACTGAGGCCAGGAAATAACGGCAAATGAAGTTAGATTTAAAATGATGTGTCATGTAAAAAATTAACTTCACCAAATAAAAAACCCTCTGAAATCAAGTTGAATATCAGAGGGTTGTTATAATTTTGTAGCCCGTAGGGGAATCGAACCCCTGTTACCAGGATGAAAACCTGACGTCCTAACCCCTAGACGAACGGGCCGTGTGGTATAGAACTTTTGGTTTCTTGCAAAACCGGAGTGCAAAAGTATAAAAATTTTTGATTCTGCAAGGCTTCGTCGCAAAAAAAACGCCAAATTTCGCAAGAAATTTTTCGCTTAACTTCGTTCAAATCCCAAAATCCTAAGCCAAATAGGTTTTTAGTATCAGGAACAACTCCTTTAAAACAAGAACATTAAGCTTTAAAAAGGATTGAATATCTGCCTCCCAATCGGGTGTCATAGCCCCATTGTTGATTGCGGCATGTTTTCGCGCAATGGCAGCTAAGCTAAGCTGCCTCAAACCATTTATCGCTTCGGAAATCCCTAGCCCGGCGCCAATTTTAACCAAATCCTTTCCGGCATTTGGTATTGGGAAGAACACTGACTCGCTTTGAACAATCGCGCTTAAGTCAATGATTTTATGTTTAATATTCTCTATGCTACGGGCAGTTTCGGCAAAATGAATACTAATTCCATCAAGTGCTGCCAGTAGCTCATCAGCTTGCCAAACCACAATTGTCTGGTACGATTCGCTCAATTCGCGTAAAAATTCAAAAGCCACAATTCGCTGATCATCAGTCAAATTAACAAAATGTGCCTGAACTGTTGCTGCTCCTAATTCTGTATAAGCAAGCGTCCGTATCAATGGCTCGTAAGCAGTTGAAGCCGTATAGGGCGGAAGGGCTGGCCTTTCGATGGTTGCTTCAAGAAAAAGTGTAGGGCTTTGAACGCTTTCAAAGAACGCTGCGAGGTCGCTTTTTATTACAAATGGCTTACCTGAGGTAAGTGATTGCACCTCTGAAGTCCATGCGCCCAGGCCAGTATCTTGAATATCTGGCTTTAACATACCAGCATGGTGCCAAGCAAAACGGGTTTCGATTGTGGGAGAAAGCATATAAAGCACGCTGTCTGGTGTTATCTGCTTCCAACAGTGTCCCAAAAAATCGCAAGGGTAAGGCTCATGGCAATGCTTGCCAATCGCAACATTTGGGGAGCTTTTCAAAGCCAAAACCCGCAGTTCTTCCTCAATTTGCTCCCTGACAAAACCTTGCTTTTCAATACATTGCGTGGTGATATCGGTCTTTAGAAACAGTTGTTCCAAATCAAGGTTCTCACTTCGAACATAACCTGGATTTAGTGTTATAAGGTATTGTTTGTCAAGACTTAACCCACTTCCCAAAACAACAAAATATTGCAAGGCGGCATCCATTACATACGTATCGGATATTTTTAAGGAACTTTTAACCTCGAAAGCCTGCCAACCAGCATTGGTTTTTACTAGAATATCAAGCATAACCAGCACGCCATGATGTTGAAATACGGCTTCATAAATAATTGTTTCGCCCTTTTCGATACATTCTTTGGTCATTTCCAAGGCTTTTGCATATTGCGAAGGATGCTTGGGTGAACAATCAACTCCTCCTGGGAATAACTGCTGTGCCAAGTGTCCGATTTGGTGTCCGCGATTGAACTTAGCCAATTGCTCAGCGCTTAGTTTATCTCGCAGAAATGGCCTGTGCTTATGTAAGTAGAGCGATTTTGCACATTGCACTCCCCTTATAAAGGTTGATTTTGATAACTGGTGCTTTTCCATAAAACAAGCAAATATTTGATAATCAATGCCAAAAAAATATGTCAGCAATAAAAGCAACGAATTTGACTTCTAAAACTGGATGCAAAGATAGTGAGTGGCACGGAAATTGGTTTTCACGAACTAAATAACCTAAAGAAACTTCGTTCTAAAAATTTGTATCGCGAGCAAATGATGTTAGAACTCCTAAACACACATCTTTTAAAATCTTTGTTTTATGAAAACCAAATTCAACACTTTTACCAGATTGTTCGGGATGAATGGTTTGGTTTACGGATTGGGGATCCTTGCCATAACCCTATTGTTTTCTGCTTGCGAAAGAGGCCGCGACGGCCGCGACGGACGTGCATTTCTGGCTCTTGATTGGCAAAATGATGAGCCTGATTATGTTGACGCCGGCACAGCTTCAATACCTCGCAGCTTTCAATGGAGCAAATATTACAACATCTGGCCTGGCTATTACAATATGTATTACGATGGCGAGATTACCACACCAAACGGTTATGCCGAATACGCATGGGAAATGGATTACGAAGTTTATAACCTAGAAGGTGAACGCGCATATTATTATATGGATGGCGAAGATGCTCCCGATACCTACTTCAGTATTGCGTGCACACCGTATGGGCCCGAATTCTATGATGAGGGAAGTACTTATAAATCAGCACCTTCAATTGCTGAACCCAAGGAATATACGGTTACTAAAACTGTCAAGAACATGGTGATTAAACTGCATGCCCGCCCAGTAGAGAAAAGGGCAACAAAGTAAACGTATTCTACACCCTAGATTCCCCGTTGTTATCTTTTGAAAGCAACGGGTTTTTTTGTGCTTAGGGAACAATAACAATCGACTCTTCGCCAGGCCATTTTAAGCCTTTGTATCGGCAAATGAGTCTTGCTACCGTAATAGTGTCCCGTTGGCAATACCTTACAATTCTATCTAAATCGTTTTCAAGCCAATACACCGAAGCAACCATGCTTCCGTCAATGTCGTCTTTGGGTGTAGGGATGCCTAAAATAGTAGCTAACAACGATAAAGAGGTATAGTGCTTGTAATCACCAAATTTCCAGAGTTCCATGGTGTCAAGATGTTGCACTTCCCAAGGTTTTTTGGCGGCATTATCCAAGGGTTGGGGCAATGGTATTTCGTTTACAACCATGCGCCTGGCTATAAACGGAAAGTCAAATTCTTTGCCATTATGGGCTGCCAGATAGCAATCATTGTTTTTAAAGAACGACTTAACCAAGGTGGCAAACTTTTCAAGTAGGTCTTTTTCTTCATGTCCTGAAAAGGATTTGACCCTTAATGTCGTTCCATGAAAATAAGCAACTGAAATGCAAATGATTTTTGAGAACTCAGCATAAATGCCTGCTTTGTTGTAAAGCACCTCTGGGGTTTCGGTCTCTGTTTTTTTTAGATGGCTTGCTTTAACGTCCCAAAAGGGTTTCATAAATTCTGGTACAGATTGATAATCAGGCCATAATGGAGCTGTTTCGATATCAAGAAACAGGATTTTTTCAGGGTTTACTGTGTCAAGCATACTGTTTACTTTGGCGACTATAAAAATACAAAAATTTAAAACAAATAGAATCATTTGAATTACTTTTGCCGCCAATACCTTTCCCTTGCCATGTTTAGTTTTGATTTAGAATTAATTGTAACAGGAGATGGTTCTCCTTCCATATTTGTGCCCTCACTAAATGAGCATTATCATTCGGTGCACGGTGCGGTGCAGGAATCAACAAAGATATTCTTGTCGTATGGCTTTGATTATTTTGCTGTCGCCGAACAGCTTTGTGTGTTTGAAGTGGGTTTTGGAACAGGCTTGAATGCTTGTTTAACCGCAATGCGTTCAGAAGAAACAGGCAAAAAAGTGCATTATTATACTACAGAACCTTATCCGCTTCCCGATTCTGTTGTGTCGGCATATTCCAACAGCTTAGCTCAAAAGTATCCCAAACTAGAACAAGCATTTAATCAGATACATGCGGTTAAGTGGGGGGAAACACTGGTTAGTATTAGCCCGTTTTTTGCAATCGAAAAGTATCCTGCCAGCTTCATCGAAATCAAGGGATTGGAAAGCAAGGTTGATTTGGTGTTTTTTGATGCGTTTGCCCCTGATGTAGTTCCTGAGTTATGGACTGCAGACGCATTTTTGTTTTTGAACCGACTTTTAAAGCCAGATGGTATTTTGGTTACGTATAGCGCAAAGGGCTCAGTAAAAAGAGCTTTGCGCGCTGCAGGCTTTTTAGTAGAATCGTTGCCAGGGCCTCCGGGCAAACGCGAGGTTACACGTGCAATAAAAACGTAAATGACACTAAAACGATGAGTTGCGAAAAAATTACCCTTCGAGTTTATGGCCTTTTATTAAAAAGTCCTGATTTAGTATTGGTTACTGATGAGTTTCGCTTCGGGATGCAAATGACAAAGTTTCCGGGAGGTGGGCTTGAACTAGGTGAGGGGACAAGGGATTGCCTCAAACGTGAGTTTATGGAAGAACTTGGTATAGCGATTAGCACCCATGAGCATTTCTACACCACCGATTTTTATCAGCAATCAGCTTTTAGCGCTATACCAATGCAGTTAATCAGTGTTTACTACTTTGTGACGTCTGGCCAGCTTAGTAAGATATCTACAGCACAACATCGTTTTGCTTTTGAACACCAACAAGAAGGTGCGCAGCTATTCAGGTGGATGTCAATCCTTGATTCTGATCCATCCGAAATTACGTTCCCGATTGATAAGCTGGTTTTTGAAAAGCTGAGGAATTGCTTTAAAGCAGGAGGAAGCGTTGCTAGTTTGTGTAAAGCGGCTTTCTAACGGTGTTTTATTTCGAAGCCTTCTAAATCTTTTACGTTCGATTCTTCGATATCAATTCGTTGGATGATTGTTCCTAATGGGCCTTTGCGGCACCATTCTACAAATCCTTCCAAATTGGTTTCATCACCTTCGGCTTCAATAAAGAAGCCGCCATTATGTTTGCGCCGAATGTAACCAGAAACCTCATATTTGTAGGCCTTTTCCATTACTGAAAACCTAAAACCAGGTGTATTGCTTTCTGCAATTACGGTTAAATTGAAATGCTTTTTCATTAGTTAAGTAGTGATCCGTGTTGTGCTTTAAGGGGGGGTAAAGATATAAAAATTTGAACAATCCAATTACTTGATGCAAAAATCTTTAAAATATCTTAACGCATTTAATTCATAGATACAACTGCTAACCCGCGCTCTAACAGGACCTTGCTCGCAATAATGCTTCAATTGCTCTATGCTGCCAGGTTCACCTTCTGCTTCTATGAACACATGACCATTTGCCAGGTTCTTAACGTATCCGGTTAGTCCAAGCATGTTGGCATGTTCAAGAATATAATACCTGAACCCAACACCTTGCACCTTTCCAATCACTTCAATCTCTATGGGTAAATTCCCCGCCGCTTGCGGCGAAAACCATATCTTTGTGCATGGCACAAAGCAAATACATTCATAAATCACACAATGTTTCACTGT
>CAZKHA010000046.1:0-7875 GCA_964552325.1 uncultured Bacteroidales bacterium
TTGGCTTTCATCGAGTTCTTTAGTTGTAGGCGACGGCTTCCTTTCACGGCTTGAACCTTGGGGTCGTTGGGCAAGTTAATGGCAATGGTTTTGCTTCCGGCATTGCAATCGCCGGCATAATACAGGGCATCATAAACGCCCAAATCGCTTGATGAGGCAGGCGATTCTTTTTTGTAAACATCGTCAACTGGCAGCGATTGTTGTAGCTTCGGTAAGAGTGCGGCTAGCTTTAATACTTTGCTGCTCCATTCTTTATCCTTAACCAATACATATGCCTCAAAAGCAGCCTTGTAACCGTAAACCTGGTCTTCGTAAGTTTCGATGGGCCCAATCACAAAATCGATACCGTTCGTTCGCATATCCATCCAAGCCATGTCGCTAGGGAAATAATCATCGCTTAGTAAGGCTTCGGCGCGTAGTTCGAGGTATTTCTTTAAGCCTGCATCTTCGGCAAGGGCGGCAGCTTGTTTTACCAAGGCCGAAGCTTTGGTAAGTTCTTCGCTATATGCAACATGATAAGGCACCACTTCTAATGATTTATCATCCTTACGCTTGATAATTGTATATAAATCAGTTTTTTTAGGGTCTTTTAGCGCATCAAATTCTTCCTTGGTCATGTCAACTGGGTAAAACATTGCACCTGCTGGTTTTGCGCCCACGCCCTTTACAAAAGGTTTGTTGTCGTTCAACCGCTCCCAAGGCCCATAGTTTATAACAGCAAAAGCATGTTGCATCGAATCGGTTAAGCTTGTCAGCAAATCAGTTTTATCGCCATAAGCCTGTTTCCAAAAAAGTTCATCCATTAAAGCAGCAGCTTCTATCAAAAGAGGCAGCATCTTTTTTTCGTTGGCTGTTAACACACTTGTGTCGGTGTTCAACACAAAACTTGCATATTCGGCAACTTTAGCAGCCATGGTATCGTTCGTGGCTTCTGCCGGTTTTTGGGGAGCATTGTTGCAGCCCATATTCCAAATAGCAACACACGATAAAAGTACTATTACAATGTTCTTTTTCATAGGTTTAAGGTTTTTTTGAGTTAGGTTGCTGCAAAATTAGGAAATATCGTCATTTGCTAGCTTACCCAATCGCTGAATTGTGCTGTTTTTGCTTGCAAACTATTCTTCTTTAGGTTATCAAACCTTGTGTATTGAAAATTATCGACCACGTAAAGGGTTGATTAGGCTTTCTATAAACTGTAGATTTGGCTTGCGTGATAGCAGGATGTAATTCACTAATTAACCCTTCTGCAGCTAATAATATGTTAAAAGATACGAAATCTTAAGGTGCAGTTTGCATGGCATCGTTACAAGGACTCATGAACCACAAATCTCAAAAACCAACTCAAATAATACGCTGAATTTTTACGGACAATCGAATTCGGCATACTTATCGTAGCTAATCATTGAAAATTCACGGACATACCCTCCTTGCGAAAAAAAATCTTGCTATAAGTGTTCAAAATTTTGTTGGATTCAAAATTATGTTACATTTGCGACGTCAATTAGGTATTGTAGTACCTAAATAACTTAATCACTATGCCAAATCGATTCTTCAGATGCATAATACTGGGAATGTTAGTATTAACATCCATTACAACAGTTGCACAAACGGGTGAGGAACTGTTTAAATTAAAGTGCACAGCCTGCCACACACTTGGGCAGGGCAGATTAGTAGGGCCTGACCTCAAGGATATTGGATCAAGGCGAAGCCAAGAGTGGATTGATTCATTTATATTGAATTCACAGCAATTGATAAGCAACAAGGATAAAGATGCTGTTGCAGTTTACGAAGAATATGGAAAGATGCCAATGCCAGGATTTGCTTTGAGCAAGGACGAATTGGCTATGCTTTCTGTTTACATGAATCAAAACCAGAACATTATAACACAAAAGCCAGGTTTTAGTGTAGAAAACGCTACAACAGAAGAAATTTATACTGGTGAAGGCTATTTTACAGGCCGAATTGCGTTGAGTGCGGGAGGCATTAGCTGTATTGGGTGTCATTCCATCAATACATATAGCAAGGCGAAAGGCGGAACTTTGGCAAAAGAGCTTTCCAATTCATTCAACAACCTCGGTGCACCCGGAATACAATCTTTATTAAAATCAGCTCCCTTTCCGGCCATGCAAGTCTCCTATAAAAAGCACCCCTTGACAGACAAAGAGATCTTTGCCATCACCGCATTTATAAAAAATGCTAACACATTGGTAAATAATTCATTTACTAACAACTTTGGGGATTACTTCTTAGTATTTTCAAGTTTGTTTTTTTGCCTATTGGTAATGATCATATGGATTGTTTGGGATAAATCCAAGATTTTCTCAACAAACTCACAGCTGTTAAAAAGACAATTAAAGACACGTTAACCTTATAATTTAAATACCAATGAGTTGGATTAAGGATCTTTTATCACCGCAGTATCGAAAATGGGAAGACTTCTACAGAAATCGCTATCAACACGACAAAGTTGTAAGAAGCACGCATGGCGTTAATTGCACAGGAGGCTGTAGTTGGAACGTACATGTGAAGAATGGAATTGTTGTTTGGGAAACACAAGCATTAGATTACCCACAGATTGATGCTGAATTGCCTCCTTACGAGCCTAGGGGCTGTCAACGTGGTATATCATTTTCCTGGTATCTTTATAGCCCACTACGTATCAAATATCCACTAATAAGGGGCTGCTTAATTGATATGTTCAGGGAGTTGAAGAAAAAAGAAGGTGATGCATATTTGGCTTGGGAGGCTATTCAAAACAATCCCAATCTTAGGAATAAATATCTTGAGGCAAGAGGAAAAGGTGGATTTAGAAGAGTAACATGGCAAGAAGCCTTAGAACTAATTGGCGCGGCAAACATTTACACTGTTAAAACCTATGGGCCGGATAGGATAACTGGCTTTTCGCCCATACCTGCAATGTCGATGATAAGTTATGCTGGTGGAAGTCGATTTCTGCAACTAATGGGAGGGGTTAATCTTAGTTTTTATGATTGGTATTGCGATTTACCCAACGCATTCCCCGAAACGTGGGGGGAGCAAACTGATGTAGCGGAGAGTGCTGATTGGTACAATTCAAAATTTGTTGCAGTTGTAGGAGCAAATCTTGCAATGACAAGAACACCGGATGTGCATTTCTTTTCAGAATCACGACATAATGGAACCAAAACCGTGGTGTTTGCACCCGATTTCAACATGGTTGCCAAATATGCCGACCAATGGGTGCCAATAAATGCTGGACAGGATGGCGCTTTCTGGATGGCCGTAACACATGTTATACTTCAAGAATTTCACGTTCAAAATCCTGTTGAGTATTTTTTAGAATACATCGGCAAATATACTGATAGCCCGTATTTGGTAACCTTAACAAAAGAGGGAACTGCTTACCGTCCCGGAAGGCTTCTGCGCGCCAATGAACTGACAAAATATCATGAGATAGAAAACGGGGAATGGAAATTTATCGTCATTGATAAAGCAAGCAATGAAGCTGTTTGCCCAGGAGGTAGCTCAGGCCACAGATGGGGCAGTAAGGATGGCTGCTGGAATATGGAAGCTGTGGATCCAGAGACTGGAAAATCGTATGAACCAATAAGCACTTTAATCCATGATTTTGATGAAACCCTTGAAGTGGAATTCGTTGACTTTGCATATGCTACTAAATCCATTAGACAAATACCCATTCGAAATGTTAAAACAAAGGATGGAGAAAAAAAATGTGCAACTGTTTACGACCTACTTATGGGCCAATATGGGGTTGCGAGAGGCCTACAGGGTAACTATCCAGCAAATTACATGGATAGCAAGAGTGCTTATACGCCTGCCTGGCAAGAGATATTTACCGGAATTGGACAGGACTCCGTTATTAAATTTGCAAGAGAATGGGCATCAACAGCCATGGCCACACAAGGCAAATGCATGGTAATTATTGGGGCTGGCGCTAACCATTGGTATCATAATAACCTCAATTATAGATCAGCAATCATGGCCTTGATACTCACCGGATGTATTGGAAAGAATGGAGGCGGGTTGAACCATTATGTTGGACAAGAAAAACTGGCACCTTCTGATTCATGGGGGGCCATAATGTCCGGTAGGGATTGGAATCCTGCCGCAAGGCTGCAACAAGCACCCATTTGGCATTATATGCATTCGGATCAATGGCGATATGACGGGCGACCAAACGAATACCACATTTCGCCAGACAATACCTTCAGCAACCTTCATACTGCCGACCATATTGTAAAGGCAGTTAAAAATGGGTGGATGCCATTTTATCCCCAATTTCAACAAAACCCTCTTGGGCTTTGTGCTGAACCTGCAAAGCAAACAATATTTAACGACAAGGAAATCCTGAACAATGTTTTAGATCAACTCAAAAACAGCAAGTTAAGTTATTCTGTTGAAAATATTGATGCCCCTGAAAACTTTCCTAGAGTATGGTATATTTGGAGAGGAAATGCTATAATGTCGAGTGCTAAAGGACATGAATATTTCCTAAAACATTATTTAGGAACTCACCACAATACCATAGCTAACGAGGCAGCTAAGGGAAAAGTTGAAAACGTTAAATGGCTTGAGGAAGCCCCAAAAGGCAAAATGGATCTAATTGTTGATTTAAACTTTCGCATGGACACCAGTGCTTTATACGCTGACATCGTCCTACCAACGGCCTCATGGTATGAGAAGGAGGATCTAAACAGTACTGACATGCATTCTTTTATTCATCCGTTAGCAAAGGCAGTACCACCTGCTTGGGAATCCAAATCGGACTGGGCCATTTTTAAAGAGATTGCCAAGGTTACGAGCCAGCTTGCAGAAACCCATATGAAAGGAACCTTTAAAGACGTTATCACCACCCCTCTTTCACACGATACGGCAGCAGAAATAGCACAACCGAATATCCGTGATTGGAGCTTGGGTGAATGTGAAGCTATACCAGGGAAAACAATGCACAATTTGAGTATTGTAGAACGTGATTACACACAAATTTACCAAAAATTCATCAGCCTAGGACCCAACTTGCTAACGCAACCTATTGGAGCACATGGAAATCAGTTTATGGTAAATGATTTTTACGAAAAATTGCAAAACAACCCTGACCATATACAGAAATTCAACGGCAAGACTTATCCATCGTTGGAACAAGATGAAGAAGTCATCAATGCCATATTACAGTTGTCATCACTTACCAATGGGGAACTGAGCAAAAGAGCCTACAAGAATGCAGAGAAGAAAACTGGACTGAAATTATCTGATATAGCAGATACTAGCATTGATGGCAGTGTAACCTATAAAGACCTCCAAACACGACCATTGCGTTACAACAACTCACCTATTTGGTCAGGCCTGATGAATAAATCAAGAGCATACGCAGCATTTACGTACAATGTGGAACGGCTGGTCCCTTGGCGAACACTCACAGGACGACAGCATCTATACCTTGACCATGAGGGATACATTGCCTTTGGCGAAAACTTACCCACCTATAAACCCTTGCCACAGTTAATTACTTACGGCGACTTGAACCAATCTGAAGTGGGTCCCAGTATGAAGGTTTTAAATTATCTTACCCCGCATGGAAAATGGCATATCCACAGCACCTATGGCGATAACCATCGCATGCTTACGCTAGGACGTGGCATGGTGCCTATTTGGCTAAGCGAAAAAGATGCGGATGACCTACATGTAAAAGATAATGACTGGGTTGAAATCTTTAACGATAACGGGGTTTATAGTGCAAGGGTATGTGTAAGTTCAAGGATACCCTCAGGCTTATGCTTCGTTTACCACTCACCCGAACGAACCTATTCAACACCTAAAACCGAAATTAGGGGGCGCAAACGTTCAGGAGGGCACAATAGCCTTACAAGAGTGCGGCTAAAGCCCAATCTACTAGTGGGTGGATATGGACAATTTACGTATCACTTCAATTATTGGGGTCCTGTTGGCGTAAACCGTGACACTTATGTAGTTATAAAGAAAATGGATAAAGTTGAATTTTAAAAACATCGATATATGGATATAAGGTCACAAATTGCGATGGTGTTCCACCTCGATAAATGTATAGGTTGCCATACCTGTTCAGTAGCTTGTAAGAACATATGGACTGACCGTAAAGGTGCAGAATATATGTGGTGGAATAATGTTGAAACAAAACCCGGAACTGGGTATCCCACAAAATGGGAGGATCAGTCTATTTACAAAGGAGGCTGGACAATCCCAAAAGGCAAACTGAAACTTGCAAGCCAAACTAAAACGGGCACTTTTCTAAACTTGTTTGCCAATCCACATATGCCAACTATTAATGATTATTACGAACCTTACACCTACGATTACGCTAACCTTATAAATGCACCCGCCAGCGATACCCAACCTACCGCCCGTCCAATTTCGATGATAACAGGTAAGCCAATGGATATCAAAATGGGGCCCGCATGGGATGACGATCTTGGAGGGTCGCCCGACTTTGCCCGAAAAGATGTAAACCTCAAGGGTTTGACAAAGGAGGAGCAAGAAGCCTTATTCCAGATTGAACGAATGATGATGTTTTACCTCCCCAGGATGTGCAACCATTGCCTTAATCCAGCTTGTGTAGCTGCTTGCCCTTCAGGTGCAACCTATAAACGTGGAGAAGATGGCCTAGTTTTGCTCAACCAAGACAAATGCAGAGCTTGGCGTATGTGCGTAACTTCTTGCCCTTACAAAAAAACATATTACAACTGGAATTCAGGAAAATCAGAAAAGTGTATCCTTTGCTACCCACGGCTTGAAGCCGGACAAATACCAGCCTGTATGCATACCTGTGTTGGAAGAATACGGTATTTAGGTGTTATGCTTTACGATGCCGACAAAATTGCCGAGATTGCCACATTACCTGACAACATGCTTGTTGCTGCTCAACTTGGCATTTACCAAAACCCGTTTGATGATGTGGTTGTAAAAAATGCGAAACAGAATGGCATTTCAGATGAAATTATTGAAAGCGCGAAACGCTCGCCAATTTGGAAATTTGTAAAAGAATGGGGGATTGCCCTGCCACTACATGCAGAATTCAGGACTTTGCCAAACGTATTTTATGTGCCTCCAGTGTTGCCAATGATCGGAATGCTTGAAAACGGGCTTTATAATCAGCGTACAGAATCCTTTTTCGGCAGCATTGACGAGTGTAGGCTACCCATGAAATATCTTGCAAACCTGTTTAGCGCTGGCGATGAACTAACTATCCTCAAAGTCATCAAAAAACTGTATGCAGTGCGGATGCACAGAAGGAGCTCCACTGTAAATGATGTACCACAACAAGTCGCTGAAACAATCTTAAAAGAAGCAGAATTGGAAACTGAAACTGCTGACGCCATTTACCGCTTAACATCCCTGCCCAAAGTTGATGACCGTTTTGTAATCCCGCCCATGTATCGCGAAGTTGCTATTAACATGCTCGAAAGTACCGAGAGCTTTAAAGGCCATCAAGGATTTGGTTTAGCTGATAAGCCAGAACGCATTTAAGAATTTTAAACTATGGAGAAACTATTGCATTACAAGCTGCTAGCCAAGCTTTTCATGTATCCTGAAGAACCCTTGATGCCAATAGTGGCGCAACTTGAGCCTGTAGCTAAAGGTTTACCCACGGATGCTTGGATGGCCTTTGAAGGATATATTAAACTGTTTGCCGACAAACCGCCATATCAATTAGAAGAGTTTTACGTAGAAACCTTTCTTATGAATCCGGTAACCAGCCTTGATGTTGGATTCGTGCTATTCGGACAAGACCTTAGGCGTAATCAATTCTTGGTCAATATGCAGAATGAACAACAACTGGCAGGCAATGACTGTGGAATTGAGCTGGCTGACCATCTAGCCAATGTACTTAATGTTTTACCC
>CAZKHA010000046.1:7975-20751 GCA_964552325.1 uncultured Bacteroidales bacterium
TTATTTTTAGGACACCTTACTGCTTTTGTAATCCCTACGTATTTGATTGTTTGGAATAACAATCCTATACGCTTGGTACTGGTAGAGATAACGGGCTTCTCCTTTGGCCTACTCAGTTTTCTAGGGCTCATCCTTCTTATATATAGACGCATACGTAGGAAGACCACCCAAACTGTATTAACCAATGCTGATGTCGCATTGTATGTATTGTTAGTCGTTCAACTTTTAACGGGTCTCTGGATTGCCGTGATGAATAAATGGGGTTCTTCATGGTTTGCTTCTACTATAACCCCTTATCTATGGTCAGTATTTAAGCTCAACCCTGATGTAAACTCAGTATCAGGTATGCCCTTATCCATAAAAATACATATTGTAAATGCATTCTTGCTAATCGCCATCATACCGTTTACGCGCCTTATCCATTTTATGGCATTGCCTTTTAGCTATATTTATAGGTCATACATACTTGTTGTTTGGAACACAAAACAAAGATAAAAAAAAGAGCATCTACCACTAACCTCAAGATTTCTTAATTATGCTTGAAACATTAAGTATCAAATCGTTTCGGATCCTATTTTTCAACACTCTGGCTTTTACCGTTTGCTTTGCTGTATGGGTATCTAATGGAGTTCTGGTTACCTATCTTGTTGACAATGGCATCTTTAATTGGAGCCCTTCTGAAATGGGATGGCTCATGGGATTACCTATACTTTCAGGTTCGGTTTTCAGATTGCCCATTGGCATGCTTACGGATAAATATGGTGGGAAATGGATCTTGTCAGGCATACTGTTGTTTAGTGCTGTTCCCATGTTTTTAACTTCATTTGCCACAAATTTTTGGGATTTCGCCTTAACGGGTTTGGGATTCGGTATGGCAGGAACTGCCTTTGCTGCTGGTATTGCAAACACATCGGTATGGTTTCCGAAGGCATGGCAGGGAAGAGCTTTGGGCATATTTGGAGTTGGGAATGCAGGCGCTGCCATAACCACCCTTTTAGCACCAAGCCTATTACAACAGCTTACAAACCATGGCACCTACCAAGATAATTGGCGATTATTGCCCCAATATTATGCAGCAGGCCTTGTTGTTATGGCCATATTATTCCTTTTGTTTACGGAAAATAAAAAACATACCGCTCAAAACCGTTCACTGGTGGAATTACTGCGACCACTTGGTGAAGTAAGGGTATGGCGTTTTGGTTTGTATTATTTTTTGGTATTTGGTTGCTTTGTAGCATTCTCACAATGGTTGATGCCTTACTTTTTAAATGTTTATGGTGTTACCTTGGTCACTGCGGGCTTGTTAACCTCGTTGTTTAGCTTGCCCTCGGGCGTAATTAGGGCTTTGGGAGGCTGGATGTCTGATTTTTGGGGTGCACGCCGTGTTATGTATTGGGTTATTGCACTTTCAATAGTTTTCGCCTTTTTCTTGAGCGTTCCTCGCATGGAAATTTATTCACCAGGCAAAGGGGTTCTGGCAGGTAAAAAAGGTTTTATCACGCAGGTAAGCAACACCTCCATCACCGTTGACGGCAAGGTTCATACACTTAGCAAACTACCTTCCGGCAACAATGACTACGACGAAGACTTCCTTGTATTCCCAAGAAAAGAATCATGGCATATCCCTATTGTAAAGTTAGGTGATACCGTGGCAAAAAAACAACTTCTTGCTAAAGGAGTTACAAAAATTTACTTTCAAGCCAACCTTTGGATTTACGCAGTGTTAGTTCTCATTATTGGGGTAATCTGGGGGATTGGCAAAGCGGGAGTTTATAGGTTTATCCCCGACTATTATCCAAACGAAGTTGGGGTGGTGGGTGGAATGGTTGGCGTTATTGGTGGCCTTGGCGGCTTCTTTGGACCCATAATCTTTGGTTATTTGCTTGAATGGTCAGGGCTATGGACCAGTTGCTGGATGCTAATGCTCTTATTGGGCACTGTTTGCTTCGCTTGGATGACGCACACCTTACGGAAAATCAGGACATCGAATGGAATCAGAAATTAATGGATCATCAACTTAAATAATTTATAGATATGGCAACATGGCTTAAAGACTGGCAGCCCGAGAACAAAGATTTCTGGGGGCCAAAAGAAAAACGAATTGCTTGGACCACACTTACCATTACCACCATCTCGCTCATGCTTTCTTTTGCTACTTGGTTCTTAATGAGTGCTGTTGTAACGAAGCTACCCGGGTTAGGATTTAAATTTAATACAAACCAATTGTTTTGGTTAGCAGCTTTACCCGGCTTAGCAGGTGGCACTTTCAGGTTGCTTCATATGTTTTTAATCCCTTTGTTTGGAACTAGGCATACCATAAGCTTTGCCACGCTTATTAAACTGATACCCGTTATAGCTTTAAGCTTAGCCGTGATGAATCGCGAGACACCTTTCTACGTCTTTGTTATTATTGCCCTTACTACGGGTTTTGGCGGTGGTGATTTCTCCTCCTTTATGCCATCAACTTCCTTGTTTTTCCCAAAAAGAATGATTGGAATGGCACTTGGAATCCAAGCCGGAATAGGAAATTTTGGGGTAAGCATCGCCCAGTTTATGACGCCCGTTATGCTCAGTGTTGCTATTATTGGAGGAAGCCAGATTTTTATTACCGCCGATAAAAAAGCAATGACCCAATCTGTAAGTAGCCTCGACAGCCAACTTCTTGAAGAGAGCTTTATGAAACTTGACAATACAACGAAAAACACAATTGCCACCTACTTTACCGACCCAAATGCAAGTGTTGGCAGCCACGACCCAAAAAAGGATGAACTAGCAAAGCTTTTCTTTAAGGCTGACAATACCGATAAAATTAATGCTTTAACACGGCTTGAAACTCCTGAACTGGCTAAAACAGCCAAACAATTGCATATAGCCGGAGTGAAATCAAAAAATATCCACTTACAAAGTGCCATTTTATGGTATGCCCCATTGCTACTTCTATTAGCTGTGCTTGCTTGGTTCATGTTAAAGAGCGTACCCATGAAGGCTACAGTAAGCGAACAATTTGACATCTTTAAAAATAAACATACATGGTATTGTACCTTGATCTACTTTCTCACTTTTGGTACATTTTCGGGGCTCTCAGCATCTTTCCCATTACTTATCCGCTCATTATACGGCTCTTTTGAAAATGCCCCTGATCCTTTGCAGTACGCTTTTTATGGCCCACTAATTGGCTCAGCAAGCAGGGTGATTTTTGGTTTTATTTCGGACAAGACTGGAGGTGGAATACTTACAACCATCAGTGGTCTAGGGCTTCTAATATGTACTTTCTTGCTAATTGCCTTAGGTTTAGTTAGTCCTGTTTCTATGCAGCAATTCCCATTATTTGTTACCGTGGTCCTTGTTATGTTCTTCTTCACAGGAATTGGAAATGCAGCAACATTTAGGCAGTTTCCTATCATCTTCGCGCACAATTCAAGACAGGCGGCCGGTGTAATTGGCTTTACTGCCGCTATTGCAGCATATGGCCCTTTTGTTTTTTCGAGCTTACTAGGGCTTGTAATCTCTTTGCATACCGATGCCGAGGCTTTTTTCTATGGCTTATTCCTCTTTATGCTCTTGGCAACCTTCATTAACTGGAACTTCTACCACAGGAAAGGTTGCGAGATACCCAGTTAAAGGGAATAACACAATTTCTACTGACGCAACCACAAATCGCAAAACCGTACACGAGGTCAAGTTCACTGTTTTAACAAATTGTTTACAGAAGGTCTAATAGCATCTTTCGATACCAGGAAAATTGTTTTCCTGGTTTTTTTATTTAAACCCCGCAATATAAACTATTGCTTAGTTAACTTACTCATACGCCGCATACAAGCAAATAGACCCTTTGAGCTATAGTGAAAAGCCAACTGACCCAGGTTTCAATAGGTAAATACGAATGTTTTCATAAGATTAAACGGAATTCGTTTCAAGTGAATTGTACGAAAATGTATATAACTTAAAACACCTCTGTTCTACAAGCAATAACAACCAGAAGTACCGAGCCTGATATAGTTACAAACCAACTCCGAATATTATCAATACAAGTGTAAATAATATTCTTGGTGGCAGCGCTCAACAAAGATAACATGACTTATAGTTACGGCATAAGAGGTTAGAAGTAGCAATTCCTTTCGTTATTGGGATACAATTAGGGTGCAAACATGCAAGAAAAAAGGGAAGGCCCTTGCGGTAACCTTCCCCATAAGAAACCGGTACCAACACTCAACACAAACCCCGTGGATATTGGCCGGTTTCTGTACCAAAACACATCAACAGCAATTCGTTATCTACCAAGTTTCTTGCTCAGGTAGGTTTTTTGTATCAAATCAACAAGTATAACCAACCCGCCAATAATCATCAATGCATCGGGAATGGTGCGAAGCCACATCCAAACTTTCATGCCTTCCAATGCCTCGCGGGTACGGGTGAAGAAGTAACCAAAATCGTGAGCCATTTGTGTTTGATGGAATCCTATGATGGCTGTGGGTATGGCAAACAGCAGCACTCCGATGGTTAATAACCAAAAGCCTATTTTACTTGGTTTGTCGTTCCATACCAAACCTTTGGCTAAGGCATTGGCACGCGATGCCAAATAAATAAAGGCTAGGCTTATGTACCCAAATGCGCCCAATAAGGCCACATGCCCGTGAGGCATAATCAGGTAAGTTCCATGAGAATAATAGCTGATGGTTGGGGTGTTGATGACCATACCAAAAAAGCCAGCGCCTATCCAGTTAAGTACAGCCGAACCTGAAATCCACATGAATGGGATGGTGTAATCGAAAGGTTTTCCTGCAAAGGCTTGTTCTTTCTTATTTTTCATGGCCTCCACTATCATAAGAGCCAATGGCAGCGGTTCTAGTGCCGAGAATATTCCACCTATTGCAATCCAATACTCATCCAAGCCTTGCCACCAGTAATGATGACCAACACCTAAAGTACCGCTTAACATGATCAAGAAAAGCTCAAAAAGCATCACCCGTACAGCAGTCTTCTGCGAGATAAGCCCAACCGAAACCGTAAAGAACGCTATAACCCCAGCAGCAAACAACTCGAACGTAAGTTCAACCCAAAGGTGTATGACCCACCAACGGTAATAATCGTCAACGGTATAATTGGGCATGATTTTGTGCAAGGGCATCATCCCCGCCATATATAAGGTGGCGATACCAAAGGCTGACCAGATGATGGTACCTACCAATGGATTGTTGGTGGCAGATTTGCGGATGAGCGATACGACCAATATAAACCAGAAAACAAGCCCAATTACAAGGCCTATGTCCCATAGCCTGCCCAAGTTTATAAGCTCGCGGCCTTCGTTGCCAAGCCAGAACCAGGTTTCGCGCATTTGACCAGTGGCTCCCATATACAAGCCTATGATGCTACCTACTGCAACAATTATTAATGCCGCCCAGAGCACATCAACAAGCCACGGAAATTTATGATCGCGATTGGCTACCCATGGGGCTATGAGCAAGCCCCCAACAAGCCAACCCACCGCAACCCATAAAATGGCAATCTGGGTGTGCATTGAACGCAAAACATTGAAAGGAAGCCACTTTTGTGGTAAAATAAAATCGGATGATGGTTCGGTATATAAATGGGCTAGATACCCCCCTAAAAATAGCTGCACCACAAACAATGCAGCTACTATAGGAATATACTTTAGCAGTTTTGATTGCGACGCGAACAGCTTGGTAACCTTTAATGCAGGCTCAAGGGGTTCATCCTTTTTAAACAGGTACTCATAAGCAAGGAAAATAACCACGATGGTCAACGACCACAGAATGAGAAACTCCCATAAGGAAATTTTGTGCGATAAAAAGTTTGTATCCTGGTCAATCAATGGCTCGGGTGGCCAGTTGTTGGACCATGTTCGCTGCGTGCCTGTGCGGTTTGAAGATGCTACCAACTGGGCCCAATCAATAAACGTAGCAATCTTCGCTGCCTCCTCAGGTCGTATAACCCCACCGGTCCAAGCCCGCTCAGGGTCTCCTTTTACCAAAAGATCAACCATATAAGCCACATTCCGGTGATAAGCCTCGGCAGATGCCTTGGTATATACCACGCCTTTCTCAAGCAAAGCGGTTTGTTGCTTTACATCTTGCTTTACGCGCTCTTTTACGGCCCCCAACTCAATTTGGCTGAGCAACGCCCTCGGTTTTTGATACAACTCCTGCCCATAATAATCGTAAAGATACTCCACACGGTAATGCAGGAAATCGGTAGAGAAGTCAGGTCCCATATAGGCACCCATGCCCAAAAGCGTGCCCCAGTCCATCAAATCGAATTGCTGGAAATAGCCTTTTCCTTGCAAAACATCATCATAGGTATAAAGAAGTTCGCCAGTTTCAGAACGCACTTCTTGTGGTATTGGCGGCACTTCTTTTTGCAGATTAGCCGTGTAGTAAATCAATGCGCTGACCATAATAATGGCCACGAACCAAAAGGCCGTGTAAAGACCCTTTTTGGACATAAATCTGTCAAGTAGATTAGTCTTCATGGTGTTAAGGATTAAAATAAAATACTATATTAAGGTGGTATTTAAAGATAAAAAAATTAAAATCTGCTTAAATCATTGGCTGTGAGTTCTCCAATTGAAGTAAGATGAAAAATGGTCAAGAGCTTCTCTCGCGATTCTTTCCACATTTCGTGCAACAAACAAGGATGTTTATCACTACAAAACTCCAACCCTAGAATACAGCCCATGTATTTATCCATTCCTTCGACTGCCTCAATAATCTCTGATAGAAAGATTTCGTTGGTGGACCGGGCAAAGGTGTAGCCACCTTCCCTGCCTTGAATACTCTTTATAAATCCTTTCTTGGTCAGGTCGGTCATAAGCTTTCGAAAATACTTTTGCGGTACATCCAAACGTTGGCTTAGCTCTTTGGCCGTGTAGAGCTGTTGTTTACGTACCGCCATGTAGCTTAACACGCGGATGGCATATTCTGAGGTTTTGTTTAATCGCATTGAATTAACTATTCATCATTTGTAAAACGCCGAGTGGAACGAAAAATTAAATACGATACAAAGGTAGTATTTAAACCAGAACAAGCAAGCATTTGTTCAAAAAAAATCACCTGCGACCCATCGAATACGCATACATTACGAAAAACAACAGCAGGTTTGCTAGCCTAAAACGTTTTCCTTACTGCGCTATCGTATTGTTAACAAGTTAAATAAAAAAATTCAGGCAGCTAACTCACTATATTGGATATAATATAATTGATTGCTCTCAGCCATTGCAAGGGGTTACAAAAATTTCAAGCTACTTTTGAAATGAGTCTTAAATCAAACTAACTTTGACGCCTGCTTCATTGCTGGCAAGGCCCATTTCGTCAACTTAAGCGTTTAGGTTTTTTAGCAATAAGACAGGCTTATACATTATTATTCTAACTAAATCACTATGATTTCTAGAAGCTATCTTACTGAAACGCCTAAAGAGAACCCCCATGGAGTGGATGTTCGTCAATTGTACAACCAAGCATCAGCCCAGGTAATGCACATACTTTTACAAGCGGGCGAATCGCTTAAACCGCATGTAACGCCCGTAGATGTAACATTTTACATTTTAGAAGGTCAAGTCAGCGTACGGATTGGCGAGGAGTGGCAAACTTTTGAGAAAGACACCCTGATCGAGAGCCCTGCAAACGTGGTCCATTCGCTGAGCAACAAAAGCGGCACGCTTGCCCGTGTTTTGGTAACCAAAGCCCCAAGGCCAAGCCAACCAACAAGGATATTGTAATTTTTGCGCAGGCCTTAATAAGCATTGGCAGCCAAGCCAGCCTCTGAACCAACCTACGGACGTTTTAACATTGAACGCCAACGGTAATTTGCCTTTAACGCCATTAGCCTTCCCAATTTGGCAAGGCTACACCATTAAAGCATTGTATCAATCATTTTTACACCCAAAATAGTCACTAAAAAAATGTCAGCATTCAGCAAAACCCAAGAATACCGGATTGTGCGCCTAAAAGAGGTTGCAAGGCTTCTATTGGAAGCAGGCAATGTACACGCGTTTATTGTCAACAACCAAGATTTTATTGCCAGTGTAGTTCCCGAAGACTTTATTCATCTCTTCGACAGCCTAGTAGCTGAACATCCCGAGCTTGAAAAAGTGAAGGATATGGCCAACAAGATGTTGAATATCTTCCATATCCCTATTCGCGATTACAAAAGGCTTGTGCCCAAACCCGACTCCTTCTTAGGCATAATGGAGCAAAACAACCGGGCCATGGAACAAATGCTTGACCAAATAAGGCCAGTGTTCAAGGCTTTTATGGCTGACCCCAAGCAAGCTACGCATAGGAAGCAACTGCTGAATCTTTTTATTCAGCTCGAATCCTTTACGGCGTATTACACCATTAAAGAGAACGTGCTTTTCCCGTTTCTCGAGAAACACTGGACAAACTACCGTTGCCTGCACTTGATGTGGTCGTATCATGATGATATACGACGCAATATTAAGGCCGTTCTGGAACTTTTGAGCTCCGAGAGCCATGATCGTAAAGACCTTGCGCCCTATGTTGGGGATATCTTTTTTGATATGCTGGCAATTAAGTTTCGCGAGGAGCATATTTTGTACCCCCATATTCTTGCTACCCTTCAGCCCCAATTGCTGGACGATATGAAATGGATGGCACTCGAAATTGGTTACCCTTTTTGTAAACCCGAAGCAAGCAATGAAAACATACCCACCAATACAGCAGCCAATTCCTTGACCCAATTGGGCACTGGTGCGCTTACCCCCGAGCAAATCAGGCTTGTGTTCAACCATCTTCCGGTTGATATAACTTTTGTTGATGCCAGCAACAAGGTTGCCTTCTTTTCGTCGCCAAAACGCCGGGTTTTCCCACGTACCAAGGCCATTATAGGGCGCGATGTAAGCAACTGCCATCCAAAAGAAAGCGTCCATGTGGTTGAGAAAATTGTTGAATCGTTTAGAACGGGTGCAAAAGACCATGCTGACTTCTGGATACACTTAAAGGATGAAACCGTGCTGATACAATATTTTGCTGTACGAGATGAGCAAGGAATCTACCAAGGTGTTTTGGAAGTAACGCAAGAAGTATCGGCCATAAGGGCCTTGCAAGGCGAAAAACGTTTGCTCGATTGGTAAAAGGCATTGGGTTGGTTACGCGAAGCACTTACAGCTTACTTGCCTCACAAGCAAAGCCCTTTATTATTCACTGTTTCGCTAAAACCGTTTCAAACATTTACTGTTGCAACGCTTTGCTAATGAAGGGGCAGGCTAAAAGGTTTAGTGCGGTAGGCTGAACGATTCATAAAAAATATTTTGCAAAGAGATTCACCCGAAAACATGCTCTATGTTTTGCATGAAGCCTCGTTAAGGCAACTTGGCAAGCGATAAGATGCGAGGTGGTAAGAATAAAACCTCGTTTTGATTTAAGGAATTCCATCACGCAATAAGGTGAAATGCCTCGTACAGTCCATGATTTCAATCTGCCTCGTTGCCTAGCTATGCGCTGAAGAAACGGAGCTGCCATTTACACGCGGGTTCACGGATACCACCTAATTAATTCACAAAACCCCCTTGCATTTTATTCTAGTCAACTGTAGATGAGACTTCTCTCCCGATTCATTCAGGGTCGAAATGACCTTATTTTAATGTATTGAAAGTGGGGGCAATCTCATTCTACTGTTGAAATCATTCTTAAGTATAATCCAGTATAAGTATTGAAATCTTAACTTTGCAAAAAATGGATACACATGAAACTGGGAATACTAATTGAAACCAAAGAACCTGAGAAAGCATGGAATGCTTTTAGGTTTGCCGTTACGGCCAAAAAACAAGGCCACGATGTAAAAGTATTTTTGATGGGCGAAGCGGTTGAATGCGAAGGGCTGACGCATCCAAAATACAACGTTGACCAACAGCTTAAGGCTTTTGTACAACTTGAGGGCGAAGTATTGGCTTGCGGCACTTGCCTTAAATCGCGGAATCTTGAGGCCACCGAAGCCTGCCCCCTTTCTACCATGGTTGACTGTGTTAACCTTGTGGTTTGGGCCGATAAAATGGTAACATTTTAGGGATTTTGCCTTATACAAAGCTGCATTGGCAAGTGAAGATGATTGATTTGCGCTCAAAAAGAACATTTGACGATGTGCTGACCGATTCCGCATTGCCTCATAAGAAAATGCCTGCCTTTTTTATACTAAATCTTTTAAAACTCGTTATAACACACTCACCAACGTATATTAGGGCAACAAAATCTGGTGGCAAATAGGCTGCTATTAGGGAATTATAACCTAATCGATTATTAGTTTTTCGATGAGTTTATACAAATGTGTTCCAATATATTTGGGGTAATCATCATTGAAATTGTCAATAGACTTTGCTCGCTCAATGGCAGTTTTGGTTAGGGGTAAATAAATTCTGGGATTAGGTCTTTTGTTGTAGCCCCTTTCGCTTCCTTCAAGTTGGGCAAGCACAATATCAATGTAATTCTTGCTGCCAACCTTCGCGTTTGCAAAAATCAATGCTTGTTCATCCATCGTAAATTGGTTCAGCTCCTTATGGTGCAAGACAAGCCAAATTTCGAAACAGGGATTACTCATCGCTAAATAAAAATTGTTTTCTTGCTTACATTCAGCTACCAATTCATCAAAGTTCAGCTTGTGGATGGTCTGCCAATCATCTCTATCAACAATCAACCAAAACTCATCCGAAGCTTTAAAGCCATATTCATTTTTAGCTTCTTTCAGTAGCTTTTTAACATTGAATGGGTCAGTACCTTTGTTCTTAGGCCGTTTGAGCGGTACGATTTCTATTAAACCAGAATTATTAAAATAACTGGATAATCTAAAATCTTGAAAATACTTCCTTTCTGATACTTGGCCCTCAAAAGAGAGAACAAATAATTTTTCGGCATCCATAAACCCACCTTGTCGAATTAAGGGAATTGGCTCTCTGGGCATAGCTAATCGTTATTAATAGGTAAAACCGTTAATCCGTTCCTATTACCAAGTTTAGGAACTCCCCTATATCTTCCAAGTAAATAATCGCGCCTTACCTCCTTGTCAAACCTGATATTATAATCCTCTAATGAATGCAAATGTGTTGCCCCGTGCTTGTCTTTAACAGTAAACCAAATTTCGTCTTTTCGCAATAGTTTCTGGGTCAATAATGTTGATTCGTGGCTAGCAACAACAAACTGGCTGTTGACGTTTTCGCATTTTGATAAGAAAAAGTCAAACAAGTCATAAACTAGGTTAGGGTGTAAACTTCGTTCCATTTCATCCACTATAAAAACATTCCCGCCTTTAAAGAAGTCGATAATCAATGGAATTAAGTCCATTATCCTGCGGGTGCCGTCCGACTCATCCTTTAAATCAAACAATTCAAATGTTCCATCTACCACTTTATGCTTGGTTTTAAGTACCTTGGCCTCAAGCTCATTCGAAGGGTTCTTGATAATTATATAATACTTATCGTCCTGTGGATTAGATAAGAAGGCACTATTCTTTTCGCTCCTACCTCCTAATAGGTCATTTTTTATATCCTCTTTTACTTCATCCGGAACATCCATTTTTTCAAAGTCAATATGGTTGAATGCAATACCATCAATGCCGGTATCAAAGTAATCAAGCATCTCCGCAAAAAGCTTTTGCAAATCGGTATTTTGAAGCAATTCAAATTTCTTACCGATAGTTCTTGAATTGGGATAAATTACGGTAAGCGCGTTTTGAAACCAATCAATCACATTGAGGATATCCGAAATGTCGCTCACATTATCGGCAATATTTGTATTTCTAATCTGTGTTAGGAACAGTTGATTTCGCGGAGTTCCTTTGGCTGTAAACTCAATAAACTGGACTTCCTCTTTTTTGTTTTTCTTTTTCAAGAAATCGATATTGAAGTGGGTAGAATTTGTTCGCTCAAATAGTTTTGTTTCTGACTTCTTATTGATCTCAAACAACCACTCCTCAACTATTTCCCTCGTATTGAATACAAACCCATAAGCATAGTTTTTCTGCTTGTGTTGAATTTCATATTCAATCCTGGAGTTTGCCCATGAGGTTTTTTTATCAAGTTTAAAGAAATCAAACGTTATTGGCTGTTCTGGCTTCGTGCCTTTTAAAACGAGTTTCCTTCCAAATTCGATTGATTTTACTAGATTGGATTTTCCGGATGCATTGGCGCCAAATACCACAGCAGCTTTTAACACCGAGGTACCTTTAATGGGTTTGGTTTTATGTTGAGGTTTCAAAGTCCCTTTTCCGGGTAGCAACGAAAACACTTCCTTGTTGCGAAACGACAAAAAATTCTCAACTGTAAAGCGGATTAGCATAGTTTGTGCAATTTATCGTGCAAATGTAGTGAAAAAATCACAACTTAACAACTGCAAGAATGATAAGTCCTCATAATGGATCGATTTGCAACCGCTAAACATGCTATAAAGCGTCATTATCCGCGTTTTGTTGTGATTTGCGTTCAAAAACACCCTGTAACATCCCATATACTTCAAAACTAAACAATAGGTTATATTTCTTGACACCCCTACTGCTTTTCCTACTGTTTGCGGATTTGATGATAGCTAGTAGTTATTTCTTTGCCTGGGCCAAAAAAAAATCGGCAGGCTTGTACCGGGTAGTTCAGCCTGCCGTTGCACACTAAGTGATGGGGGTATCCTTTTCAGGTAGTTGGGTTTTCGGTGGCTTTGCGGCGGCGGGGCTCGTGTACCTCGAAACCCCATTCGCCCAAGCGCATCATGTTCTGGCGCAGCACACCCGATAAAATATCGCGACTGCTCTTGATCGAATCC
>CAZKHA010000046.1:20851-22264 GCA_964552325.1 uncultured Bacteroidales bacterium
TTTTGAGCGCTCAGGTTGTTAAGTTCAGCGCTCGATTCGTGAAGTTGAGCGCTCAGTTTGTAAAGTTAAGCGCTCAGATTATGAATTTGATCGTTAAATTCGTAAGGTTGAGCGCTTGCGGAATGCCGCTGATTGCTCAATGCATAAAATTGATAACTTTTTCAAGCATTCTCATACACTGGGTCTAGCTAAGTTTAGGCGTTTTTTGCAATTTGGTCAAATAAAAAGTGAGCAAATGGCTACACAATAACCAACCATTTGCAAAGGGGCTTGGTGGCTTATTTTAGTTTATTCGTATAAAGGATTCACTCCTCCGAAGTTTTATACCAATGCCATTATTCTGTTTACATGTCATTATCGCATCACATTTCATCTTTTCTGTAGACCTGTGCGAGGGTACACCATATTTATTTTAATGTTTCTGCACCAGCGGGTTGACTTTGAAATCGCTCCCAAACAGCATTGTTAAGAACTTTGGATAGTGGCATTTAGGCAATGTGTTTACAAATAGTGCTGGCTAATACTGTCCGTAAACACTTATTCCACCACCAAAATATTGATGTTTTAAATGTTCGTAAACTAAATTCGTTTTCAAGTCAATGTCGTCCGATTGATAAGTGGGATATGGCAGGGCATTAAAGAGTGTTTTGCTTACGGTATTAAAAACTGCCGCTGCTGTTGCGGATTTGTCAGCCCATTGTTCGACTTTTAATTTCTCATTTTTCAGTTCATCGAGTAACTCAACAGATATTTTCTTGATTTCATTTTTCTCCTTCGCTTCCAGCTTCTTGCCGAACCTTAAAATGTCGAAAATTGCTTTTTGCTCATCAGTCAAGCCTTCTCGTTTGGTGTCGGCTTCTTCTTCGGAATATGAGTTTACGAGTTCTATAAGCTTTCTAAAGGTTTCTTTTATAACCACTTCGTCTTTGCCCCTATTGTATTCGTCGATGATTTCCTGATACCGCCTGTAATAATCAACCGTTAAAGGATTGCGATCAACCATATGCTTTAGCTGTTTTTCAACTTTATCTTTAAGGGTTTGAACGGCAGTGTGCTTATTGGGTGTTTTTAAAAAGTACTGCTCCAGAAGTTCAAAATTCAATACGCTTAAGTCTATGATTTTTTCTGTATTGTGGCCGTGTTCTGCAACCATGTTTTCAATGGATTCATCAACCACATTTTGTATTTTCCGCATGATATCCGCTACATCTGCACTCTCAACTTTATCGTCAATAGCACTGTAAATTTCATCAATGGCATTCTTTTTGGGTGCGTATAGGTTCAGCACTTTGTCAGGCTGCAAGGCTTTGTATTTCCTAAAAACTTCGCGGGCAAGTATCTGAAATTTACGTTTGGTTTCGTCGTTTGTATAAACAGCCTCGAGTGCATTTTCAATGGCTTTTAATTTATGTA
>CAZKHA010000047.1:0-21999 GCA_964552325.1 uncultured Bacteroidales bacterium
CATGCGGTTACATTGGGAGCAATAGCTTTATAATGAGTCCTTCTTTTTTTTGTCCTGGTCTTTGACCATCTTCTTTTTGGATTTGGCATTTTAAAACGTATTTATGGTTTGTATTCAATCAGTTGTATCAAATTGTAATCCCTCTAAAGCATCCCATCTTTTATCGTGATGCCCCTTTGGGCTAAGGTCTTCCAATTTTTTTAACACCTCGGGATCGCAACCTGAGTTCCCTGATTCATCATCTGCATGCACCCTGTGATAGGGCATAAGCAAATAAATAAATTCATAGATGTAGGTTGAAACATCAACTTGGTGTTCGCCTCGGGGAATTACCACCACATCTTCCGATTCTTCAAAGTATGCATCTCCAAACTTGAAGATAAGCACTTCGTCTCCGTTAATGGGTTGCTTTAACTCACCCGAACACCTGTCGCACATCACTTCAACATAACCATTTATAGAAAAATCAAACACTAGCATACGCTCTTGTTTCTCCATGGTTATCAAGACCTTAACCTGAGCTTTCTGAATCTCGGAGCCCTCGAAGCAAGCGAAAAATTTTTCATTTATTTCGAACTCAAAGTCATGATAGCCAATGCTTAATCCTGAAAATGAAATGATGAACTCCTTTAGGTAATTCATCTCAACTCGTTTTTAAATTGGGGTGCAAAATTACAAATTTATCCATTGATTGACAAAACTTTGTTATTCATCAAGTTTTGCAAGTTGAAATAAAAACCCCTACAACCCCAAACCAATTTTTAAAGTTAGCTTGAAAGCTGCAAAAGTTATTAATAATCAGCATTTTAATTATTTGAAGGCTTTTTCCAACAATCCATCGCCTTTCATGCTTAGGCGATCAAAATATTCGGGAACAGGTTTGCCACAAAGCTTATCAACATACATTTTTGCCAAATACTGCCCCAGCATAAACCCTTGGCCACGTAAACCAATAAACAAACCAAGCTCGGTATCCAAAATCATTCTTGGCTCAACATAATAACCAGCCCAAACAGCTTGGAACCCCACGGATGAAAGCTCAGGTAACCAATCAACAAAAATTTCGGATGAGATCTCTAAGAATTCTTTAGAGTTAATTTTAAGGTTTTTAAACGTCTCGGCAGGATCTACAGCCGGCGAAGCACAACCAATAATTTGACCCGTTTCGGCCAATTGCTGACCATAAACTGCCACGAAGCCCTTGTAATGCCTGCGGTCGATTAGCATGGGCAAGGGAGTTCCATTCGGCCCTAACATTGGCAATCGGCGTGTAATAAACGCTTGGTGTTTAACAGCATACTGACCGGTTTCAATTCCTAATAGCTTGGCATAATGGCCACCATCAGGCCCTAAAGCATTGATGAAAACAGAAGTTTGATATTCTACATACTGCTTATCATGATCTTGAACCAATACCTTATAAGTATTTCCATCTTTTTTAAGGTCAATCAATTTGCAGTCCTCAAGGATTGTTCCTCCGTTGGTTACTCCTATTTGCCTGATTAAATCAACAACCCTTCCGGGCGTCGCCTGCCAGCAATTATGGGTAACCAAGGCGGCTTGATAGGTTTTTAGGTTGGGGTTAAAATAGGGCGAAACATGTTTTTTAAAGTCGGCGGGCTCAATCATCTCTGCATCCGACCAAGCCATCGAGGCTTCCAATGCTTTGTACATGGCTTCGTCATGAGCAAAGGTTACATAGTTGATAGGGCGGTAATCGATGTTCCGGATGTTTTGCAATTCCTTGAAAATCTCGAGGTTCCTTGTGGCTATTTCCGATAATTCGGGAACGCTGAAGTTTGGCCTGCCGCCTGCAATATTTCTCCACGAAGCCCCACGCCCCCAGTTTATTAAAACAGGTTTTTTGCCGGCTTCTGCCAAGTAACGGAACAACGCACTTCCTCCGATGCCACCTCCCGCAACCAACGATTCAACCTGTACAATTTTAGGCGTATTTTTGTGCTTGCTGGCTATAATATTTTCATGAACGGGCCTGGGATAGAGTTCGCCCAAGGTCAATTGGTTTGAAAGTGGCCCGCGAGGGGTAGCCTCACCAACCACCGAAACTCCAAAGTCACGGATTTTTTGCTTGAGGCGAGGGATGCAACGCTTACCCCTACATGCACCCATTCCTAACCGAGTGGTGTGTTTTATTTCGTCAACCGATATAAACTTGCGTTCTCCCACAATAGCCAGAATTTCATCCATCTTAACATCATCGCAATGACATACGTACGTTTCTGATGCAATTTCTTGATCGGCAGGTAACAACTCAAATGGCTCCGGATAACGGTCCTTGATGATAAAGCCGCGGGCTTTTAGCAAGTCTTCGCCATGCAATGATAGGCTTTTAACACGTGCTATATGTGTTTTATTGGGTTTGCGCAAAATCTTTTCAATGTTACCATCCCCTAGGATTTTCCCAGAATTATCCACCAAGAAAACTTCAGCACCCTCGGCAGCTTCGTATTCAATGGGCAAAAACAGCCAGTCTTTTTTTACGTTGTATCCAAAAATGGCTAAACCAGGGCATTGATACACGCAGTCCATGCAGCCAATGCATTTGTCGAAGTCAATACGCGGGACGGTACTTGTGGATGTTTTGGTTATTGCGCCATGTGGACAGGCAAATTCACATGGATTGCAGGCAAAACCGTAAAGGCAATCAATTTGTACAAAGCCTTTAGCTTCAATACGTTGACTGGTTGGGCGGAATGGTTCGTCAATTATTCTTGTTGGATGTTGTTGTGAATCAATATATTCTTTTGAAATGGCAAGGTATTCTTCATATTTCACCCGTACACCCATTTCCATAAGTATTTCGTAAGCAACCTGTTTACCACGCAAAACCGCACTTGTGCCCTCGCCTATGCGTATAGCATCGCCAGCCCCAAAGCATTTTCGGCCAAAGATTTCATTACCTTTAATAAGCAATTGATCATCAGGCACCAAGCCTGTACAAATATTAATGGCATCAATCCCTTCTATAACGGTTTCGGTTCCTGGAATGGGTTTAAAGTTTTCGCATTTGGCAATTACCGCACCGATTACCCCATCGTTGGCCGCATTAGGTATTGCCTTAAGCAATATATGAGATGTTAGGATGGGTATTCCAAGCCGACGTACCCGGTTTGCTTGTACAGGGAATCCGCCTTCTTTTGGTTGAGCTTCGATAATGGCTTTTACATTGGCACCTGCTTGCATTAATTGATAGGATGTTAGGTAACCAATGTTTCCGGCGCCAACGGTTAGCACATTTTTGCCGAGCAGCGTAAACTCATTGTTCATCATTTTTTGAACTACCGCTGCTGTATAAACACCAGGCACGTCATCGTTCTCAAAAGTGGGCATAAAAGGGACAGCCCCAGTGGCTATTACCAAATACTCACAATCAATGTAATAGACCGTTTCTGTTTCAATGTTTTTAATTGCCAGGCGATTGCCTTCTAAGATATCCCAAACGGTTGAATTCAGGAAAATTCCATCAAGGCTTTCGCCGGCTAAGGTTTTAGCAATATCGAAGCCACGCATACCCCCAAATTTCTTTTCTTTTTCGAAGAAGAAAAACTGGTGGGTTTGCATAAGAAATTGGCCGCCAATCTTATCATTGTTATCAACCACAATGTTATCAACGCCAAACTGGTTGAGCAGTTCGCGAACGGCAAGGCCAGCAGGTCCCGCACCAATTATCACCACATCGGTTTTATACACATCAATGGCATCCTGTTTTTTATAGGGGCTAATGCCCGGGTTATAGTCGTGGGGTATTTCCTTTACTTCGTGTATGTTATCTACTTTGGTGATGCAGATACGCTTTATTTGGCCATCAACCAGCATTTCACAAGCCCCGCATTTTCCTATACCACATTCCAAGCTCCGTTCGCGATTGCGCAGGCTGTGGCTGTGAACCGGAAAACCTGCCTGATGCAAGGCCGCTGCTATGGTAAAGCCTTTTTCGCCCTTGATGGTCTGACCATTAAACGAAAACGTTATATCATCATTTTGAGGAATCTCGAGAATTGGATGGTTTTCAATTTTGTACATAGTTAGGGTTGGTTTGATTTGGTGTTAATGCAAAAACAGTGTTACAAATTTCACAGCAAAATTACTGGTTTTATGAAGAACCAAAACCAAGGCCCAGTTATTTTGAAACTATCTAATTTGTACGGCACCCACTCTCACAAAAATAATGTACGTTTGTAATGCTATTAAGAATAAATTCATGGATTTCAACAACACAAAAATTGCCTTTGCCAGTCGTTCAGATAGCGATTTGCGACGCGCTTGGCTGCTTTTTAAAACACTAGCGAGCCCTACATTGGTAAAAACCGGAAATGCCCTAACAAATTGGGCTATAAAGGCCAGCATGCCAGTTAATTGGATAATAAAGCCAACAATATATAGCCATTTTGTGGGCGGAGAAACACTGCCACAATGCCAGCCGGTTGTTAATATATTGGCACAATCAAATGTTAAAGCTATTCTAGATTATTCGGTTGAGGGCGGCCATGAGGAGGCAGAAATAGAGAAAGCATTAAGCGAAACCCTGCGGTCAATCAAAAATGCGGGCGAAAACCCGAATATTCCATTCGCGGTGTTTAAACCTACGGCATTTGGTAATCCATCATCCCTTGAAAAAGAATCGCTAGGCTTGGCCCTATCTGTTCAAGAACAAGATGATAACAAAAAATTTAGACAGCGGGTTTTGCAATTGTGCCAAGCTGCCTCCAATGCCAATGTTCCTATTTTGATTGACGCCGAAGATAGTTGGTACCAGCCCGCTATAGACGCAACAGTTGAAGCAATGATGCAAACATTCAATACGGAAAAGGCAATTGTTTTCAATACCTTGCAAATGTATCGACATGATAGGCTCGCTTATTTGCAAGCGGCCCACCAACGCGCCCTTAACGGCAAATTCGTTTTAGGGGTTAAATTTGTACGTGGCGCTTACATGGAAAAAGAACGAGAACGGGCACTCAAAATGAATTATCCATCACCCATACAACCCGATAAGGCCAGCACCGATCGCGATTTTGATGCAGCCTTAACCTATTGCGCACAAAATTTAGGCAGTATTTCGGTTTTCTGCGGTACGCATAACGAAAACAGCTGTATGCATTTGGTTCAACTTATGCAGCAGAATGCAATCGCCAAGGATGATAAAAGGATATGGTTTTCACAACTTTATGGAATGAGCGACCATATTAGCTTTAACTTAGCCAACGCGGGGTTTAATGTTGCCAAATATGTACCCTATGGGCCCGTAAAGCATGTTGTACCCTATCTTAGCCGAAGGGCCGAAGAAAACACTTCGGTAGCAGGACAAACAGGGCGTGAGCTCAGGCTAATTGAAACAGAGCAAAGAAGACGCAAATTAACCAAATAATCCAACTTAACACACTATAAAATGAAGATACGTTTAAGTCTTATGCTTGTAGCTTTTTTATTGACTATAAGCTCCTTTGGGCAATGGAGCACAAATGCAGCCGTTAATAACATCATTTGCAATTTAACGGGAGAGCAAGCAATTCCAAAAGTTGCTGTTTGCCCAAATGGCGATATCTACATTGGATATTTTTCGAATAATGCAGGCAATTACGACGTTCGATTACAACGCCTTGATAGCCAAGGAAACATTCAATGGGCAGCTAATGGAATCTTAGTGAGCGCCAACCCACAAGAAACATGGCTAACCGATTGGGACATGACCGCCGACCCATCAAACCATGCCATTTTAACCTTTAATGATATCCGAAACGGAAACACCAACGTTTACGCGTATCGAATTTCGCCTTCAGGTACTTTTGTTTGGGGTGCCAATGGCATTGCGTTATCTAACAATTCCTCTTTTAATGCTGCACCCAAGGTAATTGCTACCACTGCCGGCAATATTGTTTGTGCATGGATGTCAGATGCCGTTATCATCATGCAGAAAGTTTCGCCAACGGGTGTGCTGCAATGGGGCTCCAACGGAATAACCCTCAGCTCAGCCAATACCTTGTCATGGCCTCAAATGATAGCTGTTGGTACCGACGATTTCTACATGAAATACTACAACGATAGCGGCCCTGGCTGGTCGCCAACAAGGCACGTGTTTTTACAACGGTACAATGCTGCAGGCACTGCTGTTTGGGCGAGCCCCGCCACCATTTCAAATGCAGGAGGAATCTCGGCCCAAACCCAAATTCTGCCCTTTATAAAAGATGATAATGATGGGGCTTACATTGCTTGGGACGATGACCGTGATAACAATATGTTTGCAAGTTCTTGGGTACAACATGTTAATTCAACAGGAACCGTGTTGTTTGCGGCCAATGGGGTAGAGGTTTGTACTACTCCAGGAATGAACCATTGGTATCCGGTTATGGCACAACCCACGGGATCAACCGATGTATATGTATTTTGGAATGAGATAAACGGAAACCAAAACCAATGGGGATTGTTTGGGCAGAAAATTTCTTCAACAGGTGCACTGCAATGGACGAACGCAGGAATGTCGTTTATTCCGGTATCAGCAACCGATGTTTATCCAATGGCCCTGAAAAAAACAGCAACCGACATGGTGCTTTTTTACGAAGAATACTTAACCAGCATCAACACCCAGCTAAAAGCCATGCGGATATCCACAACGGGAGGAATGGTTTGGACGCCTTCCGTAACCACTATTTGTTCGGTGAATTCGCAAAAGATTCACACCGAAATCTCGGATCTTACCAATAACCAATGGATTTTAACCTGGGAAGACACCAGGAGTGGTACGAGTGACATCTATGCACAAAACATATCGTTGGGAGGTACGCTTGGACCTGTTTCGTCAGGCACAATTTCGGGAACAATTACGTTAAATGGGGGAGGAGGCAACATAACTCAGGTGTTGGTTCAAGCAGGTTCCGCCACCACGCATCCTGATGCAACAGGGTATTATTCAATGAATATGCCCACAGGCACCTATACAGTAACGGCCTCGTTAGCAGGCTACACACCAGCCTCGCAAGCCAATGTTGTGGTGTTGGCAAATCAAACCACGGCTAATGTTAACCTTACCCTTACACCCATTCCTTTGGGATATATTACCGGCAACGTTACCCTTGTAAATGGTTCGGGATTGGTAACCATGGTTACGGTGCAAGCGGGGTCGGTAACAACCCACCCCGATGCCTCTGGAAACTATTCCCTAAGCATTAGCCCAGGCACCTACGATGTTACGGCTACTCTAACGGCCTATATCCCAGGAACCGTAAACAACGTGGTGGTGCTTAATAATCAAACTACCTCGAATATCGACTTTGATCTGAGCCTGGCGCCAACCACTGGCTTTTTAGAAGGAACCGTAACACTAAACGGTGGCACAGGCGACGTTACTCAAGCGGTAGTTAGTGCGGGTGGATATACCACCAACCCGAATGCTTCGGGGTATTACACGCTCGAATTGCCCATTGGAAATTATGACGTTATTGCTAGCCTAACAGGATACAGCAATCAAATTCAAGTAGGTGTGCCTGTAATTGGTGGCCAAACTACCTTGAATGTGAACTTTCAGTTGAATCCGTTGGCAGCAATTGGAACCATTACAGGCCACATAAATATAACCGAAGGCTTTATTAATGTCACTGACGTAGTGGTAAATGCTGGTACATATAATGCTCATCCTGATGCAAGCGGCAATTATTCATTGGAAGTTCCATCAGGAACATGGGATGTAACGGCATCGCATGGCTACACCACTTCGCAAACCATAACAGGCGTGGCTGTACAATCGCAACAAACAACAGCCAATGTAGATTTTACGTTGCAGGTTATACGCACCGATCTTGTTGTACGAGCAAGAGATCAGTATAATTCAGCAGTTTACCAGGTTGAAGTAAACATAACTGGACCCGAAGGTTTGCTTACAGGTACAATTACATCCGATTCGTTGGTGTTTGAACAGGTGCTTTATGGCCAGTATTCCGGAACAGGTCTGTTTGGTGGTTTTACAATCCCTTCTGATACGACTATTGGAAGCGGTAACCACCACCTTGATTTTCTGTTTATTCTGGGTGGCATAAATCACCACAACAATCCTAACCAACTTCAAATTGCCCCTAATCCCGCATCATCCGTAAGTGTGGTGTCATTTAACAACCCCTCTTTTGGCTTGGTACAAATAAGCTTGGTCGACCCAACTGGGCATAACATTCTTTCAGAGACAAGCAAGAAAATGCCGGCAGGACACATCCGGATTGCCCTTTCGGATTTAATTCATGGCGAATGGCCAAAGGCAGGTGTTTATGTGTTACGGATTTCAACTAGCGGAGGCTTATCGGCTTGTAAAATTGTATTTTAAGACTTTCAACAACTTATAAAGGTCGCTCTCTTAAGGCCATTGTTAATAGCATGAATTGCTTATTAATGATGGCTTTTTTTTGGAGGCATGGCTTTCAACACCCGTCTTATGGGCAAAAAAAAGACTTTAGCCATTCCATAGAACAAGGTTAGGGCTCGCCGCCAAATACGCTGCTGTATTAACTTTTACCCTCGAAGCATCAAACCCATAAAATTTCAGTAAATTTGTGTTGCTATCTTTTTTAGCGCTGCAATGGGATGTTGGATAATGAAATTGCATAAAACCCGCCACAACGAGTTTGTTTCAAAAAATGGTTGTGTAATGGGTGGTATGAAGGTTAACTTCTGTTAATGTGCTGTATTTAGCCCCTATGGCTCGTTAGAAATGAATATGTAAATTCAATGTAGAATCTTTGAATTCAAAGATGGTATGGATACAAAAACGGGCTTTACTCCCAAGCAAATGAACAGAAGTATTTATGCCCGAATGATTCGGGTGTTTATAACAACAGGTTTGATCTTCACCTTATTGATTGTATTGTTTTTGGTGATTGAAAACAAACAAGAGCAGCTATTTATTGACGCTACAGAGGCGCAACTTAACAACGAAGTTGCAGCACTTATCCAAATAAAAACAGCTGTAACACAACAAGTTGTTTTCGACTATACCTATTATGGAGAACTTATTAGCAACATCCATAAACCCGATTCGTTTTGGTTAGAAAACAATATTGCCACCATAATCAACTCGTTTCATGTAAATTATGTGGCCGTTTTCGATACAAATAGAAGTCTGGTTTATGAAGCAAAGACATCGGCCACATTAAATCACTTTTTTACCAACCAGGTATTTGATGCACTTTACCAAAAACGATTCATGAATTGGTTTGTAATAAACAACAACGAACTTTTTGAGGTGAGTTCGGCAACGGTTCATCCTGATCATGATCCCGAACACAAAACAACTCGGCCACAAGGGTTTTTATGTATCGTAAAACGATGGGATGATACTGTTTTACATGAATTGGGCGTACTAACAAATACGGTTATTAGCGTTTCAACAACAGTTGAAAACAGCTCATCAGAGCCCGAAACCAATATTTTTACCACACATGCCTTGCAAAATTATGATGGATCAACCGCCGGATATTTAACGTTTAGCAGAAAAGCAAACTCGTTTTCATTGTTCAAAAACTTGGCTATTTATGGTTTGCTGACATTTGTTGTTGCTTTCTTGTTGATATTTTTATTTATGTTTATATCTTTTAGGAGGTTAGTAAACTATCCGTTAAGTCTCATAATGAAAATACTTGAAGAAGAACATGTTAACGACATCAGCCTTTTGCAAAATTGTAAAGGCGAATTTAAAGATATTGGGTTTTTATTCGGGGATTTTGTAAGCCAAAAGAATGCACTTAAAAACGCCCGAGACATTGCCTTTTCTGGAGAACAGAAATATCATTCGTTGTTTCAGCACATGTTAAATGGTTTTGCATTATGCAAAATGGTTTTTCGGGATAATGAGCCTGTTGATGTCATTTTGGTGGAAGTAAACAAATCGTTTGAACATCAAACCAAGTTTTCAAACGTTAAAGGCAAGAGCATGAAGAGATTTATACCCAGTGTCTTTGAAACTGATTCTGAGGTATTTAAACGCATAGCGAAGATATTGGAAACTGGTAAAGCCGAACGATTTGAGTATTACATAAAAGCGCTGGAAAGTTGGGTTGATTATTCGATTTATGCTGCCGATAAAGAGCATTTTATCGTGCTTTTTGATGTTATCACCGCGAAAAAGCGTTGGCAGGATGCAATCAAACTAAGTAATAGCAGGCTGGTTAGGGCACAACGTGTTGCTCAGATTGGTAGCTGGGAAAAGGATTTACTAACAGGCGAGCTGCATTGGTCAGATCAAATGTTTCCATTGCTTTGTGTTGAACCTTCCCAGGCTTTAACCCCCATGGTTATAGAGTCGATATTTCCGGCAGAGGAATATGCCCGCGTTACGGCTGCTATCGAAGAAGCAAAAGCGCTATTAAAGCCCTATAGTATTGATTATAGGATTTTGACCCCTGATAATCAAACACGTTACTTACATGATGAAGGCGAAGTTATTGTAGATGCCGAGGGAAATCCTATCCGTATGCATGGCACCACACAGAATGTTACCGACAGGGTTTTAGCAGAAAGCAAAGTATTTGAAATAGGCCAGTACTATCAATCCATTATTGATAATGCACCAGATGGCATTGTTGTTTTAGACCAAAGCTCACGATTCAAGTATTTTAGCCCCTCAGCCATCCGAATGTTTGGCTATGAAGCAGCAGATGTATCTTATGTTATCCCAAACGAGAAAACACATCCCGATGATTTACCGATGGTTTTACAAGAACTCGGTCAATTGCTCCAAAACCCTGATTATAAGCCAACGCTACAGTATCGGTTTCTTCGGAAGGATAATACATGGATTTGGATAGAAAGCACATTTAGTAATATGTTTTTAAATCCCTATGTTAATGGGATTGTAATCAACTTTAGGGATATAACATTCAAAAAGCAATCTGAATTAGCACTGGAGGAGTCAAAGCATTTCTTGGATAGAATTATTAATACGATGCCGGTTGGGGTGTTTTGGAAAGATTTATCACTTATATACCAGGGTTGTAATAAGAGTTTTGCAGAAAACGCAGGCTTTAATAACCCGAGAGAAATTATTGGAAAAAGTGACGATGAATTATGCTGGCACGAGAACGCTCAAGCCTATCAATTGGATGATTTGGAGGTAATTAATTCTGGAGTTGCCAAATTAAACATCGAAGAGCCGCTGGTAAGACATGATGGATCCACCATTTCGTTGTTAACCGGCAAAACCCCCTTGCGAAACATCAAGGGTGAGATAATAGGGGTTTTAGGTTCGTTTTTTGACATCAGTTTATTAAAGAAAACCCAAATTGAACTGATTGCGGCCCGCATGAAAGCTGAAGAAAACGACCGCCTAAAATCTGCTTTTTTGGCCAATATGAGCCACGAAATACGCACACCTATGAATGGAATCCTGGGATTTACCGATTTACTTAAAGATCCGGAAAACACCATACAGGACCAAGAGCTCTATATCCAAATGATAGAAAAGAGTGGGAGGCGAATGCTGCGAACCATAAACGATATAATTGATATATCGAAGATAGAAGCAGGCCAGATGGATACCACCATTAGCCAGGTGAATATAAACCAACAGCTTTCATTTATTTTGCAGTTTTTTATGCCCGAGGCCAAGGCCAAGGGATTAAAACTATCCGCCAACTTAACCTTGCCCGACGACAAAGCCTTGTTTTATACCGACCAAGATAAGTTTAATGCCATTGTAACCAATTTGGTTAAGAACGCCATCAAATACACACTAAATGGCTCCGTAAGTTTTGGCTATGAATTCGTTAAAAACCAATTGCAACTTTATGTTACCGATACGGGCATTGGCATCCCTAAAGACAGGCAAAACGCCATTTTTGATCGCTTTGTTCAAGCCGATATTGCCGACAAAATGGCGTTGGAGGGCTCAGGCTTAGGACTAACTATTTCTCGAGCTTTTGTAGAAATGCTAGGAGGATCCATAACCCTTGAGAGCCAAGAAGGTGTTGGAAGTAAATTTATAGTACACTTGCCCACTAAAGGAAATGCACAGGAGCTCGAAGCATTTATTGGCGAACAGCATCACGTTGAAAACGTTGGCACAGCCGCCTGTATTTTAATTGTGGAAGATGAACCCATTTCGGAGAAGTTTTTCGATGCAGCCTTACGAAAAACCAACTATAAACTGCTGCACGCGCATTCGGCAGACGAGGCAATAGAAATTTGCAAACAAACCCCTGGCATTGATTTAATCCTTATGGATATAAAAATGGCTGGCATGAATGGATATGAGGCTACACGCCAAATTAGGAGTTTTAACAAAGATGTTATTATAATTGCCCAAACTGCTTATTGCCAAACCGGAGAACGTACCAAAGCCATAGAAGCTGGTTGCAACGATTACTTGACCAAACCAATTTCAACTCCTACGTTGTTGGCAGCAATAAGGAAACATTTAATAGGTACAAAGTAACCTATTGTACATTAAAAAGTTAGAGTAAAAAGCGCACCTTCATCGGGCCACGATTTAACGCTTATTGTGCCTTTGTGGAGGTGCATTATTTGCCGTGAAAGACTAAGCCCAATACCCGAACCATCTTTTTTTGAAGTGAAAAAAGGCATGAATATTTTATCCATGATATCCGGTTTTATACCTGGCCCATTATCTTGAACTTCAATTACAACCCTGCCATTTTTGTTCGGAAAAGCGTTTAATTGAATCCTTGCTCCTTCCCTGTTTTTTAAAGCATCTGATGCATTTAGAATGAGATTAATAAGCACTTGATCCACCAAATCGGGATCAGCTGTAAGCATCAGGCCCGAGGGCTCAACATGTGTCTTTATTTTTATGCCCGCTTCCTCAAGTTTTGGTTGCATAAGACGTATGGCTCTATTAAATAGCTCTTCAACACCAAAGTACCTAAAGTTTGGCTTAGGAATTCGGGTCAAATTGCGGTAAAGCTCTACAAAGCTTAGCAAGCCCTGGCTGCGGCTAATTATGGTTTTTAAAGCATCTTGAATATTGTCAATATCGTCCTTATCTAACTGATTTACCTTTGATTGCTGCGTTTCTTCATCGTACATCATCTCGGTTACGGTAGCTGCCAACGACGAGATAGGGGTTATCGAATTCATGATTTCGTGTGTAAGCACGCGTATCATTTTCTGCCACGATTCAATTTCTTTTTCTTCTAATTCAGCATGGATGTTTTGTAACGAAACCAGCGTATAGTCTTCGTTGCGCAACCTAAATTCGGTAGCACGCACCAACAATTGCAAAAGCTCATCGCCAACAAAGAGCTTGATTATCATGCTATCTCCAGCCCGTAGTTTTAAAAGGATTTCTGGTAAGCCATGTTTTATGCGTTCAAGTTCCGAAACATCCCTCAAGGTATTTAGGCTCAGCAAACGTTTTACGGCGTTGTTAAACATATCTACCTTGCCATCTTTACGAAAGGCTAGAATGCCAATGCTAACATGTTGTACAACAGTCTGCAAGTAATTAAAGTGTTCTTCTTTTTCAGCCCTGTTTTTCTTAAACTCGCTTATCACCTCATTAAAAGCTAAGGTAAGCCGTTCAAAGCTACGGCCTAAGCCTTTGCTGGCAAAGGATGTTGAAAAGTCGGAATGCCGGATGCTCTCAAGAAATTGGGTTATATGGTGGTTTGTGCGCTCAACGTAGGCAATAAGTTCAACCACTTGACCCACAATTAACAAGGCCAACACCAAGCCACTAAACCAGAATTGATGGCTGCTAATTAACCAGGCACAAGCCACCATGGCTGCTTGCAACAGCAAAACGCGTATAACTACCCCTATCCTGAAGCCTTTAAAGCCCATATTTTTCGATTCTGCGGTAGAGCGATGCCCGAGTTAGCCCTAATTCTTTGGCTGCTTTGCTTATATTCCCGCCATGTTTATCTATTACCTTGCGAATGAGCATTTTTTCAGTTTCTTCAAGGTTCATGTTCCCGCCAATAATCTCGGTACTGCGTTCTTCGTCGGCAGGAGATAGGAAGAAGTCGGAGGGTTGTAAAATATTTGATTCACTTAATATTACAGCACGTTCAACGGCATGTTGCAACTCACGTATGTTCCCGGGCCAATTGTGCTTCTCGAGCCGCTTAATAGTCATGGCATTCAGGCGTTTAAGTGGCATTTTATATTTTTTGCTGTAGATATTAAGAAAATGTTCGGCAAGCAAGGGAAGGTCTTCAACCCGGTCGCGTAAGGGTGGCACTTGAATTTCGACCGTATTGATGCGGTAGAGCAAATCCTGACGGAATTTGCCATCATTAACCATTTGATACAAGGGCATATTGGTAGCACAAATAACGCGCACATCAATAGGTATCTCGCGATTAGTGCCCAAGCGTACTACCTTGCGGTTTTGCAACACACTTAACAATTTCGATTGTAAGGGAAATGATAGGTTTCCAATTTCATCCAAGAAAATGGTGCCTTTGTTGGCCGCTTCAAAACGCCCAGCACGATCTTCCTTGGCATCGGTAAAGGCTCCTTTTTTAAACCCAAACAGCTCACTTTCAAACAGTGTTTCGCTTATGGCCCCCAAGTCAACACTAATAAAAATTTCATTTTTGCGTTTCGAAGCGCGATGTATGGCACGAGCCAACAACTCTTTGCCTGTACCATTCTCGCCAAGTACAAGCACATTGGCATCGGTTACAGCAACTTTATTAACGGTGGCCATTACCTTTTGCATAGCCCCCGATTGCCCTATAAGATGCTGGAATCCTTGATCTTGGTCAGCTACTATGATTTTTTTTTTGGAACGGAGATCTTCCAGTTCCTTTTTCGACTCGCGTAATTGCAGGTTGGCAGAGATGGTAGCCAATAGCTTTTTGTTGTCCCATGGCTTTAGCAAAAAGTTGGTAGCACCTTCTTTTATGCCCTGCACGGCAAGTTCTATATCGCCATATCCTGTAATAAAAATTACCACGGCAGCGGGGTCAATCTCCAAGATAACGTTCAGCCAGTGGAAGCCTTCCTTACCACTTGTGGCATCACGCGAAAAATTCATGTCGAGCAAGATTACATCGTAGTTCTCATTTTTGAGCAAGTTGGGTATGTTATCGGGAATTGATTCCGAATGAACAACCATAAAGTGCTGTTTTAGAAAGAGTTTTGCAGCCAACAAAACATCAAGGTCATCATCAACTACCAGAATTTTGGCTTGAATTTTTTCCATAATCGACGTAAATGGATGATTAGTACTAAAATGAGGGTTCAAAGATATGAAACATTGTACGAAAACGAACAAAAGAAGTTACACGAATTCATCACGTGACAAGACTTAATTTTATGGGCCTGTCCCAACTTATACAATCCCCTAGCCTAACCGGTTTGCTCGCCTTAATGTATTATATGTTGGAATAGACTACCTTTGCACTTTGCATATTCTCTTAATTCGTGTTGAATTAAGCCGCGAAATGCAATGCTGCAACATGAAATTTACTGAATTCAATCTGCACCCTCAAGTACTCGAAGGAATCGATGCCTTGGGTTATCAAGAAGCTACTCCGGTGCAAGAGTTGGCCATACCTGCCATATTGCAAGGCCGTGACTTGCTGGCCTCTGCACAAACCGGAACTGGAAAAACTGCAGCATTTTTGTTACCGCTTATCCACCGTATGATTACCGAACCCGAACACAAAACCGTCAAAGCCTTGGTAATTGTTCCCACACGCGAATTAGCTGTGCAGATTGATCAACAAATGGAGGGCTTGTCGTACTTTGCAAAAGTAACATCCGTGGCCGTGTATGGTGGAAGCGATGGAGCTGTGTTTACACGTGAAAAACAAGCACTTATGGAGGGAGCCGATTTGGTAGTTTGTACACCGGGCCGCATGCTTTCGCACCTTAATATGGGTTATGTTAACCTTGAGGGACTTCGGTATCTCATTCTTGACGAAGCTGACCGTATGCTTGACATGGGTTTTTATGATGATATCATGAGAATGGTTTCATTCTTGCCAAAAGAGCGGCAGAACCTCTTGTTTTCGGCAACGATGCCAAGCAAAATTCGGGAAATGGCCGGCAAACTATTACGCGATCCAGTTAAAGTTGATATTGCCGTTTCAAAACCAGCTGAGCGTGTTTTACAAGCCGCTTACGTTGTTTACGAGAAACAAAAGATTCCTTTTATTGCACAACTGCTCGAACGTAACAAGCTTCGCAGCACGCTGATTTTTTGTTCACGCAAGATAAAAGCCAAAGATTTGAACCGAGAACTCAAGCGCAGAGGCTTCTCTTCAGAAGAAATCCATTCTGATTTGGAACAAACCGAACGCGAGGAAGTCTTGAATAAATTTAGAAGCCGGAAAATCTCGATTTTGGTAGCAACTGACATACTCTCCAGGGGCATTGATATAGAAGATATTGACCTGATTGTTAATTTTGATGTGCCCAACGATGGCGAAGATTACATCCATCGGATTGGACGCACAGCTCGTGCCCAAAGCGATGGGGTAGCCCTTACCCTTATCGGGGAGGACGAGCAACGTAAGTTTGCCGCCATTGAAGACATGCTTGGCACAACGGTGTACAAGGATCGGATTCCAGAGGAACTTGGTGCCACGCCGGCCTATAATCCATCGAAACGCTCGCAAGGCGGGCCCATGCGGCGATCAAGCGCACGGCCTAAACCAAACCCAAATAGACCCTCGCGAACGAGGCCGTAAGGGTTGTTTGTTGCTTTTTTTTGAATCTGTTGGCTAAAACCAACGTATGTAAATATCGCCATTAACATGGTTGCCAACGCATAGGCAATAAGTTAGACCAATCAAATTGCCAACGCATACTTGCATATATGAACAGCTAGAAGCCGGTAATCCTAAAAAGCCGGGGCGAGCAATTCACCTAACTTCAATTAGCAATTGCTGATAATCACCCTGATTTTTTAGGCAAACCTTAGTACGCACCTAACTTTATGTCTTTGTTTATAACCAGCAAACGGATTGCATTATGATTAGGTGCTTGACCACCATTAAAACCTTGTTAGTTTATTGTTAATCAGTGTTTAATGAATCGGTATTTAACCCCAAGCATTTACCGCGCGCATTCGTTAACCAAAGCGGTTATCAGTGATGTTTTTTGGCTATTCCCCGTCTGTCCTAAAATTTAACGCGCACATTTTTTAAAAATGTCCTAATTTTGAACGCCCGAAACTTTTGGGCATTCTTAATAGCTTTAGCACCATGGATCATCGGCATATTATTGAATCTTCACACCAACGCAGCAGGCAGGCAGGCATTACTGTTTCGCAGGTTTTTCCGTCCGAAATCGGTTCAAACCAAGCCTTGGGTGCCTTGCTTAAGAAAAACCAAGCTTTGCTTGAAACAACCTTGCCAATAGCACAGCAATTGCTGGATGCCATTGCCGACAGCGGCTTTCTAATTATTCTAACCGATTCTAAGGGTTATATACTACATGTGATGGGCGATAGTAGCGTGGCAGAAGCGTGCGCCAATCTAAAGATGATTGAGGGCGCATGCATGAGCGAACAAAGCATCGGCACCAATGCCATGGGTACGGCATTATTCCTTGACCAAGCTATTCAAATATCGGCAAATGAACATTTTGTGGAGGTTTATCGGCAATGGACCTGCTCTGCAGCACCTATACACAACCCCGATGGAGCGCTTATTGGCTCACTAAACATGACTGGAAGCCAAGAAAAGGTGCATCCCCACACCCTTGCCCTTGTTATAGCGGCTGTTAAAGCCATCGAGAACAACTTAAAGAATATATCAATCCATAAGCAACTCCTTGAATCGAACCAGTACGCCTTTACGCTTATGAACAACCTTGTTTTTGGGGTGTTTGCCATCGACCTCAACGACGAAATTCACTGGGTAAACGACACAGCTTGTAGGCACTTGAACATAAGGCGCATGCAACTAATTGGCCGACCTATTAGTGAATTGTTTAAACCCTGGGATAGCATAAGGCGACGTGTTTTGTTAGGTGAGAGCTATGTGGACGAAGAAGGCCAATTGAAAACGAACAATGGAAATGAAAAATTTATGCTCAATATCTACCCCATCAATACCCCCGAAGGGGAAATCTTGGGGTATATGTTGACTTTTAGGGAACTTAGGCGCATGCTTAACTTGGTAAATAAATACTCGGGAAGCCATGCACGATTTACATTTGACGATATAATTGGCAGTAGTACAGCCATTTCAGAGTTGGTACAGTATGCCCGAAAAATTGCGCAAAGCCCCTCTTCAATTTTGATAACGGGCGAGAGTGGCACGGGAAAGGAAGTCTTTGCTCAAGCGATACACAATGCCAGTAACCGGCGCGATGCAGCTTTTGTTGCCATAAACTGTGGCGCCATTTCGCCAACCTTGATTGAAAGCGAATTGTTTGGTTATGAGGACGGGGCTTTTACGGGTGCTCGTAAAGGCGGACGTGCCGGAAAGTTTGAATTGGCCGATAAGGGAACACTGTTTTTGGATGAAATCGGCGAGATGCACATCGAGATGCAGGTTAAGCTGCTGAGGACCATACAAGAAGGATGCGTTACACGCATTGGTGGCAGCAAGGAAATAAAAACCGATGTTCGGATAATAGCAGCCACCAACAAAAACCTTTCTGAAGAAGTAAAAAAAGGACGCTTTAGGCTCGATTTGTATTATAGGCTTAATGTTGTGCCGCTTCGAATACCTCCATTAAGACAACGCCAAGAAGACATCAAAGCGCTGGTCCGTTTTTTCCTAAAGCAGAAATCCATTGAACTATCTAAGCGGATACCTTATATCTCGCCCATGCTTAACGAAAAAATAGAGAAACACCCTTGGCCGGGTAATATACGTGAATTAGAGAATTTTATTGAGAAAACCGTTTTGCTCGACGGCAAAATCTCTGATATCGCCACCGTAGAAAATGGCTCGACTGCCAACAATGAACCAGTTGAAAAAAGCCCTGCCGGGCCCATGGCTTCAAAACCTATAAGCTTCGAGGAAGCCGAAAAGCAAGCAATGCATCTCGCGCTCAAACATTATGAGGGCAACATTACCCATGCCTCCAAATTTCTTGGCATAAGCCGAAATACCTTTTACCAGAAGGCAAAGAAATACCAGCTAATAATGTCCTGATTTTTTACAGTGTAATTTTTTAGGACAACAAAACAGGAGGCGGTGTAATTTTTTAGGACAGCGCGCTTTATCCATGTGACAACACATGATTTTTGGTGCTGATTTACAGCATATTGTAGTTTGTGGCACGCTTGTTGGAAAGGGTGGATCAAATTTTTATAAGTTTTATCCAATGTCAAGATTCACCTTACCACGCGATTTATACTTCGGCGAAAACACTTTAGCCGAACTCAAAAACCTAAAAGGTACGAAAGCTGTAATTGTAACCGGCGGCAGCAGCATGCGCAAAGCAGGTTTCCTGCAAATGACTGAAGATTATCTACATGAAGCCGGAATGGAGGTAAAGCTTATTGAAGGTGTTGAGCCAGACCCATCTGTAGAAACCGTAATGAAGGGAGCAGCTCTCATGCGCGAGTTTAATCCCGATTGGATTGTTTCGATAGGCGGCGGTTCACCTATTGATGCAGCCAAAGCCATGTGGATATTCTATGAGCATCCCGAAGCACGCTTTGAAGATGTGGCCAAACCGTTCAATATCCCACAACTCCGAAACAAAGCCCGTTTTGTGGCTATTCCTTCAACAAGCGGTACTGCAACTGAAGTTACAGCATTTAGTGTAATTACCGATTATAGCAAGGGCATCAAATATCCCTTAGCCGATTTCGAGATTACGCCTGATATTGCCATCGTTGACCCAGCTTTGGCCATGACCATGCCCCAACAGCTTACGGCCCACACTGGAATGGACGCAATAACCCATGCCACAGAGGCTTATGTAGCTTGCAACCATAGCGATTTTTCTGATCCTTTGGCTATCAAGGCCATTCAAATGATAAAAGATAATCTGCTTAACTCTTATCATGGTGATGAAGAAGCTAGAGTAAAGATGCATTATGCGCAATGCCTTGCCGGTATGGCGTTTAGCAATGCTCTCTTAGGTATTGTACACAGCATGGCCCATAAAACCGGTGCAATTTTTCATATTCCGCATGGCTGTGCCAATGCAATTTATTTGCCGTATGTAATTGATTACAATAAAAAGGTTTGTGCACAACGATTAGCAGAAATACCGCGTTGCCTTGGGTTAAGCGGCAATACCGACCTAGAACTGATTGATGCGTACACTAGCATGTTGCAACAAATGAACATCCAGCTTTCTATCCCATTATCGTTAAAGGATTACGGCATTAAGGAAGAAGACTTTTTGGCAAACCTGGATAGGATTTCGGAAAATGCCGTTGAGGATGCCTGCACCGGCTGCAACCCTAGGCCAACCACTGTCGATGATTTTAAGAAAATCTTTACGGCAGTTTACTACGGAACCCGAATAGATTTTTAATTCTATATATCTCCACCTCATTAATTTGAGGAAATTTTTCATCATTAGATTTTGGTTACTGAGGCCCGGCGATGGGAATCGTTGGGCCTTTAAAAAAAACAGAAATGAAGACAGATAATAATAAACCCGACGTACTGCTACCTTTAAATAGTATAAAGCGCTTGCAGCGTTATGTATCATCTTTGCAAATGCTAATGGCAACAGGGCAATCTTTTGCATCGGCTGACACCTTAGCCAATGTTTCATCTATTGAACTCCATGTGCTTATAGCCGACTTAAATATGCTTCAACTCGACATGAAACCCGACACAATAGTCAACTTGAAGCAATTGAATAAGGCTATTGAGCAGAATGCAAAGGATCAATCAAATGAAGAAGTTGTGGTGGCTGGCACACGCGAACACCTCAACCGCCTACTCGAAACCTGGGAGTTTGCTGGATATGGTTTTCAACTACATGCCATATTTTCAGTAAGTGATATTCGCCCATTCACGTATCTGCCTGGTTGTAAGGTAAAAGCCATCGAGATAATGGAAGGATGTATTCGAAAGGGCTCCATAAAAACAGGCGTCTTGTGCAGCGACCACCTAAATGCTCAAGCCCTAGCCAATAAAATGGTGGAAGCCGGCATTACATTTATTTGGAATTTTTCGCCCATGCTTGTAACCGTTCCTTTGGGAGTTAAGGTTGAGAATGTAATTATGGGATACCCTAAATGGAAAGGACGTATGCCTACCTTCCGTTTAAGTTAGCCCATACAATGTTTTCTTTAGAAGGCTTGGTATTTAAAAAGTGAAGATGGACAAAAAGCATAAAATTTGTATTTGCTTAGGCCGCAGTTGTTTTTCAAAGGGAAACGAAAAAAACCTGGAGATTATCAAAAGCGTTTTACAAAACCATTCCATAAAAGAGAGCGTTGAATTTAGGGGAAGTGTATGCAATGGCCAATGCGAAAATGGACCTACCATAAAGATTAATGACGAATTTATAAAGTTTAGCGATGCGGCACATTTGCAAGAAGCATTGATTGAAAAGCTCTTATGAGCACGTTGTTTATGAGGATAGAAAGCCGGGTTTGATGCTCGGCTTTTTTTTGTCCGATACATTACCAATAGCTCTGTGCTAAGCTTCAATTTTTACTTCTAAAAGCACTACTTCGCTCGAAGGCCTAAATTTATGAACCTCACAAAACCGATGCTTTGCGCCTTTGCGTCCTTGCGGAAAAACAATAACACTCCAATTTATAGAGCTCAAATGTTAGGCTTTAAGTATTTATACAATAATCAAGAGGTTGTTATCAACTATTTAGATTTTACGAAAACCAGCCAAACCACCCTTCACCTTTTACCTTTTACCCTTTACCTTTTACCTTTTACCTTTCACCTTGAACCCCCACCCTCATTCTTCGGTTGGGCAAGCTTCACCTTGAACCCTTTACCCTTTACCCTTTACCCCCACCCTCATTCTTCGGTTGGGCAAGCTTCACCCTTTACCTTTCACCCTTTACCTTTTACCCTTTACCCTTCACCCTTCACCCTTCACCCTAATTATTTGATTATGTTAATATAAATCAGGATTTCT
>CAZKHA010000048.1:0-21884 GCA_964552325.1 uncultured Bacteroidales bacterium
ACAAAACTCCAAAGGCGGAGGACTAGCTTCAAATTTTGCTGGTTCTAACCAATTTTTGGGCGTTCGCAAAACAGCCGATTTCCTTGAAAAAAGCACTTGGACATTAGCTATTGTATTATTGGTTCTCAGTCTTTTCTCCAACTTCGTAATCCCTCGTAATGTGGCTACTAAGGTTGATAATGAAAGCGCAATACTAAAATCGCAACAAGAAAAAGCTAAACAGGCAGTTGATTTCCAACCCGCACCCGGTAACGAAGCAACACAAACTCCTGAACAGAACTAATTTCAGGTCATCCTTTAAAAAGAATGTCAGAATGTCAGACCATTCTGACATTTTTTTTGTACTCGCTTTTTACGTAAATTTATATACAATATATTGTTAATCAATAATTTGTAATAAAAAGTTGTGCTTGTGGGCCTCAAAATGGCTACTATTACACAGAATATGTTGTCCTGCATATAGCTTCCCACCCTTTGGCACATTATATGATAAGGGGCGTTTACAATAATCAATTATTCTAACTTAAAATATAGCATGATATGGCAAATGTAAGTATCAAACCTTTGGCAGACCGCGTTTTGGTTGAGCCTGCCGCTGCTGAGCAAAAGACCGCAGCCGGCATCATAATTCCTGACACCGCTAAAGAAAAACCACAAAGGGGTACCGTTGTGGCTGTTGGTACAGGCAAAAAAGATGAGCCCCTAACCGTTAAAGCCGGCGATCTCGTACTTTATGGCAAATACTCAGGAACCGAAATTAATGTTGAGGGAAAAGAATACCTCATCATGCGTGAATCAGATATACTTGCAATTATCTAAAACAGTATTAATCAATATCAAACTAATAAACTATCATGGCATCTAAAAATATCACTTACGGCTTTGAAGCCAGAGAAAGCCTTAAAAAAGGTGTGAATGCCCTTGCTGATGCAGTAAAGGTAACCCTAGGTCCTAAAGGACGCAACGTAATCATCGAAAAGTCATATGGTGCTCCCATGGTAACCAAAGATGGAGTTACAGTGGCTAAAGAAATTGAATTAAGAGACAAAATCGAGAACATGGGTGCCCAAATGGTGAAGGAAGTAGCTTCCAAAACCAACGATTTGGCAGGCGATGGCACAACCACAGCTACCGTTTTGGCTCAAGCTATTTATGTAAATGGCTTGCGCAACGTAACCGCTGGTGCTAACCCAATGGACCTAAAACGTGGTATCGAAAAAGCAGTTGCTGCTACCGTCGCTTCACTAAAAAAACAAACACGCCAAATTGGCGACAGCATCCAAAAAATTGAACAAGTAGCTACCGTTTCAGCTAATAATGACAGCACCATTGGCAAACTTATTGCCGAAGCCATGGGAAAAGTTAGCAAAGAAGGTGTTATAACCATTGAAGAAGCCAAAGGTATTGAAACCAACGTAAAAGTGGTTGAAGGTATGCAGTTTGACCGTGGGTACATTTCACCTTATTTTGTTACCAACACCGAGAAGATGGAAGTGGTTTATGATGAACCATTTATCTTGATATATGACAAGAAAATCAGTGGAATGAAAGATTTTCTTCCCGTTTTAGAAAAAGTTGTTCAAACAGGCCGTCCTTTGGTAATTATTGCCGAAGACCTTGAAGGTGAAGCTTTAGCAACCTTGGTTGTGAACAGGCTCCGTGGTTCGTTAAAAGTAGCTGCCGTTAAAGCTCCAGGATTTGGCGACCGTCGCAAAGAAATGTTGGAAGACATTGCAATCTTAAGTGGTGGTACCGTTATTTCAGAAGAAAAAGGGTATAAATTGGAAGATGCTGATCTTACTTATTTAGGTCAAGCCGAAAAAATCACCATCGACAAAGACAATACTACCATCGTTAGCGGACGTGGAGATAAAAAATCAATCGAAGGCCGTATCAACCAGATTAAAGCCCAAATTAAAACCACAACATCGGATTACGACAAAGAAAAACTTCAAGAGCGTTTGGCCAAATTAGCTGGCGGTGTTGCCGTTATTTATGTTGGTGCTGCCAGCGAAGTTGAAATGAAAGAACGCAAAGACCGCTTTGAAGACGCTTTGAATGCTACCCGTGCTGCTTTAGAAGAAGGTATCTTACCTGGTGGCGGTGTTGCTTTTATCCGTGCTATTGAAGAAATCCGTAACCTCAAGGGCGACAATGCCGACGAAACAACTGGTATCTCAATTATTATCAGGGCATTGGAAGAACCTCTACGTCAAATTGTTGAAAATGCTGGTTTAGAAGGCTCTGTAGTTGTTCAAAAGGTTCGCGAAAGCAAAGAGGACTATGGTTACAATGCCCGCACCGAGACCTACGAAAACCTATTCGAAACTGGCGTTATCGACCCCACTAAGGTAGCACGCGTTGCCCTCGAAAACGCTGCTTCTATTTCAGGAATGTTGCTCACTACCGAGTGCGTAATTGCTGAAAACAAGGAAGATAAACCAGCTATGCCAATGCCAGGTGGTATGCCAGGCGGCATGGGAGATATGTACTAGTCTTCCCCACTCCATATATATAACAAAGGCGGCCCGCAAAGCCGCCTTTTTTCTGTACATTTTATTCTATAGGTTCGTACCCCAAAATCAGCCTTTGAACAATAGGTTGGTGGAATTACAAAAAAATGCTTGACGGCGCATTCAAGGCCAACCATAGCTCGCAGCAACTATTTTGGGAATTATAGAAACGTCGTTACTCTTGCATCTGCACCTTTCCATCAACCAATACTGCAATAACTGTAACCTGAGAATCGAGTACTTTTTCGGGCACATCAATGTAAACGATGCCCGGCGTTTGACTCCAATAAGCTTTCATAAGCACTTTCCAATCGAGTTTGGTGCCATTGCCTACTACCCAAATTCGGTTAATCTTGTTTTTGAGACCTTTCAGTTCAATAGACCCATTTGGGATGTGATGCAAGTATAGATACAAAATACTGCTATCAGCACTCAACGAGGTTGGCCCATAAAAAAAGCCCGGTGCAATGCCTGCCTTTGTATCGTACACAGCCTGAGCATGTTTTTTGGTCCAGCGACCAAGTTCCTTTAAAGTGGCAAGCTGCTGAGGTGGAATAGTTCCATCCGGCATTGGGCCAATATCCAAAAGCATATTGCCGCCCATTCCAATGCATTCGGTAAATAGCTTGATAATTTGGTTTGGTGTTTTGTATTCTTTATCATTTCCTTGGTATCCCCATGAATCGTTGATGGTCATACAAAGTTCCCAATAGGGTTCTTTAGGCTTGCGCAACGGAAGGCCTTGCTCGGGAGTAGCATAATCGCCATAACCCTGCAAGCGCGAATTAATAACAACGTTTGGATTGTGATCTAACAAAAGCTTACGTATGCCCAAAGCATCCCAAGCCTCAGCCGATTGTTCCCAATCGCCATCAAACCAATATAAATCGGGTGAAAATTGCGAATTTAGTTCCTTTAACTGGCAAAATTCAAAATCCCTGAACTTTTTCCAACGCAGACTATCGTTTTCATATCTTTTTTGGGAACGCGTAAAGTTCGGGTAATCAGGATGCGACCAGTCTAGCAATGAATAATAAAGACCCGTTTTTATGCCAGCTTTACGAAGTTCCTTAACAAAAGGAGAGATAAGATCGCGGGCCGCAGGCGTTTTTTTTACCACGCTCAAGTCATTACATCGGGTATCCCATAAGGCAACTCCATCGTGGTGCTTGGTTGTAATAACGGCATACTTTGCACCACTTTCTTTAATAAGCTCAGCCCAATCGGCAGGTTTATAGTTAGAGGCCGTAAAACCTTGGAGCTGCTTCATATAGTCGTCATAACCAATATAGTTGTTGTAGAACGACCAACTTTCGTCAATACCATTAACGGAATAAATTCCCCAATGGATGAATATGCCAAGTTTAGCATCCCCAAACCACTTAAGTCGATTTGTATTATCTTGAGGATTAGACTGTTGGGCAAAAAGACCTTGTATGCCTATAAGTACAAGGAATATAAAGAGTTTTCTCATGGCTATTCGGCAAGTAATTGTTGGATAAATGTTTCCGTTTCAAGGCTTAGTTTATCATAATAAGCTCCGGTTCCCGGGCCGCTAAAGCCCGTTTCTACCTTTCTGATTTGTCCTTTTTTATCCATAAATAGGGTTGTAGGATAAGCCATTTGGCCCTCAACACCTTGCAAAATGGCTGAACGGTTATCGCGTGATGCTTCTCCAGCCCACAGGAAGGTATAATTTGCCCCTGTATGCTCCATAAATCGCTTTATGCGTTTGGCAGAAGGTTCAAAGTCTTTCGTTTCAAATGATAAAGCTATGATTTCTAAACCCTTTGATTGATATTTTTTATAAAAATCAACATACATCCTTGTTTCGTCCATGCAATTTGGACACCATGATCCTAGAACCTGAATTATCAAAACCTTATCTTTAAACCGTTCATCTTGTGGGCTATGCATTTTCCCAGTAAGGTCGGGTAGCGAAAAATGTAGGGTGTTAACACCTTCTTTTAGCCAAACGAGTTTATCGGCAGGCGGAAGTTGAATAGTATCATTGCGTTCGGCTTCAAAAGGCACCTTCCAGGCAGGGCTTCCAATTAGTTGGCCATTTATCAAGCGTTCATCTGGGGTTATTTCAGCCTTAAAAACCATGGAATGAGCGCCATCAAAGCATGAGAGCCAAAGGGTGGAGCCGGAGACCTTTCCTTCCAAAAAGCGATAATCGCCGGTGGTAGTTAGTATGGTTCCTGTAAGCTTGCTTCCGTCTTGCATAAATTCGGCTACATCAATGCTTTGGTCTTCACCACCAGGGTTTTCAATAAATTTCCAGCGTCCAGTCAAGTTTGCAATAGGTTTTAGTGTGTCGTGTGGATAGCGGTCAGTAACCCCAGCATGAGCATAAAAGCGGTAAACACGTTTGTCAGTTTTACCTTTTGGATAGTATTTACCAATAAGCGAATCACCTCTTTTTGCAGCGCAAATTACACTACTAAATACTGGCATATAGATAATTAACGAGTCGGTGGTTTCACGAATTTCGGTTGCCCTTATTTTTTCATTGGCATTGCGAATATCTATAACAAAATTTCCTACAGAGTCTTTTAAAAAGTCCATCTGGAAATTCACCGGCATGGTAGGTTGTGTTGAATCAGGTAGTATGCTACCTAACCAAGGCCCTTGCTTAAGCTTTGGCTCTGTACAACTTGTAGCTAACATTAGTATCAGTGCCCCTAATGAAAGCGTTAAAAATAATTTGTAAGACATTGAGTGGTTGGTGTTGGAAAGTTTTGGCAAAACTAAGTATTTTTTGGTGTTTGCGTTTGGCTTGTGTGTGTTTTTACCTACTTTTATACCCTATTCGATTAATTGCTTATGAACGGACCATTTGAAATTTACGAACTTACAAATGAATTGGCTCAGCGTATTTCGCAAAACCCTGTGCCTTTGCACCGGCATAATTTTGAGGAGTTTTTGGTGATTTTGGAGGGTGAAATAACACATCAAATCGATTTGAGCAAGGATGAATTAATTGCTCCTGTAATAGTATATGTAGCTGAGGGCAAGGTTCATCAGTTTGTGCCAAAACCGAATGCACAGGGTTGGGTTATAAAATATCGCTCTGAATTTTTGCCCGAAAGCCGATTTCATTATTATTCATTCTTTTCTGAAAAAGTAAACTTCGCTATACAAAGCAACTTCTGCACCACCAACCTAAACCAATTGTGCGAAATGATTCGCCAAGAATATGGGCAACCCATGCCCGATTACAACGTTGTGAAACATTTGCTGCGAGCCGTATTATCAAAACTTGAAACCGAAGCCAACGAAGGGTTTAACCTTACTGAAAGCACTAACCCACAAGCCACTACTTTTCAAACCTTCCTTAAAATTTTGAACTATAATTTCCAGCGTGACGTAGGTGTGCAGTTTTATGCTGATAAAATGAATACTTCGGTAAGGAACTTAAACGCCATTTGTACCCAGGTATTTGGAAAACCCGTTTCAGAAATTATTGAAACCCGGAAGCTTACCGAAGCACGTAAGTTGTTGTTGAACACTGATAAAACCATTGCCGAAATTGGCAGTGAAGTGGGCTATGATGAAAAATCGTATTTTAGCAGGGTGTTTAAACGTGTTACCGGGCTTACACCCAGCGAATACCGCTCCAATATGGGCTACCTTGTTGTATAAAGCGCTCAACCGTATGCTTCGCTCAGCTTGTTTACTGCTTATTTTAGTATGTCTGCTTGGCTGTAAAAAGGATGAATTTCCAGCCTGTGATGATGCAACAGCACTTTACGCGTATGCCTCCTTTCCAATTGGAACCGCCATTGATGTAATGGCACTTGACCAAGATACCGCTTATCGTGCCTTAGCAATACAACAATTTAACAGCGTAACCCCCGAAAATTGCTTTAAGGCAGCCTATTTACACCCTGAACCTCTGGTATATAATTGGTTGCAAGCAGATAGCTTGGTGCGGTTCTGTATGGCGAACAATAAACGAATACATGGGCATACATTGGTTTGGCATCAACAATTGCCTGAATGGATGCAAGCATTTGAAGGCGACCAACAAGCTTGGGATAGGATGCTTAAAGACCATATACAAACAATTGTGAGGCATTTTAAAGGAAAGGTAAAGGCTTGGGACGTTGTAAATGAAGCCTTTGACGAAGATGGTTCATTAAAGGATAACTTTTGGTACCAAAAAATGGGAGCGTCATACATCGAAAAATCATTCCAGTATGCCCAAGAAGTGGACTCCAATGCCTTGTTGTTTTACAACGATTACAACCTTGAATCGAACCCAAGAAAACTTGAAGCAGTGTTAGAATATTTAACTAAACTACGCAGTAAAGGATTAAAAATTAATGGAATAGGCCTACAAATGCACCTGAGTTTGGAGGATGCCCAGCCTGAAGCAATGAAGGAGGCTTTTCAACTGGTTTCTAAAAATGGGTATTCCGTCCATTTGTCAGAGCTTGATATATCGGTAAATCCAGAAGGAAGCAAAACTGCACCAAGTGCCGATCTTTTTAATGAACAAGCTACCCTATTGGGTCGTATTGTGTTTTATTATAGGCAGTTACCACAGAAACAACAATATGGCATTACCTTTTGGGGCATATGCGATACATATTCGTGGATAAGAAGTTATTATAATCGGGTGGATTACCCCTTGTTGTACGACGATAACTATCAGCCTAAACCTGCTTACTGCGCGTTAAAAGCATTTTTATAGTTAACTAAAAGAATAACAACCTAGTATAGCCCTATGGTTCAATCCAAAGTACCGAATTGCCAGTGTCATATTCGTTCTCTTCCCATATAGGATTGCCTGGATCTATCATCCATTCCCCATCAACAATAAATTTATAGGTTACTTTGCCCGGTTCGAGGTAAATGGGCAAAACCCAATCGCCATTGCGTTTCAGCAATGCGTAATTCCCCCAGTTGTTGAAATTCCCTGAAACCCCAACTGACTTTGCATTGGCAAATCCCGAAAGTTTAAAGGCATAATTGGGTTTAAAGCTTACGAATGAATTGATTGTTTCGCCGCCGCCGGTTGTGAAGGGGTTTTCGGGATCGGGCATCCATTCTCCATCCACCACAAATTTGTATTCATAATTTCCCGCGGCCAAAACGTAAGGTATCCTCCAGCCTGTTGTGGTGCGTTCCATGTACAACTCATTCTGATTCCATGCATTAAAGCTTCCAGCCAAGGCCACTTGTTTGTTTTGGAGGTAGTTGTTTAGCTTAAAAACCAAAGAGTCGCCAATACCTACTAATGAGTTTTGGTTACCTTGGGCATCATTCACTATGCGTGGGTTTTGTGGATCGGGTATCCATTCATCATCAACAATAAACTTATAGGTGTGGCTGCCTTCTTTTAACCAAACTGCTAATTTCCAACCATCGGATGTTTTTCTTAATGTATAATCGCGTTCGTTCCAGTTATTAAAACTACCGGCAAGTACTACTTTTTGTGCATTCTTGTAACCGAGTAGCGTAAACACATAATTATCGCAAAACACAATGCTGTTCTCATCAAAGTTTCCAGGGTTCTCTACTTGAAGATTATTGGGGTCGGGCATCCAACGACCATCAACAATGTACTTATAAGTATATCGGCCAGGCTTCAAACGTACTTCAGCTATCCATCCTTTGGTGGTTTTATGCATGGGTAACTCACTCGTACTCCAATTATTGAAAGAGCCAGCCAAAACAATTTCTTTGTTATCTTGAAATTCTGGCAGATAAAAAGTGGCCATTCCGTCCTTATATGAAAATACTTCTGGTTTTAGTAGGTTATTCGCTCCAAATACGCACCAATTAATTGGTGGAGGGCTAATGTTGAACCAATCATTATCCAAAATAAAAACATCCTGTTTTTTGGGGTTGGCCTTTAGTTTTTTGCTTGAAGGCTTTACAATTTCAAATTCAAAATCATTCAAAGGCTTAATTTTCCAGTTTTCATGTGTAAACTTTTTATTAATAGTCAGTTGTACAAATAATATACTGTCAACTCCAAACAATTGCTTAGCAGAATCGCGCTGCAATTTAGTCCATCTAGTATCAATTCGTATCTTTAACTTACCTTTATGCAGCTTACAAGCATTGGCCACAGGTTGTTGAGCCCTAGATGAAATCACCAACGTAAAAGACAAAATGAGCAAAAAAAGTTTAAAAAATGATTTCATTCATTCAGGTTATTAAAGTGTATAAATGCAAATGTTCCTTTTGTATAGTTAATGTAAGCCTTGCCTTTAACTAAGAAGCTATAGCCAAGCATGCCATCAATATGCGTTCCGTAAGCGTCCGAGAGATAATCAAGATTCGTAACTATAACATCCATCCCATTCATTTGGTTGTTGTTGAACCAGAATTCGTTCATGCTTCCAAAAAGCACTTCTTCCGTTTGCGCTCCTCCACCCGATAAGGCTGAACTCCGCTTAATGCTCACTGTGTTTAAAACTTTTGAAGATGTTGTGCTGCAAAGCACATTTGTTTCAGCGCCGGTATCAAGGCAAAAGCGGAGTTGCTTGTTTTTAATGCGTCCTTCAATAATTACAACAGGATGTTGGTTTTCAATTTGAATAAAGCTGTTAACCTTAAGCGAATCATTGGATTGTGAAGGTTCTGACAAGGTTTTATTGGCTGTGCATATTTCGAGTTGGCTGTGTTTCAGGTCGATAACTATTTCAAAGTCTCTTAGCAGACCAAAGCCCAAGAGTCCAAGAACCTTAATACCTTTTTTATTCTCAATATGTCTTAAATCAGCAATATCGGCACGAACCTTTGAATACAGAATTCCTGAAAACGATAGGTTTTGAATTAAAGTCCATCCACTTTGGGAAGTTTTGCCCGTGATACCATTGGCTGAACCCTCTTCGTTTACAACATAATCCCTAAAATAGGTTTTATTTAAAACCAAGCCTTGCGCACCCGTATCAAAAATCAGGTTTCCGGTTTGATTGTTTATGGTGGCTTCTATCATAAAAATCCGGCCAGCTCTTTTCAGCGGAATCACGGTTTTACCCTGACCAAAACCCATAAATACGGGCTGTGGGTTTATGAGATAATTGGTTGTGATTTTTGGGCTGTACCAATCAACATTGGCTTGGTTACCTTGAGCATTAGGCGGCAGAGCACAATAGGGGCCAAGTGGCCAGAAAAGTGTGCCTAAAAAGCTTATAATAAAAAGCTTGTAATATTTTTTTGGAAAAAGCATTGGTTTCTTAGATACGGGGTCAAAGTTAATAAGTTTATGACGAGGCTATGAGTTATTGGTTACATAGCGCTCGATTTTTCAACAAGCTGCCCTAGGTTGTGGAATGGTACATAAAATTTGAAAGAAAAAACAAGCCAATTCATCGAAAATTTGCGGTGGATTTACTGCTAGTACGTACCTTCGCCTGATATTACCAATAGTGTTAAAATTATGATCAATCACCTAAAATTCAACAAACTAGCGTTTTTGTTTTGCCTTGTTGCCCTTGTATTGGGTATTGCGGCATGTAAGCAAGAAAAGACCTACACGGGTTATCGCCTAATCGAAAAGAAATTTGTAAAAGAGGTAAACGCAGATTGTTACCTTCTGGAGCATGAAAAAAGTGGCGCACGAATCTTAAAGATTGCTGCGAACGATCCAAACAAAACCTTCAGCATTGCCTTTAAGACCTTCCCTGAATCGGATTGTGGCACTCCCCACATTTTGGAGCATTCTGTGCTAAATGGTTCAAAAAACTTCCCCGTTAAAAGCCCGTTCGAAGTGCTTAGCAAGGGATCGCTCAACACCTTTATCAATGCTTTTACAGGCAATGATTTTACGATGTATCCAGAAGCTAGCATGAACAACAAAGATTATTTCAACTTGATGCATGTGTATCTCGATGCAGTTTTCAACCCGCTGATTTATACTGATAAACGCATTTTAAAACAAGAAGGCTGGCATTACGAATTGCTTTCAAAAGATGCTCCCATCGAGTATAAAGGCGTGGTTTACAACGAAATGAAAGGTGCTTTTTCTGATCCCTCAAGAGTGTTGAACCTAGCTATGTACCGAGAGTTGTTTCCTGATAATGCCTACCGCTTTGAATCGGGTGGTTACCCAGAAGCTATCCCAACACTTACCCAAGAAGCTTTTGAAGCCTATCACCAAAAACACTACCATCCTGAGAACAGTTACATTGTGTTATATGGCGATGCTGACTTAGAGCAGGAATTGAAGTTTATTGATGAAAATTACCTTTCAAAATACACCAAAACAGGGCAAGTGCTCACCATTGAAGACCAAAAACCTTTTGACGCACCCAAGGAAGCACGTGCCGAATATCCGGCCGTTGAAGGCCAGCCAACCCAAAACCAAACCTACTTGACTTTAAGCATGGTATGTGGACAAAATACGGATGAAGCCTTAACCATGGGTTTGGATTTATTGGCTGATATCTTGGTTAACCAAGAGTCGGCGCCTATACGGTTGGCTTTGCAGGAAGCTGGAATTGGACAAGATGTTTACGCTGGTGTTGATAAGGTTAAACAGAATGTATTCCAAATTAATGTGCAAAATGCAAATGAATCGGATAAAGCCAAGTTTAAAGAATTGGTTTACAAAGTTCTTAACGAACAAATTGCCAAAGGGATAAACAAACAAGTAATTCAAGGTGCCATTAACCGCACCGAATTTAGCCTTCGTGAAGGAAATGATGCACAAAAAGGCCTCACCTATGCATTCCGCTCGTTAGCCGGTGAATTCTTTGCTAAAAATCCCTTCCTTGGTTTGGAATATGAAAAACCTTTAGCCGAAATTAAGAAAGCGCTTACAAGTACTTATCTCGAAGATCTTATTAAGAATCAATTGGTTAACAACAACCATACCTTATTGCTTGCGCTGGTTCCAAAACCAGGTTTAGATAAAGAAATGGCCGTAACAACCGAACAAAAACTTAAAGCGTACAAGGCATCACTTGATGACAAAGCCATTGAAACGCTTGTAAATGAAACCAATGAATTAATCGCATTTCAAAAGAGCGAAGACACTCCTGAAGCTTTGGCCACCATCCCGATGTTAAGCCTTAAAGACATTGATCCAAAAGCGATGTTCTATGAAGCTACCCCAGGGCAAATCGATGGAATTCCCATGATCAAATACGAAGATTTTACCAATAACGTGGTGTATATGAATCTCTATTTCGATATGCGGGCGCTTTCTACCGACATGATTCCTTGGGCTTCGCTTATGACCAATGTATTGGGTAGCATGAACACTACCAAGCATACCTATGCCGAGCTCGATAAATCATTGAATATTAATACCGGGGGATTTTATACATCCTTGACTTCGTTTACCGAAAATATGGATGATGCAAAACTGTTGCCCAAGTTTGTGGTTACAGCCAAAGCCATGAATAACCAATTAGACAGCCTGTTCAACCTAACTGCCGAGATACTAAACACCACCCAATTTGACGATACGGCACGCTTACACCAAATTTTAATTCGGCATCAATCGCAATTGGATGGAAACATAAAAAGCAATGGTTTCCAAATAGCATCAGGCAGGTTAGAATCATACTTTAGTCAACAGGGCTTGTTTGAAGAAATTACTGGAGGCATTGAATACTACCGGTTTATTACTGGTCTGTTAAAAGAATTCAAAACCAAAGGTCCCGAGATTGTGGCTAATTTACAAAAAGCTTCAAACCAGTTATTTACTAAAGAAAACATGATGCTTGGAACTACTTTGGGAAAAGACGATTTCAGCAGTTTTGAAAAGGGATTTGTTCAAATGGCAAAACAATTTAAATCAGCCCCAGTTAACCAAAACACCTGGAATTTAGAACCAAGCATAAAAAATGAAGGGATTCTTACGGCATCGGCAGTTCAATATGTTGTAGCTGGGTTCGATTTTAAACAGTTGGGTTATACTTGGGATGCCAAAATGCGTGTACTAAACCAAATCCTATCAAACGATTACTTACAAACCCAGGTTCGGGTTATTGGCGGGGCATATGGTGGTTTCTGTAATGTGGCTTCAAGCGGATTATTTGCCTTATACTCCTACCGCGACCCCAACCTAGGCAAAACCCTTGATGTGTATAATGCATTACCAGCTTATTTAGATGGCTTTACAGCCGATGAGCCTACTATGACGCGCTATATTATTGGAACCATTGCCACCCAGGATGCACCCCTCACCAACCAGCAAAAAGGAGAACGTGCTTTTAATTATTACTTTACAAAGCGCGATGCTGCTTGGTTGCAACGCGATAGGGATGCGATTTTGGCTACCACTGCAACTGATATCAAAAACTTTAGCAAACTGGTTACAGATGTTTTGGCCAAAAAAGCGTATTGTGTATATGGAAATGCCGATAAGGTAAAAGCCGAAGCAAAACGATTCGACGCACTCATAACTCCAGAGAAATAATCTACTCAACTCCGCACTTCAAACACTACTAACAGTTATTTGTGCAGGTGGGAATGGCCTTTGGGCTGTTCTCACCTTTTTTGTTCTAAAAAGGATAAAACACCTTGTATTGGAAGTTGACCGAAATAAAAAAGGCCACCTTATAATAGGTAGCCTTGTTATTATGATTATATAAATTATTCTAGACCAAGCACTTCGCGCTTTAAGCGTTGAATATGGCCACGGCCAAGGGCCTTCACTTCGCAGCCGAGCTCAAAGTATTTCTTTATCTGATCATCGGTTAGGATTCCGAAGCAATCAATAACTGCAATTTTTCCACCAGCCCATTTTACCACATCAGCTGGATCAAGATTTTTATATTGTGTGTGAGGAACAGCCAAAATCAATGCCTCAACACCATCGAGCGATTTTGCAAGATCCTTGCCAACCTCCACCGTTTTTAGATGTTCTTGGTTATGGAAGAACCGCTTCCACGAATGTTCGTTCTCGTCTTGGGTAGTAAACTCATACCAGATATCCACATAAGGATCATGTACACGCATCTCAGCTCCCATTTCTGTAAGCCTTCGCACCACCATTTCACTTCCGCTATAGCGGGTATCGCCCACATCTTGCCTGTAACTAGCTCCAGCAACAAGTACCTCTGAACCAGCAATATACCGACCCATATTGCGTAATGCATCACGCGTAAGCTCAGCTACATGCAATGAGCGGGTGTCGTTAATATCAATGGCATTGGGTGTTATTTTAAATATTTTATCGCCATCTTCAAAGCCAAGAATATGTTTATAGGACCAGTAACCGAGTCCACCATCTTTTGGCAGGCAATAGCCGCCAATGCCTGGGCCTGGAAAAATGATATTGCTGTGTGTGGGACGCATCTTTATGGCGTTTATTACTTTTACAATGTCAACACCATTGCGCTCAGCAAACAGCGACCATTCGTTTAAGAAAGCAAGGATGGTGGCACGGTACGAGTTTTCAACAATTTTTGTGGTTTCCGATTCCATTGGCCTATCCATGATAGTAAGTGGGAATTCTTTGGTATTGAGCACTTCGTGCAAAAAAGTCTCCACCTTGTTACGAGCATCTTTGTTACAACCTGAGGCTACCCGCCAAAAATCGCGTATGCTCGATACATATTCTTTACCGGGCATAACGCGTTCAAAACTATGCGATAATAAAGGAATTTCTTTAATTCCACGGCTAGCAAATGCTTTCTTTAAAATTGGCCAAGCCACAAACTCGGTGGTACCGGGTGCAACGGTGGTTTCGATAAGCACTAAACAAGAAGGTTGAATATTCTCGCCAATGGTTCGCATGGTGGCTTCCAGTGCGGCCATATCGGCTGTACCGGTTTTCATATTCCCCAATTCAACTTTGGTAAAGTCGCATTGTACATCCACTACCACTACATCGGCAAATTGAAGGCAATCGGCATTGTAAGTGGCAATAAGGGTTTTCTTTTCTTTAACACAACGGGTTATCAACACATCAACCTCGGGGTCTTCAGCTTTTACAGGCGAAATGCCCAGGTTAAGCATAGGTATCTTCCAATAGCTGCGCTCGCTTGGCCGTTGGCATCCAATAACAAATTTGCTATGGTTACCGTTGGCATCTTTGGTATCGGCAACAATGGCTGCCATTACGGCACCCACAAAGCCAACGCCCATAACCACCACTATTTCTTTGCCCTGCGAACGTGCTTCAATCACCAATGATTCAATACGTTTTAATTCATCGGCATAATCAGATTTTTCTGGCAAGGCAAATTTTTCGCCCGAAGGGCTAATGGAATATTTTTTCATAAGGATACAATTACAAGGGTTTTAGTTTAATGGTGCAAGTTATAAAAAACTAAGGTTCCTTTTAACTAGTCATAAAAAAAGCAGCCTAAAACTTTTAAGCTGCTTCAAAAATGTTGATATAGTGCATCTTACCTTAACTCGGCACCCAGTTTTTCACGGAAGGCTTTCAAAAGCCGTTCCATGGTTTTGTCAACTTGTTCGTCAGTCAAGGTTTTTTCATCGTCGCGAAGGATAAAGCTTACAGCATACGATTTTTTCTCAGCTCCAATCTTTTCGCCTTCAAAAATATCAAATAGGCCAACTTTCTTCAGAAGCTTGGTTTCCGTTTGCAAGGCCAAGGATTCTATTTCGGAAAACTTGATGGATTTACTTACTAATAAAGCCAAATCCCTGCGAACAGGCGGAAATTTTGGAAGGCTCTCATACTTAAACTTTGTGGTGGCATGTATCTTTAATAACACATTCCAATCTATCTCAGCATAAGCAACTTCCTGCTTTATATCAAAATACTTTAACAGTTTAGCGGCAAGCTGCCCAATCATAGCCACGGGTTCTTTACGGTAAAGCAGGATTAAACCATAAGCAAATAAATCATTTTCAAGTTCTTGAAATTTTAATTTGGATACATCCAACCCCATTTTCTTAAACACCTGCTCCATTTTCGAACGCAAGAAATAGAACCCCGCCTTCTGGGTATCCTTATTCCACGATTCACGGTTTAGGCTTCCACAAACCGCCAAGCCTAAATACTTGGTTTCTTGATAGGTTTTAGTTACATCTCCGCTTTCTTTGAGCTGTTGATTGTATCCGTAAACCTTCCCAAACTCATATATTTTAACATCACTAACCTTTTGGTTTTGATTTCGGATTATGGTTTCGAGTACACCAAACAACAAGCTTTGGCGCATCACATCCAATTCCTTGCTTAATGGATTTACAATATGAACAGTCTTTTCTGTACCCAATGCCGGAAAATCATTAACATAGCGTGAGGTCGTAAGCGAATTGTTCATGATTTCTGAAAAACCCGCCGAACTTAACATATCCGATAAAATGCTTTGAGCTTGTTCTGGGTCAGGTTTGCTTGCGTACGATAAGCTTGTGTGTAGTTCCTCGCTGAAGGCTACATTGTTATAACCATAAATACGCAAAACATCCTCAATTACATCGGCTTCGCGTGTAACATCAACGCGGTAAGTTGGAACCGCCACCGTAACTGACTCGCTGCAGGTGTGCAAAATTTCGTATTCAAGCGATTTTAAGATGCTAACTACCTTTTCTGTTTGAATTTCTTTGCCAATTAAGCGGCTTGCATTCTTAAAGTTATAAACAACTTCTATGGGTTTGAAATCCTGGATTTTTACATCCTTTATGGATGAAGATACTTGTCCCCCAGCTATTTCCTTTATCAACAAGGCTGCTCGTTTTAGAGCGTAAATGGTCATATTTGGATCAGATCCCCGTTCAAAGCGGAAAGAAGCATCGGTATGCAGCATATGTAAACGACCCGTTTTTCGTATGCTTGTTGATGAAAAACAAGCACTTTCAAGGAAGATATCCGTGGTTTTTTCGGAAACTCCCGATTTCTGTCCTCCAAAAACGCCTGCAATGCACATACCTTCGGTTTGGTTGCAAATCATTAAATCATTTAACGAAAGTTTTCGATCTATCCCATCGAGCGTTACAAAAGGAGTGCCATCAGGCAAATTGCGTACAAGTATTTTATTACCAGCTATTTCAGCTGCATCAAATGCATGAAGGGGTTGTCCGGTTTCCATCAAAACAAAGTTGGTGATGTCAACAATATTGTTGATGGGTCGCTGGCCAATAGCTGTAAGGTAAGTCTTTAGCCATTCGGGTGATTCCGCTACTTTAACACCAGAAATGGTAAGGCCCGAATAGCGGGGGCATGCGTCCAAATTTTCTACAATTACCTCAATATCAAGGCTTGTATTATCGATGGTAAACGGCTCTACCGTTGGGCGAATCAGCTCAATGCTTTGTTCAGGATAATGGCTTTTGATGCAAGCTACTATCTCACGCGCAACGCCAATATGCGAGGTTGCATCGGTACGGTTGGGAGTTAGCCCTATTTCAAATACAAAATCTTCTTTAAGGCCGAGGAATTCTTTGGCGGGTACGCCTACCTTTGTTTCGGGAGCCAAAACCATGATGCCTGCATGTGAAGTGCCAATCCCGAGTTCGTCTTCGGCACATATCATCCCTTCGGATGGAACACCCCTGATTTTTGCTTTTTTGATTACTATGGATTGCCCATTCATTTCGAGGGTAGTGCCAACTGTAGCAACCAAAACCTTTTGACCTGCCGCTACATTGGGCGCACCACAAACAATGGGTAATGGATTTGCAGCACCAACGTCAACCGTAGTTAGGCTTAAGTGGTCAGAATCAGGATGTTTTTCGCAGGTAAGTACCTGGCCAGTTACAACACCAGCTAGCCCACCTTTCAGTTGTTCAATGGGTTCAATTGCTTCTACCTCTAAACCACTTTCGGTTAATAACGCGGCAACCACATCAGGTGCAGGAATTGTAGGGATATAATTTTTGAGCCAATTATAGGAAATCTTCATAAGGGAGTTTTTGCAGAAAAACTACAAAATTAGCTTTTTTTGCCTTTTGCTATCTTAAACGATGCGTGTATTTTATAATTAGCTGGTAATCAATCAGCTTATCATACTCCAATGGCGACGCTGGTTGGCATTTTTTTGAAGCTGATACGATAGGACTTGGTGTTGGGGTTGTTGCAAATTGGGGTCCTCTGATAAGATGCGCATGGCGTAACTACGCGCTATCGAAAGTATTTTGTCGTCTTTGCTGAGGTCGGCTATTTTTAGTTCCACCATCCCGCTTTGACGGGTGCCTTGTATATCGCCCGGGCCTCGGAGTTTGAGGTCGGCATCCGAAATAGCAAAGCCATCCGTTGATTCAACCATAATCTCGATTCGCTTGCGGGCCTCATTTGACAAATGATCCTTAGTCATTAAAATACAGTACGATTGCTCTGCTCCCCTACCCACTCGTCCACGTAATTGATGCAATTGTGAAAGCCCAAAACGTTCAGCGCTTTCAATTACCATAACTGACGCATTTGGAACATCCACGCCTACTTCAATTACGGTTGTTGATACCATAATTTGGGTTTCGCCTTTTATAAATCGTTGCATTTCATAGTCTTTTTCAGAAGCCTTTAGTTGGCCATGCACCATGCTCACGGCGTACTCTGGAAGTGGAAAATCTCTTGATATAGCATCAAAACCATCCATCAAGTCTTTTAGGTCGAGGCTTTCCGATTCATTAATGAGCGGAAAAACAACATATATTTGTCTTCCGGCTTTTATTTGTTGCCGCATAAACCCAAACACCTTTAGGCGTGATGAATCGGTAAAGTGGAAAGTCTTAATTTCTTTGCGACCCGGAGGCATCTCATCTATTACAGAGTAATCTAAGTCTCCATACAAGGTCATGGCTAAGGTACGAGGAATTGGTGTTGCCGTCATTACAAGCACATGTGGCGGCAAGGAGTTCTTTTTCCATAGCTTAGCTCGCTGTTCCACCCCAAAGCGGTGTTGTTCATCAATCACCACCAACCCAAGATTTGCAAATTGCACTGCATCTTCTATAAGTGCGTGTGTTCCAATAATAATCTGCAATTCACCGCTTCGTAAATTTGCTAGCATGGTTTTTCGCTGGCTACTTGGGGTAGAACCCGTTAGGAGTTCTACGGTTACACCAAGACCGTCAAGAAATCGCTTAATGGTGTTATAATGTTGGTTAGCGAGTATTTCGGTAGGAGCCATTAAACAGGTCTGGAAATCGTTATCGAGTGCAATCAGCATTACCATTAGGGCTACAAGGGTTTTGCCGCTGCCAACATCGCCCTGAAGCAATCGGTTCATTTGTTTACCATTTCCCAAGTCGGAGCGAATTTCCTTAATTACTCTTTTTTGGGCATTGGTAAGCTCAAAAGGGAGCTTCTGTTTATAGAATTGGTTCACAAAAGCACCAACTTTGCTAAAAATATGTCCCCGTGAATTTTGTTTACGCGCAAGCTTGTGTCCAATAATTTCAAGCTGTAAGAACAGCAATTCTTCAAATTTTAATCGTGCTTCGGCCCATTTTATATATTCCGGATTTACGGGAAAATGTATGTTGTTTATGGCTACCTCTTTGGATGGAAGTTTAGTCTCGGCAAGAATATGGGTTGGTAAGGTCTCTATGATTTTTCCTTTGGCGTTTTCCAGCAAAACATGCATTAGTTTGCTAATTCCGCGGCTATCAAGCCCATGTGCTTTGAGTGGTTCGGTTGAAGAATACACTGGTTTATAGCCTTGCAAATCCGATTCAGTCTGTTCTGATAAAAGCTCAATCTCAGGATGCACAATGTTAATCTTACCATTAAAAACCGATGGTTTGCCAAAAACAAGGAATACGGCATTTGGCTTTATTTTTTCTTTTACCCATTTTATCCCCTGAAACCACACAAGTTCAAGGCTAGCAGTTTCATCGCGCAAAACGGCCGTAAGCCGCACCGAACGTCCTTTGCCAGTTGTTTGCAAATCTGAAATGATCCCCTTTAGCTGGAAGGTCTGCGATTCGGAAGAAATATCGATGATCTTGTCAATTTTAGAGCGGTCGATATAGCGAAAAGGATAATGCTCAAGTAGTTGTCCAAAAGTGCCGATGTTTATTTCTTTACGAAGCAACTCAGCACGTTTAGGGCCAACGCCTTTTAAGAATTCGATGGGGCTATCTAAAAATGGGGTCGTCATGATGTCCGGTTAGGGCTATAGCTGGCAAAGGTAGTTGTTTGGCAAAACAAAAAAAATCCTTGGCTATTAAACCAAGGATTTCTTTCTAATGTATTGAATGGGCACGTATTCAATAGCAATGACTTAGGCAAGTGAAGCTATTACTTGAATGCAAGACGCCATATCCTAGAATTCCCATAGATCTTGTTCAAACTGGAAAATCTCGTTTTTAATGCGTTCTGATTCCAATAAGGCATCAAGACCGGTGGCATAATCAGAAATCAACCTATCATAAACGTTCTCAACTTTATAAATGTAGCTTGAGAATCTGCGTTTGGAGAAAATATCATCAAAGTTACGCCACTCAGCATCGTTTTGTGGGTTGTAGCATTCGTTGTTTACCAAAATATACCTAACTTCGGGGAAGTAAATCCAAAATAGCGCAGTAGGAGCATCCATTTTTTGGGAGTTTCCATTAACCATGGCTATTTTGTAATAAATTGGACAGATTGCCCGTATTCTGACATCAATTTGGGACCTCCGTTTATCAAAGAACCAATCTTCTACCACTGCATATTTCACAATATCCTGTGGTCTAAGGGTGTAATCCTTTTGAACAGTTACGGTTTGGCCGTTTGCATCGGTCGAGTCATCGGTGTATTCATAGGTTAGGAGCTTTTTAATATCATCTAAAGTGCCCAAGCGTTCTGATAAATCTTCATCCTTATAGGCTGTAAGGTAGTTTGAGCCAAACGGCCTTTCAGCAGAAGGAATAGAAACAGCATCCATTAATACCGATGCTAATGATTTACGGTCGCGAATGGGTTTTAGAGGATAAAACAATGGCAGGTTAAGCTTTTCCTTAAGATCAATAAATCGCCAAACACGTTTTGACCATACTACATCAGCTTCCCTAACAGGAGGATACGGAACAGGCCGTTTCCGGTTTGGGGTATGGATTTTATCCCAAGCCCTGCTCATGGGAGCTTTATTGGGAGGATCTATCACTTGGCCACTTACAGTGTAAGCAAAAATGGCGGCGAGAAATGCTAGAAATAATTTCCTGTTCATTGCAAATTAGAATATTAGATTATTTTTAAGTTTACGGGGCTGATAGGCTGTTCACGGCCATCGGGTCCTCTAACTATAATATTATCAAATGATACGATTTGGCCGCTTCCAACTTTTTGAACCAAGGCTTTGGCAGCATCGTTCAAAATATTACCTGGCACGCTTTCGGTCTTGTTGAAACCACCGATGGTAGCCGATACTGTAAACCTTACTACAGTGAATTTCAGGTCATCAAATAAGAAGTTTTCTAAAACCGCTGAAATTTGTCCACGTGCAAGATCATTGGCGCCGATGGATTGGCTAGAACGTTTTCCGGCTACGATTGCTAAAGGAGGCGGTACAGGAAGTACCCTAAACTCGCGTACCCCCATTACCCGTAGTTCTTTTTCAACCTTAGCAAGTACCTGAATGGTGATTTTCCCTAATCCATCGGGTTTTACCAAGTATTTACCAGCACTGCTTCGTGTTAATGAAGCCGAACCAGAGGTAAGCTTTGCTTCAATACTTTCGGGGGTTACTCCAGGTACTGACACCGAAATGGGGTTTTCCAATCCTCTGTAGAATACTGACATCTTATCTGGTGACACAACGGCCATTGCCTCTTGCACAACAAATTCTCCATTAAAAGGATAGGTTTCATCAATACCAAACGGGTTTTTGATGGTAATAGCACCAGCAAATTTCTTGAAGCCATAGTCAGATGCGGGTATTTTAAGCAATGATATGCCCTTTTCACCTTTAACAAGGGTTCCTCCAGAGTTTCCTGCTGTCCATTTTTCCAATCCCATAGCATAGCGAACATTGGGTACAACGCTTGTATCATAAGCAGCAACAAGCACCTCGGCCTCGTACTGTTCACCTTTGAATAAAACGGTACGGCTTGGGATAACTTTAGCTTCAATCTTATTGAATTTGAAATCAGTAGCACCTATATAGGTAAACAATCTAGAAACGACGTCAAATTCAGCATTTTTAACCTCAGCTATAAACTTATTGAGGATTACTATATCGGCAGCAAGTATGGTATTAAAAAAATGATGCTCACCCCAATCTTGCTTCTTGCCATATTCATCACGGAATTCACCCTCGGTCTCAAGTCCAAGTTTTAGCTTGTCTCTGTCTTCGGGTTTTACCAGCGACAGCATAGTCTTTTTGTATTCGTCAAATTTGGCAATCATTTCAGGAACCTTGCCTTTGCTGGCATCTGTTCCCAAGAAAAAACGTGTTGGGTCATCAAAGTTGTCTTTTGCACCAATATACTTTAAATTAATGGTATCGGCTTGGGCTTTAGTTTCAATGCCACGATCGGAAGTTACAATTAGCTCCGATTTTA
>CAZKHA010000049.1:0-21768 GCA_964552325.1 uncultured Bacteroidales bacterium
CCAGGCGTGCCATGGTGGCTAAAGTTTCCGGTTCCGCTCATGCCGATTGTGGAGATTATTGGTGTATTTACAAAGCCTTTTGTGTTGATGGTCCGTTTGTTTGCAAACATTACAGCAGGCCACATTATCATCTTAGGTTTTATGAGTTTGATCTTTATTTTTGGCAATATGAATTCGGCCTTAGGCTTTAGTGTAAGCCCCGTTTCGTTGATATTTGCCATTTTTATGGGACTGCTCGAGCTGTTGGTAGCTTTTTTACAGGCGTATGTATTTACGTTGCTATCAGCTATTTACTTTGGATTGGCTACCGAAGAACATCATGAAGCCCATCATTAATTTTTTAGAAACCCTTTAAATCAAATAATTATGTCACTATTATCCGTAATTCTTCAAGCTGCTGCTGACCTAACGCCTTATGCAAAAATGGGTGCTGGTCTTGGAGCAGGTATCGCAGCCATTGGTGCAGGCATAGGCATTGGTAATATCGGTGCCCGTGCGTTGGAATCTATTGCCCGTCAGCCCGAAGCTGTGGGCGATATCCGTTCAAACATGATTGTAGCCGCTGCACTTATTGAAGGTGTTGCCTTTTTTGCTATTGTAGTTTGTTTGTTGATTCTTTTCATCTAAACAGCAGCATGGCATTTTTTCCCCGCGTTCCGGCGGTTGGCCGGAATACGGGGAATTAGTTACCGAACTCACCAATACCACATATATGGAATTAATTACTCCCGGACTGGGTCTTATTTTCTGGATGCTGATATTCTTCAGCATTCTGCTGTTTGTTCTTGGTAAGTTTGCTTGGCCTTCAATTACCAAAGCACTAAAAGAGCGCGAAGCATCAATTGAAGAAGCCCTGCACGCAGCTGATAAGGCACGTGAAGAAATGAAGCAACTACATGCTGACAATGAGAAATTACTCAACCAAGCTAAGGATGAGCGCGATGCAATGCTACGTGATGCCAGAAAAATGAAAGACGGAATTCTGGAAGAAGCACGTGAACGTGCCAATCTTGAATACAACCGCATTTTGGAGTCATCACGTGAGGCCATTCACAATGAAAAGATGGCAGCAATGACAGAACTTAAGAACCAACTTGCTAATCTTTCAATTGGAATTGCTGAAATTATTTTAAGGGAAAAGCTTACCGAAAAGGAAAAACAAAGCCAGTACCTAACAAAACTTATTGATGAAGCTAAGTTCAACTGAGAACATGAATTATCGCTATGATTGAAAACACAATAGCCCGACGGTATGCCGCAGCACTGTTTGATGTAGCCACCGAAAACAATTGCCTCGAAGCAGTTTTTTCGGATATGGTACTGTTAAGCGATGTTAGCAAATCGAACAGGGACTTTACACGTATGCTGCATAGTCCCATTATCAATGCCGAAAAAAAAACGGCTATACTCACCAGTCTTTTCAGCGGAAAGGTGCAAAACATTTCGTTGCAGTTTATGGTACTTATTACCCGTAAACGCCGCGAAAGCATAGTTGACCTTATTGCCGAAGCTTTTGTTGCGCAATACAAAGCGTTCAAAAACATCCATGTAATTACGGTTTTAACGGCTCAGCCACTTAACGATGCCAATAGAAAGGAAATACTAGCTAGCGTTTCTAAGACCGTTTCTGGCACTATTGAATTGGTTGAAAAAGTTGACCCGCAACTTATTGGAGGATATAAATTGCTGTACAACAACATGGTTTATGATGCCACCGTTGCTAAGCAAATCCAAAATTTCAAAAGGGAATTTAAAGATAATTTATATATTAAGCAGTTCTAACATCTAATAAACTAATACGATGGCGGAAATTAAACCTGCAGAAGTATCGGCTATCCTGCGTCAACAATTGGCAGGGCATAAAACCGAAGCCGAACTAGAAGAAGTTGGCACCGTACTCCAAATAGGCGACGGCATTGCCCGCATCTTCGGTCTGACAAATGCCCAATCGGGTGAACTTATTGAATTCGAGAAAGATAACCTTAAGGCCATAGTGCTTAACCTGGAAGAGGATAACGTAGGTGCGGTACTTTTAGGTGAATCAGGCTCGATTAACGAAGGCGATATGGTTAGGCGAACCCGCAAAATCGCCTCCATAAAAGTTGGCGAAGGAATGCTTGGCCGTGTTATCAACACCATGGGCGAACCCATTGATGGCAAAGGTGCTATCACTGGCCCCTTGTACGAGATGCCCCTTGAGCGTAAAGCTCCCGGTGTTATCTATCGGCAACCTGTAAACGAGCCGCTTCAAACGGGTATTAAGCCTATCGATGCAATGATCCCCATTGGGCGCGGACAACGCGAGCTCATTATTGGCGACCGCCAGACAGGGAAATCCTCTATAGCCTTGGATACCATTATCAATCAAAAAGAGTTTTACGATCGCGGCGAACCTGTTTTTTGTATCTATGTTGCCATTGGGCAAAAAGGTTCAACAGTGGCCACTCTCATGAAAACACTCGAAGATAAAGGGGCCTTGCCCTATACCGTAATTGTAACCGCAACAGCCTCTGATCCTGCTGCCTTGCAGTTTTATGCACCTTTTACAGGCGCTGCTATTGGCGAGTTTTTCAGGGATACCGGACGTCCGGCCTTGGTGGTTTACGATGACTTGTCAAAGCAAGCCGTAGCGTATCGCGAAGTATCATTGCTACTCAGGCGCCCACCAGGTCGCGAAGCGTATCCGGGTGATGTGTTCTATCTACATTCAAGGCTTCTGGAACGCGCCGCCAAAATCATCAATTCTGATGAAGTGGCTTCGCAAATGAACGACTTGCCCGAAAGCTTACGTCCTATGGTTAAAGGAGGAGGCTCCCTAACAGCCTTACCCATCATCGAGACCCAAGCCGGCGACGTATCAGCCTATATCCCAACCAACGTAATTTCAATTACCGACGGGCAGATATTCCTCGAAACCAACCTCTTTAACTCGGGTGTCCGCCCTGCTATCAATGTAGGTATCTCAGTATCGCGCGTAGGTGGAAATGCCCAAATCAAGAGTATGAAGAAGATTGCCGGCACACTAAAAATCGACCAAGCACAATACCGTGAATTGGAAGCTTTTGCTAAGTTTGGTTCCGACCTTGATGCAGCTACACTGGCAGTTCTTGAGAAAGGTAAGCGCAATGTTGAAATTTTGAAACAAGGCCTGCATCAAACAATACCCGTTGAACAACAGATTGCTATCATTTTCTGCGGTACACGTAATTTATTACGCAAAGTCCCTGTAAAGCGTATCCGCGATTTTGAACACGAATTGTTGGTTCAATTATCAGAGAAACACCCTGATATACTAAAAACCCTCAAAGCCGGACAGTTGCCCGACGAAACCGTTGCTGCTCTTGAGAAAGTTGCCCTTGAATTAAGTAAACGATACGAAAAGTAACCACATAACCAGATTTCTGTACCATGCCGAATCTGAAAGAGGTCAGGATAAGGATAGAATCCGTAAAGTCAACACAGCAGATAACCAGTGCCATGAAAATGGTGGCTGCATCAAAGCTGCGCAAAGCTCAGAATGCTATCCTTGCCCTTAGGCCATATGCCAACAAACTTAAAGAAATGCTGGGCAACCTGAGCGAAAGCCTGCAGGAGAATGGGACCAACCTTTATGGCGAAGTAAGGCCAGAAGAAAAAATCCTTATTGTTTCCTTGGCGTCAAACAGAGGCCTTTGCGGTGCTTACAATGCCAACATAATTAAAGCTACCAAGCTGTTGCTCGAGAACGATTATCAGAAGCAGTACATGGCTGGTAATGTAAAGCTTATATGTGGCGGTAGGCATGTAAGCGATTTTTTTGCTAAAAAGGCTTATCCTGTTATTGACCGCAAGGACCATCTACTCGACAAGGTAACGTTTGCGCCTGTGGCTGCTTTTGCACAAGAAATTATGGATGCATTTGCCCGTAAGGAGTTTGATAAAGTGTTGATTGTTTACAACCAGTTTAAGAATGCCGCAGTACAGACCTTGGTTAAGGAGCAGTTTTTGCCCATTATCCCTGCTGAAATCAAAAAAACCGCTACAAGCAACACGGAGTATTTATTTGAACCTAGTCGAAAGGAAATCCTGGACGAATTGATCCCTAAGTCCCTTAAGATTCAGCTTTACAAAGCTTTTTTAGATTCCTATGCTTCGGAGCAAGGTGCCCGAATGACAGCAATGCACCAAGCCACCGACAATGCTAGCGAACTCTTGAAACAACTCAAGCTTTCGTACAATAAAGCACGTCAAACGGCAATTACGACCGAAATCCTAGAAATTGTTAGTGGTGCTAATGCATTAAAGTCATAACTTTGACCTTCGAATTAATACACATAATAATAATTTTTAATGATGAATAAGACCGTAGAAAACGCAATCAATGAGCAGATTAAACGCGAAGAACATTCTGCTAGGCTTTATCTTCAAATGGCTTCATGGTGCGAGGTGAACGGTTTTCCCGGTGCCGCCGCATTCCTTTATAAGCAAACCGAAGAAGAACGTATGCACATGCTAAAATTCGTTCATTATCTGAACGACCGCAATGGCCATGCCGTACTGCAATCCCTCGATCAGCCCCAGGTTCAATACACCTCACTTAAAGATTTATTTGAAAGTGTAATGAAACACGAGGAATACATTTCTGCTTCAATTAATCATCTGTATGGAGTTACCCTCGAAGAGAAAGACTATACCTCTGGAAGCTTCCTACAATGGTTTATTACCGAACAAATTGAAGAAGAAAGTTCTATGCGTGCAATCTTGGATCAAATACGCCTTGCTGGCGAAAACAATCTATATCATATTGATAAAGAGCTTGGAACAATGGCCGCTGCCAAAGTAATCGCCCCCGCTGTTTAAGTTAAGTCGTACTCAATTTTAAAGGAAAGGCTAACCTTTTGCGGTTGGCCTTTTTTTTATCCATCAAACCATCAAAGGCGTTTATATGGTTAACAGGCTTCCCATTTACGACTTAAAGGAACGATTTATCGAGGCCCTGCGTTATGGAAACCAAGTCATTATTTCGGCTCCTCCTGGTTCGGGAAAATCAACCCAAGTGCCGCAATTTCTTGCTGATGAAGTTATTGGTGCTACACAGAAGCTTATGGTGCTGCAACCCCGCAGAATGGCAACGCGTATGCTTTCGGCCTATATTGCCACCCAACGCAATGTAAAATTGGGTGAAGAGGTAGGCTACCAAATACGGTTAGATGCTAATTTTTCAGCATGCACACGTATCTTGTTTCTTACCGAAGGGGTGCTCTTAAAAAAGCTATTGAACAAGGGTCTTGAGGAGGACGTAGAAGCCCTTGTATTTGATGAATTCCACGAACGCCATGCCGAAACCGACCTAACCTTGGCTCTGGCAATGCTGTTGCAGGGGAGCTATCGGCCTGATTTGAAAATTATTATCATGTCGGCCACCCTAGCCGTTGAGCCATTATTAAAGTATCTGCCGTCGGCTATCCATCTTGAAACCACCGGTAGGTTGTACCCAGTTTCTGTAAACTATGTGCCTCCACAGCGGTCGCAGCCTATATGGGAAGCGGCAGCCAACCAAGCAACACAAGTGGTTAAATCCTTACCAAATGGATCGGTGTTGGTTTTTATGCCCGGCGCTTATGAAATTAGGCGTACCATAACCGAACTTACAAAGAAAGACCTCGGCACTGGTGTAAGTGTATTTCCATTACATAGCTCGCTTACCAAACAAGAACAAGATGAGGCTATTAAGGCTGGAGGGCGGAAAATAATCGTGAGCACCAATGTGGCAGAAACCTCCTTAACAATTCCCAACATTGTGGCGGTAATTGATAGCGGTCAATTGCGTGTTAGCCGGTACGATGCATTGAGAGGCATTCAAACCTTGTTCACAGAACCTATAAGCCAAGCTTCGGCACACCAACGGGCCGGCAGGGCTGGGCGAACACAAGATGGGGCTTGCTTTCGGCTTTGGAGCGAATTTGAACATAAGCAGCGCAAGCCTAACCAACTGCCCGAAATTCATCGAATTGACTTGGCAGAGATACTTTTAGCACTCATTGTGCAAGCTAAAATTGACTTGAATACGTTTGCATGGTTTGAGCAACCTGAACAATCAGCAATTGATAGATCACTTGCTTTTTTGAGGAAGTTAGGTGCCCTTAAAGCCAATAATCAACCAACTGAAATCGGGGAACAAATAGCCAGGATAGGAGCTCATCCACGCATTGCTAAGCTTCTTATAAAAGCCAATGAACTTGGTTGCTTGCCAGCAGCTTGCATTCTTGCTGCTCTGGTACAAGGCCAAACAATACTTTTTCCCACAAATGATGAGCAACTCAAAATCCTTAGGGAATCTAGCTTTGGAAATGATGAATCGGATTTGTTGTTGGAATACAATGCTTGGCTTTATGCGGCTCAAAACAATTATAGACCTGAGCATTGCAGCCGTTTAGGCATAAATACGGTGGTGGCGAAGCAAATAGAAGCACTTGCTTATCAATATCTTAACCATTTTAATTCCAACAAGAGTCAAAATCCCAGAACTTTACAAAATACACTTGGTTGGGATGAAGTCGTGAAACTTAAAAAATGCGTTTTAGCTGGTTTTGCTGATTTTGTAGCTATTAAACATCGACCAAAGTCATCTACTTGTAGCATGATTGGTGGCTTAAGTGGGCAATTGCATGCCGATAGCACGGTGCAGACTTGTAAGTTGCTTGTAGCCACAGAACTCGAAGAAACTAAAACACCTACTGGAGTAATGGTACAGCTTAGGAAGGTTACCGCAATTGAAGAAAGTTGGTTAAGGGAAATGCTTGGTACCGATGTTTCATTCAAAAGGACTATCGTACTGGATACTACCCTTAAGCGAGTGGTGGAAGTAACTGAAGAATTTTTGGATGATTTGTTGATAAATAGCACGGTAAGCGAAACTACCAATGATGATACCGCCGCGGAAGTCCTTACACAAGCCATATTAACGAATCAAATTCAATTTGAGCAATGGGATGAGCACGTTGAGCAATTTGTGCGGAGGCTTAACTTTGCTGCCGAACACGCCCCAGCCTATCTACTGCCCAAAATTGATGAATTTGCAAAAGCATTTCTTATTCAACAAAGCATTTATGGTTGCCGGAGTTTTAAAGATGTTCAAAAAGCGAAACTTTGGCCAGCCCTTAACGATTGGTTGCGCTATGAACAACGGCAGGCTGTTGAGTTGGTGGCGCCTGAGAGCATTGAATTGCCACATCGTAAACGCCCCGTAAAGTTGCGGTACGACGAAAAAGGAGATGTAATTCTTTCAGAAACTATTCAAGCACTGTACGATTGCCCACTGCCCATAACTGTTGCCGAAGGTAGGGTAAAAGTGGTTTTTGAGCTGCTTTCGCCAGCCCGCCGACCTGTTCAAATTACCCGTGATCTGGATTACTTTTGGAAAAACTCCTATTTGGAAATTAGAAAGGAGCTTAAAGGAAGGTATCCCAAGCATGAGTGGAGATAAGTCGTTGAATTAAAGGATATTAAGTTTAAGAATTAACCTCCCACCGAAGAAACGACCACCGAGCCCGATTCGGGCGTATTTGTAATTTTAATATAGGCATCTATTTCTTGCTGAAGTTCTTCCACATGCGAGATGATTCCTACTATGCGGTTCTCTGCGCGTAAGGCCTTGAGTGTTTCGAACACCATTTGCAGCGATTCGCGGTCCAAGGAACCAAATCCCTCGTCCAAAAAGAAAAAGTTTTCTGTGGTCTGTCGTTGGTAATGGATGCTATCAGCCAAGGCCAAGGCCAACGAAAGCGAGGCTTGAAAAGTCTGCCCTCCCGAAAGTGTCTTAACGTGCCGTGTTTGGCCATTGTTCATAAAATCGCGCACCTCAAAGTCGTTTTTGGGCGTTAGCTCCAACCGAAGTTTGTGCCCCGTTAGTTTAAAGAAGCGCTCGTTGGCCGCATTTACCAGGTTTTGCATGTAAACCGATGACACATAGTTTACAAAGCCTTTGGCTTGAAAAAGGTTCTTCAGCACTTCTAGGCGCTCCATCCTGTGCTCAACTTTCAGTAACTCCTCTTCAAGCTTTATGCGCCGTTCCATCTTTTGAGATACATCAGATTGTTGTTGTTTTAGTACAGCTAATGCACTAATTGTTTCATTCTTTTGTTTATCAAGCTCTTGTATTTTATTACAAACCTGAGTGTACGCTTCTTCATCAAAAGGATTCTCGGCAATGCTTTGCTCCAGCTTGGCAACCAACTCACTTACATGTTGTTTTTCAATTTTATAACTGTTTACATGTTCTATGGCTTCCTTTGTATCTAAGGTTGCAGCTAAAATTGTTGCAACCTGATCAATACTATTAAATTGCGATGTTACTATGGCCTCATCTAGCTTTTGTTTGGTTTCGCCCAAAACTTGCATCAACTGCGCATGGTGATCGTTTTGGAAGCTTATTTGCGCTTGTTCTCGAGCCAAATCTAGGTTTTTAACCTCGATTGCCATTTTTAACTGTTGATAACGTAAGTTTGCTTGTTCTGCATTGGTTTCAAGAGTTTTAGCATTCGTAATTGCCCATTCCCCACCCTTTTGTTGCGTTTCGGTCAAAACCTGTGGAGGTATTTGTTGTTCAAGTGCTCCCACATTCACTTTGTGCTGCTCTAGTTCGCTCGATAGGGTTTGCAATTTAGCACGGGCCTTATCAAGCATGGCATCTAACTGATCTTGCTCAATTAATGTTTTGTCGAGTTGTTTGCGTAGGTTGTCGCAGGTGTTGCGTAGATTGCTCAACTGGTTTTGGGCATCTGTTAAAGCAGTACGTTCTTGAGGCAGATTGGTGTCATGCGGATAGCTATTCCAATGAACCTTGCTATCGTGGCTAAGTTGTTCCAATTTTAGCTTGGCTGTCTCCAATAATTCATGCTTAAGCTGTAGTTCGTTGGCCGCGTTTTTACAAAAATCCCTCCATTTCTCTAATTCCTCAATGGAATGAAGTAGTTGTTTCTTTTGAGCATTCAATTCCTTGATGTGTTCACGTACCTGGGGAGGGTCGTATTTTTTTGGATGATGCGTTGAGCCACACAAGGGGCAGGGTTCGCCCGTAGCCAAATCCGATGCAAAATCGGCCAGTTTTACGCTGATAGATAACGGTTGTAGTTCTTCTTCAATCAGTTCAAAAGCTTTACGTTGTGCTATTAACTTGGCCTCAAGCTGTTGCCACACTAAAGAGGGCTCTATGGCTGAAGCTGCGTCAAGCAATTCGAAGATTACCTTTTGCCCGACAACTTTTTCTTCAATATTCAACAAAGAGGCTTCATACATTGTACGGTTTTGCTGGGCTTCCGCTTGTCGTTCCGCTATATAATCATGCTGCATCCACCATTGCTGTAGGCGCTCCAAGAGTTGTGCGTTGGGCATCAGGGTCTGTTTTTCTTCCAACTGCCCTTGTAGTATCCTACGGGTTTCAACCAAGGTTTTAAGTTGTGTTTCGGCAGCGTGTATGTACTCTAAGCCTTTGTTGCTCCGCTCATTTACTTCTTTCAAATGCTTAGTAGCCGATAGCCATTGTGAGGCAAGGCGTAGGTGCTTGACTTTCTCGGTATCGGTAGGTATAGCTGCTACTTTGGGCTCTAAAGCTGATAGCTCAGCCAGTTCTGCGTTTAATTGATCGATTAACTTGGCCTCGTTAGCATAAAGCTTTGATAGCAATGTATTTAATTCGGTTAATTGGGTATTTAGTTCATTTGTTTTTGCCAATAATGGCTTAAAATTGGCCTGGCAATAAAGAATCTCGGTAAGCTGTATTTCAAGCTTATTAATTTCTGAAGTTTTTGCCAGAACTATTTCCAACTGCTGATTTGCATTTAAATATTGAACATGCACTTCACGGTTCTGCGTCAACTGTTTTTCAAGTGACTGATAATCATTCAGCTTTTTAGAAACCTCTTCAACCATTAAGCCTTGAACCTGAATCTGTTCGTTAAGTTGGTTCAAGGTTTCTTCATCCATGCCCTGTAATTCGTTTACCTGTGTTTGCAATTCAATTCGCAAATCGCTGGTTTTTTTTAGTACAGAGGCTGTTTTAAATTGCAAATCAAACTTTTCGAGGCCAAAAAGTTCTTGCATCATCTTAATTCGATCCGTATCGCCTAATTGCAGAAACTCTTGAAACTTTCCCTGTGGGATAATGGTGGTACGCTTAAAGTTGCTGTAAGTAAGCCCAATGATGTTGGCCAATGCCGAGGTTTCCATCGGAATCCAATCCAAACCGTTCCATTGCCATGCTTTACGGTCAATGGTTCGTACGTCGTTAAAATTGCGTGAATTTCGCTTGGCGGAGGCAGTGGCTCTGTATTTTTGGGAAGTTTTGCCTGCCATAAATACAAAATCAACCAAAAATTCGTCTGATTTTAGGTTCATCATGTTATAGGCTCGGCCTTCTTTTTGATTCAAACGCTCGGTATCGCCATATAATACAAACGAAATAGCTTCTGGAATGGTTGATTTCCCACATCCGGTTGGCCCGAAAATGCCAAAGATATGGGCTTCGGTTAGTTTATCGAAGTGGATGGTTTGGGTTGTACGGTAACTGTAAAAACCACGTAAGCTGAGTTTAATGGGTATCATTCGGTATCCTCCCAAGCCATTATTTCCTTTAAAATTCGTAACGTTTCTTCGTCGGGCGGAGCTTGTTTGCGGCTTTTAAAATAATCGCTGAACAAGGCTACAAAATCCTTTGAAAGATCGGGCATAGCCGTGTTGCTTATTTGATTGTTAATGTCGCCTATTATTTCAGGAATAATGGTAACAATGCCTGCATGAAGGCTGTTTAAATGCCGCACAAGTTCCGGGGTAAGATAATTTGATGTGCAAATAGTTAGCTCAACCAAGCAATCGGGGTTTTGGGGCAGCCATTCAAAGGCTTCTTCGGGTGTTTGAAACCGTTTGCGCAAAAGCTTATATCCTGAAGTGAGCTTAATGGCTTGATGGATGGCGTCTTTACCTGGTTCTAATTTAATTAACTCAATATACTTATCTTGAAACGCCTCGCTGAAGCTATATGCCAATGGGCTTCCAGAATATACCACTGGGCAGGGTTCGTTGGATATAATTTGACGGCGATGTAAATGCCCAAGAGCCACATAATCAACCCCCTTGGGTATGGAGTTTGTAAAGACTTCTGAGAGGCCACCGGGCAAAACAATAGGCTTTTCTTCATCAATAGGTTCTTCAGGCCGTGGCCCATCGGCTTGAACCATGTAAAGATGAGTGGCCAAAACCGTAACCATTTGTTCTGATGAATCTGTTTTTAAGGCTTGTGCCCATGTTTCGGACAACACCTCGCGTAAGGATTGGTCAGGGTTGGTAATTCCAAGGTTGGTTTTAAGCCGGAGCTCATTGGCATATGGTGTATGCAAAACCCGAAGGTAATAGTTGAATTGCGGGAGTTTTATGACGGTAAGCCCTGGTTTTGACTCAAAAACTTCGATGCCAGTTTGGAGTTTAAACCGAGGAACATGGGTGAAGGGATTCCCAGTCATGATGATACCACATTCGCGAGCCAGCGGATCTGGGGCTTCGATGCGTTCGGGCGAATCGTGGTTGCCAGCTAAAACGATTACCGGTTTTGTGCCATTAGCCGATAGGCGTTTTACGCATTTGTAGAAAAGCTCAACGGCTTCAACCGGAGGGTTGAATGTATCGAAGATATCACCTGCTACTATAATGGCATCAACGTTTTGGGTTTCGGCAAGTTCACAGATTTCGTCTAAAATCTTGTGCTGTTCGGGTAAACGCGAAAAATCGCCCAATCGTTTGCCAAGATGCCAGTCAGAGGTATGCAAAAGCTTCATTGGTAGTGATCTGTTTCAAAAAAGGCTGACCGTGTTTTGCAGTCAGCCTCTTGGTGTAGGTTAATTGATAAAGAGTATTTTCCCTATTTGGGTCTCCGTTCCATCGTCGCTGGTAGCAAAAACAAGATAAACACCCGTTTGTACTTTTTCACCATCGTAATTGTAGCCGTTCCAAACGGCTTGTTTTCCCAGCGAGCGTGTATTGTAAACCATGTCGCCACTGATATCTGTAATTTTTACGCTGGCATTTTCGGGCAAGCCTTTTATGGTGATGGCGCCTTCATAACCCGGTGGAACTGGGTTTGGGAAAGCATATACCGCTGATGAATCGCCTACTGGGCCAGTAGCGTCGCTTCTAAATCCTACAATGCCCAACGAAGTACCAATAAACACCTCGCCTTTGCCAGAAATGGCAATATCGGAGATAGAATTTGATAGAAGTGGTGAATTATCCTCGGTAAAATGCTGAACCTGTGTGGTGCCATCGGGCGAAAGCAAGAAAACACCCGCACGATCGGTGCCTACCCATTTACGGTTTGCCCCATCAATAGCGATGCAAGTAACAACCTCATTTTCTAATAAATACTGAGTGTAGCCATCTTGCTCTACTAAAATTCGTTGGCAATCGAAATTGGTTCCGGTAAGTACATCTCCAGGGTTATAAAAAACAGCAATACCTGCATCAGTTCCTATCCAAATTTGTCCTTCTTTATCGTTTACCGCGCTCAAAACACGATTGCCCGGAATTGCCCCATTACCGGTTTCTGAACCAATAATTTTGTACCGTTGACCAGCAGCATTGTTTTCGTTAAAAACAAGCATCGCATGATCCTTGCGTAATAAGGCCCATTTTTGGTCGTAGTCATCAATAATCATATTGCCCATATCAATTCCGCTGGCAGATCCACCCAGGTTGTAAGCCACCCATTGGCCATCGGTTTTCTTAACCGAGAATGCAGCAGGTGCACCAGAGTTTGCAACCCAAAGGTTGTTTTGGCTATCGAAGGCTAAACCACTTACAAACACCAAGTCTGGTGCTGGAACAAATCCTTGAAGGCTGCTGTTTTGATCGTCGAAAACATTGGTAAGTGCTCCGTTGGTATATTCCAGCAAACCTCCACCCCATGAGCCTGTGTAAGCTATTTGGGTATTGGATGGATTTACAGCCACGCACACCATATCTTGAACCGAGTCATATACGTGCTCATTGCCTGAATTGTGGTTCATCCATGTACCGTCAGTGTACTGGTAAACGCCATCGCGCAGGTAAAGGCTAAGCCAAGTACTGTTTCTTCCGCCACCGGCAACCCAAAGTTCTTCGCCCTTCATATCCATATCAAATACATTAGCTGATTGTGGGCCATTGGGTGCAATTATTTCTCCTTGCCAGCCGTCGCCAAACAACTTTAGCATACCGTGTTTTCGGTCGGCTTCCCAAACCACACCTTGTGCATCCAGCAAGGCATCGCCAGGCCTGATTGATAAACTTGAGGGATTATACGAAATAAAAAAACGGGTTAAATCTGGGTTATAAATTTCGACACTGCTTTCGAAACTTAACACCAACTTATTTTGATAAACATTTATACTGTAGCATTTTGGGTAATTGTAAATATTCATTTTAGACCACTTTGCCTGGGCTTGGTTATAAACAAACAACGTATCGTCACTAAAACCGGCATTGTTGTTATTAGCAAACAACTTTCCATCAAAAAACCCAATAACGTTATAGGCTTTCTCGGGTTGAGGAATGCTTAGATCCTTGGTCCATGCCCCAAAATAGGCCAAAAAGGGATTACCGTAGTCGGCATAATAAATTCCTTTTTCGGTAGCAGCATAAATTTTTGTACCGTCATAAGTAATATCCAGCACATTAACCTGGCTACCATTATCACCAATGTAATAGGTGTCATGAATTTCTTCCTTTACTATATCAACCACCACAATACCAAATCCACATGCCAGATAAGCGTATTTATCAATACAGAAAATCCGGTTGATGGTTTTGTTTCCTAAAATGGTTTTGCGCTTAATATCGTTTAGATTGATAATTGTATTGTCCTTAATCAAATCTAGATTGGTGTTGCCATAAGCCACCACCAAGGTTTTGTATTCGGCACTGTAAACCATTGCACTTATACCAGCATCTGACAAGCCAGTCACTTTATTAAGCCGCGATACTTCATTGCTACTGCGGTTGTACGAAAAAAGGCTGTAGGGTGTGGCACAATAAACCAAGTCGCCAGCTTCTGCAATTGCAATGCCCTTATTGTAAGGCAAATGATCTCTCCAAGTATAAACAGCTGCATCTTGTGCTAAAATGGGCCAAAGGCCGACCACAAGGATGGTTAAAACGGTCAGTAATAAGTTTTTCATTTAAATGAATTTGTAATCAGTAAAAACGTTAGGGTAATAACGTCCGAAACATGTTTTATTGTGTTTTTTCGTCGGCTGAGGCTTTTTGATTCGTCTTATAAGCAATCAATAACCTATCAAGAAATTCCTTTACCGGCTCTTGGCCGTACAAAACCTCTTGTTGATAAAAGATTACAGGATAAGCAACACCAATGTTGGGTTTACCCGTAAAAGCAAGCACTTTGTTGTACATAAGCTCGCGATTAGCGCTTATTCCTAGATCAACTTCAATATATTGTATTTCAGCATTTTTTAAATATGTTTTGGCAATAGTACATCTGCTGCAACCTTTATTGGAAAACACAACAGGCGTATTTTTTGCGATGGAATCAAGCTGATGTTCGGTAATTTCTAAAGGTTTGTTCTGCACTAGTTCTGGCGTTTTATCTTGCGATTTGCTAATGCAAACACATGCTAATAAAACGATAAGGATGGTCATTCGAAGTATCATAGCGAAGGATTTTTCCGGCAAATGTACAACTGCCTCGGCTAACAACCTTATTCGTTTGCCTAAAAAGAACGCTCAATGCGTAAGTAACTGAATTCCATTAAATTGCAAACACAATAAAAAAGTTTACTTTTGTAGCTACATTTCAAGGTGCTTATTATTATGGAAAATATTAAAAACCAACTCGTTGTCTATAATACCCTTACTCGGGTAAAAGAAAAGTTTATACCCTTGAACCCACCCTTGGTTGGGATGTATGTTTGCGGACCAACGGTATATGGCGATGCACATCTTGGCCATGCCCGTCCGGCCATCACATTCGATACGGTTTTTAGGTACTTGCGCCACTTGGGCTACAGGGTTCGCTACGTTAGAAACATAACAGATGTTGGGCATTTAGAAAATGATGCAGATGAAGGTGAGGACAAGATTGCCAAGAAAGCTCGTTTAGAGCAACTGGAACCCATGGAGGTAGTTCAATACTTTACTGATAGGTACCACAAAAGTATGGATGCTTTGAATGTGCTTAAACCTAGTATCGAACCCCGCGCTTCTGGCCATATTCCTGAGCAAATTAACTTGGTTGAAAAGATTCTGGCTAAGGGCTTAGCCTATGAACGTAATGGTTCGGTTTATTTTGATGTGCCTAAGTACAACAATACCTATGCTTACGGACGATTATCAGGCAGGATTTTGGAAGACATGCTATCGAACACCCGTGAATTGGATGGACAAGATGAAAAAGAAAACTCGGTTGATTTTGCTCTTTGGAAAAAAGCACAACCTGAGCATATTATGCGTTGGGGTTCTCCATGGAGCGATGGTTTTCCGGGATGGCACCTCGAATGTTCTGCTATGGGCGCCAAGTATTTAGGTGAACATTTTGACATACACGGCGGAGGCATGGATCTGATGTTCCCACATCACGAAGCCGAAATTGCCCAAAGCGTGGCTGCCCATGGTAAAGATCCGGTAAAGTACTGGTTGCATAACAACATGATAACCATCAATGGCCAAAAAATGGGCAAGTCGTTGGGAAATTTTATCACCCTCGATGAATTCTTTGCTGGTACACATGCCAAGCTTGATAAGGCATATAGCCCTATGAATATCCGGTTTTTCGTTTTGCAAGCCCATTATCGAAGCACGCTCGATTTTAGCAACGAAGCTTTGCTAGCAGCCGAAAAAGGTTACAAACGCTTAATGGAAGCCGCGAAAACACTGAAGAAGTTAATACCTTCTATTGAATCAAGTGCCAACATCGAAATGCTTGAGAAAGATTGCTACAGTGCTATGAATGATGATTTTAACACACCCATGGTAATTGCAAGTTTGTTTGAGGGTGTACGCATCATCAATTCGGTAAACGATGGGAAAGAAACTTTAACAGCTAACGATATTGAAAAACTGAAGCAGCTTTTTGATGTATTTGTTGTTGAAATTCTTGGCTTGGTTGAGGAAGGATCGCAAGGCAATGATCAATTAATAAATGGGTTAATGGAGACTATTCTTACATTAAGGCATGAGGCAAAAGCCCGAAAAGACTGGCCCACAAGTGATAAAATACGTGATGGCCTCAAGGAATTGGGAATCCAAGTTAAAGACACCAAGGACGGGGCAACCTGGAGCCTTGAATAATAAAAAAACCTCGACAGAAATGCCGAGGTTTTTTTTGTGGTTCTTTTAATCAAGCCATGCGTTAAAGGCTCGCAAATGACGCTCCGATCCACTTCGCAAATTAGTAAGCACAAAGACGATATCCTCTTGTTGCGTGATTTTCAAGAAATTGTCAATGTCTTCTATGTCGGTAATTTCAATGGTTCTGCCCACTTCCAAGGCTTTTGTAAGATTTTCTGAGCCTGTAATAACCAAGGTATTATAAAGGGCTTGCAAATCAGGATTCGCAAAAACACCTGCCACATGATCGGCCTCAGGGTCGGGGATGCTGTATTTAATCAGGAGGTTCTGAATGGCGGTGGTATGCCTTAGCTCACTTTGACGAATGTTCCCAAAGATCCTACTACCATATTGGGTATAAAATAACTCATAAACATCATGGGCAAGATATTCTTCACCACGCAAAAACTGGAGGTACATAATAGTAGCCGAATCGGGCAAGGCATACGGAAGACTGTCGATAATCAATGCTATTTTGGCAGCCGACAAGCTATCGTATGTCGAATTTTCATCCTTAGTAGTAAGGGTTTCATCCTTGCTGCAGGATGTTAAGATTGGCAAAGCCAACAAAGCCAGAATTGGCAGGATTTTGTAGGTTTTCATATTTCTGAGTATTTTAAGTTCAGTATATATTGACACATCTACATATAAAAACCTGCGGTCAACTGTAGGGTTTTTACAATCACTTATTTTTAAAAGTTAAACCACTGTATAAAGGGTTGTGCCATAGTATCATCATCTCGCGCCATTCAGGATAGGCCAACAGTGAAACATCGCGTTCGGTAATCTCGATGCTACGTTTTACCTTTATTAGCGATCCAGTTTGTTTGATGCTGATTTTTACACTGCCAAAAACCTTGCTCATTTCAAGTGAGGTTTCTTGATTAATCAATTCTAAGTTTTCGGGCACTAACAGCTCGTATTCGTATGACTCCTTTAGTGTTGATGGGGTTTGCAAGGGTGCGTGGCGTTGGGTTGTTAACACATTAGCATGCCAACTGCCAATGCCGGTGGTTGCAGTGGGGAACTCCCAATAAAGGTAAGATTGCTGCTCTTGCTGAAAAGGCGATTTTGATTCAAGCTTTAAACTAGCATCCAAACGCGCTGAGGTCAAGCGGCCAATGGTGAAATGGCTAATAGATGAAGAACCAAAGCTTCCCGTTAAAAGGTTTTTGCATTGTGCTGAATCAGTAACCACTTTAAGATAAGGATTGTAATTGTTAGTGGCCATTAACGATAAAGAGCCATTTAACACTTTATCTGGGTTTAATGCTAAGGTAGCTTTTACACTAAATTCATGCTTAACGGGCAGTATTTCAAATGTCTTTACACTTTCGGCAGCAGGTTCAAGCATGATTGCAATTTTTGAAGATTGACCTAAAGCAGCATCATTTGTTGGGTTCCCATTAGCGCTTACATAAAAAGCATCCCCTGATTCGGGTGATACACGTACCATAAATGATGATAAATCAAAAAGATTGCCAAGTTTAACATCATATAATTTCTGAGGAATAAGCACTACTGGTATAGCTTTGATTCCCAAAGCCCTTAAGCCGGCAGTAAGCAAAAGCGATTTTTCGAGTTCTGTAGCCGAATTCGTCCGGTAGGCTTGCTCTAACGACCTAGTTTTAAATCCATTATAATTCAATGGTATAGGAAGGGAAGCCATTTCGGTGGCTAGAAGTTCTTGGGTTTTTAGCACCTTTTGGTGGAAGGTAGCATCTTTTACCTGTATTCTTTTAATGTTTTGTGCAAAAGCCTTGTTAATTGATCCTGAAGCCATTTCTTGAAAACTTTCTTGCGAAGTGAAAGCTTCAATGGCTTGCTGGAGCGAGTTTGCCGTTGAAAAAGACAAAACGGGTAAGTAATCAATGTCGGAAGGCAAAAAGGGGTCTTGCGCTGCAAAAGGCAACTTACCAAAGTTAAACGTAAAAACCTGAAAACCCTTGGCTGTACTAATTTCGGGTGCAAGGCGGAGATTGAGCAAACGGTAGTTGAGCGGTGTGCCTTCCGGTACCCGTATAATGATTTTGTAATCATCCACGGGTGAAAACTCCGAAACAACTTCCCGTCCCATTAAAAATGGGTAATAGCCTGGATTGCTGGTTAGTGTATATTCAAAATCGATGGTGGCACCAACCTCTAGGCCTGTGTGTGTTACAACCATTTCGCGTAAGTGGTTGAAATCGGGCGAATTTGCAGCAAAAGAAGGCAGCACTTCATTAAAAGCATTGGCGGGAGAAGCCACTTTTTTGCCATCAGACATGGTGGTAAGCGCTTGGTTTATTTTGAGTTGTTGTTGTACTGGGTTGTAAACAATAAACGACTCACCATAAAGGCTATGAAATGATCGATGCGTTAGCAGTTTGGTTTTTTGCGTATGATGGTAGATCATGCTACCGTCCTTTTGAAGGGTATATTCTTTTAGTAGCGTCAATAGCTTGGCATCTGTTTCTGGAGCTTGTGCAAAAACGAGCGAGGCCAATAGGCTTAGCATGAATGTACAGATACTAACCAGGGTATTTTTTTTCATAAGAAGAGGCTCTTTTTATTGAAGGGTGTTTTGAAACAACAAAAGTAACAATTAGGTTCAAGATATTTTGGGCTTTGCTTTTTGCGCTTTAACATTAAACCTTATTTTTGCCCATTGCAACCAATTATGTACCCATGGATAGTTCCATCCAAGTATAAGTATGTTGATGCCTTGCTAGTTACAGTGTTAATAATGAATAATTTATACTATTAGCAGCGCAGATTTAGTTGGATAGATTAGCTCATTGGGGTGTCTCAATCACTTATAAATTAATATAATGGCAAAGTTTAAAATTCCACACACTTACGTTATCGTATTTAGCATCATTGTTTTAGCTGCTATTTTAACTTGGTTTATACCAGGTGGGGCATTCGAGCGTGAGGTTATTTCTACGGCTTCTGGTAAAAGTGAAATCATCAAAACAAATTCTTTCAAGTACATCGAAAGCCAGCCCCAGACATGGCAAATATTCTCTTCGTTTTACAAAGGCTTTGTGCGATCCCCAAAAATAATTGTGTTTATATTGATTTTAGGGGGGGCTTTTTGGCTGCTAAACGAAAGCCGTGCTATAGATATGGGCGTTGATTCATTCTTGAAAAAGAGCGGCAACCTTAATAGGTTTAGGGTTATAAGGACAATTGGGGTCAACAACATCATTATAACCGTTGTAATGCTAATGTTTAGTTTCTTTGGGGCAATTTTTGGCATGAGTGAGGAAACCATCGCATTTGTCATCATTTTTGTACCGATGGCCATTTCGATGGGATACGACTCTATAGTAGGGGTTTGTATGACCTTTATAGGTGCGGGAATTGGATTTGCTGGCTGCCTTATGAATCCCTTTACCTTGGGTATAGCTCAGGAAATTGCAGGGGTTCAATTGTTTTCGGGTCTCGAATATAGGTTTGTTATTTGGATGATTATTAACACAGTAGGTATTGGGTATGTTTTATGGTATGCAGCTTGGGTAAAACGAAACCCCACTAAATCATTGGTTTATACTTACGATGCCTATTGGCGTGAACACCATGCCAATGCTGAGAAATTGCAGATTGTTCAGCCTATGCTATCAACACGCATTGCCTTTTATGCTGTTTTGGCAATAATGACCCTTGCTGCCTTTAATTGGCCAATGAATGCTATTAAACTGGGAACGAATGCATTTACTATGCCGGCTTTGCCCATTACCGCAGTTTTGTTTGCTGTTTCGGGGTTTTTAGCTGTTCGTAAATCCGTTCAAGCATTTGTACTCAATATCCTGATTTTCACAATTATCTTCTTAGTAATTGGAGTTACCGGCTTTGAATGGGGTTTACTAGAATTGGCAGCCTTGTTTTTTGGAATGGCAATAGTGGCTGGTATGGCTATGGGAAAAGATGCCAATGAAATAACCAAGTCCTTTGTAACAGGGGCTAAAGATATCCTTTCTGCAGCCTTAGTGGTTGGTTTGGCCGGTGGTATAATCGTAATATTGGAAGACGGCAAAATAATCGATACCATTCTCTATGGCATTTCAAGGGCAATTGAGGGCACCGGGAAAATTACGACCTTATCGCTAATGTATCTTTTCCAGTCAGGACTTAATGCCGTAATAACATCGGGCACTGCAAAGGCAGCGCTAATCATGCCAATACTGCGCGATATATCTGATATGGTCGGCCTTTCGAAACAAGCCACTGTTACTGCTTTTCATATTGGCGATGGATTTACCAACCTCATTACCCCAACATCTGGCGTATTGATTGGTGTGCTGGAAGTTGCCCGAATCCCTTTTAATGTTTGGTTTAAATGGGCATGGAAGTTTATCTTACTAATGGTAATACTAGGCTGGCTCCTACTTATCCCTACCGTAACCATGAACCTTAGCGGATTTTGAACGCAAGAAATGCTTTATTGATTGATAAAAATCAATCAAGACAAGCGTTTACAAACAACTTCTGTTGAGATTTGTCAATTTTGCCAATGCTATGTTTTAGGCTCTTATTTTTGCCCTATGTTAAAAAAGTGTTGCGAATACCTTAAGCCTACCATAAAAACAAAGTACCTGCTGTTTGTTGCATCATTCGTATGGGCTTTAGCTGGCTTCGTTCTAATTGTTCGAGGGCTGCACATAGCTCAACCTCATCATGATAGCTGGTTCTGGCAATTACCTTTGGTTCTTATGCTTGGGAGCATTTTTTATTATGCACTATTTTTAAAGATCTCTGCAAAACATATTAACCGCATTCTAGCTATTGAGAAACCAAGTATTTGTGTTTTCGCCTTTTTTAATAAAAAAAGTTACTTTATGATGTTAGTAATGATGGCATTAGGTGTTCTTTTACGGCGTTCACACGTGGTGGGGAACGAAAGTCTAGGGCTTTTTTTGGTAATTATGGCGCTACCCTTGCTTGCTTCTTCCGTTAGTTTTTTAACAACTGGTATCAAGAACTTGAAGCCATCGAAGTAATGGTTTTTGTGGTATTCTGGGGTATAACTAAGTGCTATTGTTTCACACAAGATGCAGCAGGTTATTCAAATGCACTAAAACAATCTACTTGCTTACTTAAAACGGCTTTATAAACCAGTTTTCTTTACAAACTTGTTTGCTATTATACACATAATAAACTTGTTAAAGCCAGTGATTGGTCTATTAAGAATGTGGGTTCAGAATAATCCACGCATTTTTTTGCCGATTTTGCTTCTACAAACCGTTTTTATTACTTGGCGCAAAATTGATTTCGAAGAGGGGACAGTGCTTAGCTAAACGCAACTCAAATATAATTAGTGAAAGTTCATGCTTCCCCATAGTCTTTAAGTTCATCAATTTGGCGTCGGTCTTGTTTGGTAGGTCTGCCCAGGCCTCGAGGGCGACGCTCCCAATTCAAGTCGCGAATCATTTGAACGCG
>CAZKHA010000050.1:0-21146 GCA_964552325.1 uncultured Bacteroidales bacterium
AGGCAGGTTGGGATCTCGGTGGGCACTATTGATGCGGGTGCATATGATAAAATGAATTTCATCGCTTTCGAGGAACAATTTTACAATTTGATCGGCTGGGCCTTTCCCAAGTTTGGTATTGTTTGAATACGATTTGAGGATTTCGTTCACCTTACCCAGCGTAAGTATGCCTTCGGTAATCAAGTCGATGCCGGGCATATACGATATGGGAGGCAAGTCAGGGTCTTCAAAATCGAACGAATCGGTTATCTCTTGTTTAAGTTCACGTGCAATAATATCGCCAGTAGTGGCGCCGCATAGTACTTTTTTACCGTCGAAATCTCGCACGGCTGCGGCGTATTCGGCATCCTTCCCATCTTCGAACGGTGGACCGGTGCACAACAGCATACGCCTAGGCTGCCTAAAATAGATAACGGCACAACTGGTATCGTCTTTACTTCGGTAGCCATCATTAATGTGGGCATAAGCCGTGATTTTCGTGGCCAAGCGAGCTGCCGAAATGCCTGCTTCATTGGTTATGAGGTTTCGGGCAAATTCCTCCACATTATCACGGCCCCAGCCAAAGAGGTAGCGATCGGAGCCCATACCCGACTGGGCCACCCCATCGGATATAAAAACGATGCGGTCTTCTTTGCGCGGGAAAAACCTACAGGTGCGCAATTCCTTGCCTTTGTTTTTCTCGCTTTCGAGTACCACTTTTTGCCAATTGGGATCCATTACTTCATGCCCTCTCAAAACCATGCATTGCGGGTTATCGTATTCAAGGATACGTGTTTCGCCATCGGCTTCAATATCAATGATGGTAAAGGTGGAATAGCTGATTTTGCGCTCGCTGCAAACGGGGAGGGTATTCATGATGATATCGGCAATAACCTTTACGTCCTTATGCTCTTCGGTAAAATTAAGCGCCATGGTTGCCGTTAGGGTGGCCAACACATTCGCTTTAACGCCATGCCCAAGGCCATCGCTTAGCACGGCAATAATCCGTCCCTCTTCTTTTATCTTTCGCGAAACAAACACATCGCCACAAATGCGTTCGCCATCGTGGTTAATCTGTTGGCAATTGACTTCTATATAAAACTTGTCGTCCATTGGGCTAGCTACTTTTGGGGCGCATCCTTACCGGGTGCATACGATTGAATGATGGAATTGAGCATTTTCTCGGTACGGGCGGCGCCTTCGCCCAATAAGAATCCAATTTTTTGAACCATCTCGAGGTTTTCGTCAATGGCATCGTTTATACGGCTCAAAATCTGCTCCTTGCGAACCTCAGGCACATACATATCGCGCACTACAGCGCCAACAATCTTCCCTTTGCGGATGGTAAAAATCGAAACATTGAGCATGCTATCGTTGTAGCGGGTATCTTTGTTGGTAACATCTTCATCGGTTTTAAGCACATACGAGAACATGTTATAGAAATTGTAGGGCAGCAAGGTTTTAAGGTCGGCACCCACCAGGCCCGGAATCACCTCATCTATCATCTTGGCATCTTCGCCCAGGGTTTCGATAAAGGTTTTATTGGCCTGTACAATCCGTAGGTTTTCATCCACAATTACAACGCCTGAGGTAAGTTTTTGCAGCATCGATGAAACAATCTCATTGGCTTCTTGTGCAGCTTGTTGTTCGCGTCGGGCCACTTTTTCGGAGTCTTTGAGGGCCACCTCGGTCTTGGCAAGTTTTTCGTTGGTGGTTTTTAGGGTACGAATGTATTCGTTTTGATTACGAAGGTTATACGTAAGGCACATCTCGGGTTTGGCAAGTCCTTTAGCCACGGCTACGGCAAACTCTTTGCACGAATCGTATCCGCAAGCACCACAACCCAAGTGCGAATGCTCTTCGGTTTTGCCGATAACCTTTAAGATTTCGGAAATGCGCTCGGCAGAAGGCATGGGAATGCGTTGGTCGTTGGCATGGAACTGGCATGAAAAGTTGATATTGGCATATGCAGCCTTATCGAGTTCCCAATTTGGTTTTACAAAATCCTTTAGGCGTTTGTTGGCATAATCAACGGTATAGGAACGCCGCAGATATTTTTGGCCGCCGGTTGAGGTGCCAGGCCCCATAAGGCAGCCATGGCAATAGAATATATTGAAATGCCTTCGAATCAACTCAGTATGCTCCTTAAACTCACGTACCGAATCGAGAAAATTCTCGGTACCTTCAACGGTGGTAACATCGCCCTGAAGTAAACTTTCATCAATATCAACGGCTTGCAGCAAACCATTGCTAATGGGGAACAAGGAACCCAAGTGCCCAATTGGGCCATCGAACTCCGAAAATTCTTGGGTTTGCTCAGCTATTCCTTGATTCTCGAACATTTGGCGCAATTCGGTAAAGGTAAGTACGGCATCAATTTTGGAATCGGCTTGGTAACGGTCGGTTTCGCATTTTGCTGAAACGCAAGGGCCTATGTAAACAACCTTTATCTGGTTTCCATATTTTTGGCGCACCACCCGAGCAGTTGCCACCATGGGTGTAACAATAGGCACCAGGTTATCAACAAGTTCGGGGTGAAAATATTCGATATAAGCAGTAAGCGTAGGGCAAAGTGAGGTTAGGTAATACTTTCCTTTAAAATTGCCTAAAAGCTCTTTATACCGATCGGCAACCAAATCGGCACCAAACGACACCTCGTTTACGTAACTAAACCCAAGCGAACGCAGCATCGAAACAAACTTCCGATAATCGGAAATATCGGTAAATTCACCGGCTATGCTGGGAGCTACAATAGCTACCACTTGATCACCAGACTCAAGCAATTGCATTACCTTTTGCTGTGATTGGGTATAGGTAAGGGCAACGGGTGAGCAAACAGCTAAACAATCGCCGCAACCAATGCAACGGTTGTGCATTATAAAGGGATAATCGTCGTTAACTTTAACGGCAATGGCTTTAACGGGGCAAACCCGAACACAGGCATAGCACTTCTTGCAAAGATCCTTATCAAGGGCAATTATCTGCATTATATATAGTTAACTCAATTAAACATTAAACTTTAAAATAGTCGGTCAAGATACGGATAGCCATTTCGGTATCCACATTTTCGTAAACCTTGTCGGCAATTTTCAGCACAGGCCCCCTGTCGCAACTTGCAAAGCAGTGGTTGCCGTGGTAATGTACCTTATCACGAAGGCGTTTTTCTTTTAGCCAATCGTCAACGACTTTCACCGTGCGTTTATTACCTCTTGAAAAACAAGAACTTCCGAGGCAAATAACCAATTCAACTTTTTGATCCATGTACAACTTGTTGATTTAAACCAGGCAATAATTCATCGAAACTTAGAAACGAAGTAGAATCTTGTCAAAAATAGTACATTTTCGTTAGCCAACACCGGCTAAGCATACTGCTGCTAATTTAAACTGGTTATAAATTTGGAACAATCGTGGAGGCATTTTTTTTATAAATACCATTAAAACAATAATTTACAAGATAAGCCCTGAAATAAAAAGGAGAATAAAGCATGAAAAAATATTGTTAGTAGAATAACAATGTTATTTTTGTAACAAGGTTTGATACGCTATTTCGTATGAAGTAAGCCCAGGCTTATGTGTAAAATAAAACCAAGGATTTGTTTTTTGGCTTGGAACAACCTAGCTTTTAAGGTGTTGGGTTGTTTTCGTGGCCATGTAAAAGACTTGTTCAATTGGTCATAAAAATGGGCAGGGTTGGCATACAAAACCCATACGAACGCGAAGAAACTGTTTCACTTAAGCAAAATTGCCTATGGAAACCATCGACAAAATACTTGACCGTTATCCCAATGCTGGAAAGGATGCATTAATCCCCATCCTACAGGATATACAAAATGAGTTGAATTATTTGACAGAAGAAGCTATTGTTAAGACTGGCAGGTATTTGCAAATACCCACGAGTAGAATTTATTCAATAGCCACTTTTTACGATCAGTTCAGGTTTGCGCCCCAGGGCAAGAAACACATACGCATCTGCAGGGGTACGGCCTGCCATGTGATGGGATCGCAAGCCGTAATAAACGAAGTAGGGAAGCAATTAAGCATTGAACATGGGCAAACAGCCAAGAATGGTCTTTTTAGCCTCGAAGTTGTGCATTGTGTTGGTGCTTGTAGCCTTGCGCCCGTGGTGGCAGTTAACGGTGATTTTCATGATAAGGTGACTCCAGAAAAAATGCGGCGCATTATCGAAACCTATAGAAGCCAGGAGGAACGTTTATGAGCATCGATGGCAAGAAATACCGCAACCCACTTATATCGGGTGTGTTGTTGAGCGATACCGCAGAAAGGCCAAAAGTACTGGAAGACAAGTTAAGCCTGCTCAAGCGCGAAAAGGTTGAGAAACCCGTCATTTATGTGGGTGCAGGAACCTGTGGCTTGGTAGCGGGGGCACGCCAAACACTGGAAATGATTCAACTGTATTTGGCCGATCATCGCATTAAAGCAGAAGTTATTGAACTTGGGTGCATTGGCTTATGCTCTGCTGAACCCATGGTGGATGTGCAATTGCCGGGCAAAAACCGAATCGCTTTCAAAAACATTGTAGCGGATAAGGTATATAGTCTGCTGGATGCCACTTTCAACAACACCATATATGCTGAAGATGTATTGTATCAATTCCCCAGCAAAAACCAAGTTCCTTGGGAAGGCGTTCCATTTATTAACGACCTGCCTTTCTTTAAGTTGCAAAAACGCTTGGTGTTGGGCAATTGTGGAATAATTGACCCTACCAATATTGAAGAATACATAGCCAAGGGAGGATATAAATCCTTTGTAAAGGTTATAAACAATTACTCGGGGCAAGAAATTTGCAACTTGATAGAATCGAGCGGATTGCGGGGCCGAGGCGGTGGAGGCTTTAACACTGGCACCAAATGGAAGATGGCCATGGGCACACAAAGCGACCAGAAATACCTGATTTGCAATGCCGACGAGAGCGATCCGGGTGCTTTTATGGACCGGGCCGTAATTGAGGGCGATCCACATAAACTAATCGAAGGCATGGCCATTGCCGCCTATGCCATTGGTGCCGGAAAAGCCTATGTTTACATCAGAGCCGAATACACACAAGCCTATAAATGCCTTGACAAAGCTGTGAAGCAAGCCCGTGAGTATGGGTTAATCGGAAACAATATTTTTGATAGTGGCTTCAGTTTTTACCTTGAGATACGGATAGGTGCTGGCGCCTTTGTGTGTGGCGAAGAGACTGCCTTGATAAACAGCATTGAAGGCAAACGCGGGACTCCTGAGCCCAAGCCGCCCTTTCCAGCTGTGAAAGGGCTTTTCGGCAAACCTACCGTGGTAAACAACGTCGAAACCTTGGCCAATGTACCAGGCATCATCACCAACGGCCCGGGCTGGTTTCAAACCATAGGTACCGAAACCAGCAAAGGGACCAAAGTGTTTGCACTTTCGGGAAAAATTCAAACCACGGGCTTGGTTGAAATTGAAATGGGCACAAGTTTCCGCAAGATAATTTACGATATAGCAGGCGGAATACTTGATTTCAAGGACTTTAAAGCTGTTCAGATTGGAGGGCCTTCTGGGGCATGCCTCGACCATACTTGCCTTGACCTACCCATTGATTATGAATCGCTGAAGGCTGAAGACGCCATGATGGGTTCGGGTGGTTTGGTTATAATGGATGAACACACTTGCATGGTTGATGTGGCAAAGTTTTTTATGAACTTCTTGCAGAACGAGAGCTGTGGGAAATGCATCCCCTGCCGCGAAGGAACACGCCGTATGCTCGAAATACTGGAATCTATTACCCGAAAGCCCACCGACGACACACGGCATGAAACCCTTGAACGCTTTAAAGGTGTGATGATGCTGGAAGAACTGGCAGAAGTCATTTCAAGCACTTCGCTCTGTGGATTGGGGCAAACAGCGCCCAACCCCATTATTAGCGCGCTAAAATACTTTAGGGAAGAATTTGAAGAACATATCTTCGACCGCAAATGCCGCGCAAATATTTGCAAAGGTTTAAGAACATTCTATATCGAAATTGACAAATGCACGGGTTGCACCATTTGTTCGCGCAAATGCCCTACCAGTGCCATTATTGGCACCCAGCGCAATCCACATTTTGTTATTCAAGATAAATGCATAGGCTGTGGCATTTGCTACGACTCATGCAAGTTTAATGCTATTACAATTTATTAACAAATGATGGACAGTAGCAGCTTTAAACCTAAAAAATGCCAACCCAAAAACGTAAATAAATACCTATCCCATGATTTTTACGATAGAGGTTAATCAAAAACAACTGATGGCCAAGCGTGGCGAGACCGTGCTGGAATGCCTGAAGCGGAACGGAATTAACGTGCCCACCCTTTGCCATATGGCAAGCCACTCACCTACGGGGGCATGCCGCATTTGTGTGGTAGAAGTTGAAGGCAAACAAAACCTTATACCCAGTTGCTCGTATCCGGTGGAGGAATGGATGAAAATAAAAACCCACTCACCAAGGGTTATCAAGGCACGAAAGACTATTGTAGAATTATTGCTGTCAAACCATCCTGACGACTGCCTGTACTGTGAGCGCAACGGCAATTGCGAATTGCAAGACCTCGCCATTGACCTTAATGTGCGCGAACGGCGCTTTACGGGCAAAAAAAACATCCTGAAAAAAGACCATGCCAGCTCAAGCATTACACGCGACCCCGCCAAATGCATCTTATGTGGACGCTGTGTTAGGGTGTGCGAGGAAGTGGAGGCTGTTTCGGCCATCGACTTTATAAGGCGTGGAAGCAAAATGGTGATAGGTACGGTTTACAATAAAGGGCTCAACAAATCGAGCTGTGTAAACTGCGGGCAATGTATAATGGTTTGCCCCACTGGCGCTTTACACGAACGTAGCAATTTGGCCGATGTGCAAGAGGCTTTGCACAATACCGAAAAAACCGTGTTGGTACATTACTCCCCTAGTGTGGCGGTGTCGTTGGGTGAAGAATTTGGGATAAGAACAGGCAAGGACATTGCTGGAATCATTACCGCTGCCCTGCGAAAGATTGGGTTTAACAAGGTTTTTGATACGGCATTTGCTGCAGATGTATCCATTTTAGAGATTGCTGCCTTGCTCGAACGAAAAATCACCAATAACGAGAAGTTACCAATGTTTTCGGGCTGTTGCCCTGCATGGATACAATATGCCGAAGAATTCAATCCCGAGCTGTTATGCCAACTATCTTCGGTTAAATCGCCCCAACAGATAATGGGAGCCTTGCTAAAAACACTTTGGGCGCAGGAAAACCAACTAGACCCAAGGCAATTATACACGGTAGCTTTAATGCCCTGCACAGCCAAAAAAACGGAGGCACAGCGTCAAGAGATGACTGTTGACGGCATAACCCATATTGATGCGGTTCTTACCACGCGTGAACTTGCCAATCTTATAAAGCTTCATGGCATCGACATTCAAAACATTGAGCCCGAATTGCCTGACAATCCATATGGCATGCGCAGCTCTTCGGCTCGTTTGTTTGCAACTTCGGGTGGTGTTGTAGAAGCTTTACTGCGCACCTTGCATGTAAACCTTACAGGCAAAGAACTAGAGAACCTAAAAATTTCGGAAATGCGCAATTCGAACAACCGAAAAGAAATCAAGCTACAGATAGGCAAACACACCTTAGGATTTGCCGCTGTAAGTGGCTTAGCCAACGCCAAAAAACTACTTGAAGAACTAAAAAGCGGGCGCAACGACCTACACTTTGTGGAAGTTATGGCCTGTGAAAGCGGCTGCTTAAACGGAGGAGGACAGCCCATTGGCAGTGGCGACAAAGAACTAAAAGCCCGACAAAAAACCATATTCGAACTGGATGATAAGGAAACCATTCGTGTATCGCACAAAAACCCTCAGGTGATTGAACTATACCAAAAGCACTTTAAGAAACCCTTATCCGAAGAAACCTATCCGTTGCTACACACAACTTACTGCAAACGCGATGTAATGCTTTAATAACCCACTTATGAGTAAATCATACCGTAATCAGTTAGTTTATACCATTAAAGACCATTGCCGAGTGTGCTACACCTGCGTGAGGGAATGCCCTGTAAAAGCCATTCAAATTATTAACGGTCAGGCACAAGTTGTTAATGTAAGATGCATAGGATGCGGTAATTGCGTACGGGTTTGCAGTCAAGGTGCCAAGATATTCCTGCAATCGAAATACGAGGTTCACGAACTGCTTGAATCAAGCCACAAGGTGGCCGCCATTGTGGCCCCAAGCTTTCCTGCCGAATTTGATGACGTACAAGATTACAAGAAAGTGGTTGGGATGATAAGGGCTTTGGGTTTTAGTTATGTGTGCGAGGTGGCTTTTGGAGCTGATTTAGTGGCTATTGAATATGCCAAACACATGAACGACCCAAAATCTCCAGGCATGATTTCGAGTGATTGCCCAGCCATTTCATTTTATGTAAAGCATTATCACCCTGAAATTATCGACAGTTTATCGTGCATTGTTTCGCCAATGGTAGCCATGACAAGGGTGGTACATGAAAAGTATGGCAGCGATGTAAAGGTAGTGTTTATTGGCCCTTGTGTAGCCAAGAAAGCTGAATCGCGCGAAGTGGATGAAGTTTTAACTTTTAAGGAATTACGTGAGATTTTGGTAGAAAAGGGCATCAATCCAGACAAAGTGGTGTCATCGGATTTTGACCCACCCTTTGCAGGCAAGGGCTCCATTTTTCCGGTAAGCCGTGGCTTATTGCAAACCACCAATATACGCGAAGACCTAACCGAACGCAACATCATTATAGCCGAAGGCGCCAACAGCTTTAAAGAAGCTATTCGCGAGTTTGAGACAGGCCTTGTAAAAGACCATCACCTCGAACTTTTATGCTGTAAAGGATGTATCATGGGTCCAGGGATGTCAAAAAACGGTCATCGCTATGCCCGTCGCACCCGTGTGGGAAATTATGTAAAGAAAAAGCTTACACATTTTGATGAAAAAGCCTGGCAAGAAGAAATCGAAAAATATTCCAGTATCGACCTTCAAACCACACACATAGCCGAGGATCGCCGCATTCCTGAACCCAGCCAAGATGATATTGAAAAAGTGCTACAGGCGATGGGCAAATACACCCAAAGCGACCATTTAAACTGCGGATCGTGCGGATACGACACCTGCCAAGAACATGCAGTGGCCATAGCATTGGGTTTTGCTGAAATTGAGATGTGCCTCCCCTACTCCATCGAGAAGCTACACCGTAGTATCCACGACCTTAATATCTCAAACGAAAACCTTGCCAGTGCCAAGCAAGCCCTTCAACAAACTGAAAAGCTGGCACATATGGGCCAATTGTCGGCTGGCATTGCCCATGAACTCAACAATCCATTAGGTGTTATAACCATGTACTCAAACATTTTAATGGAAGAAACATCCGAAGAAGATCCTACGCATCAAGACTTAAAACTAATAGTAGAACAGGCCAACAGATGCAAGAAAATTGTTGGCGGATTGCTCAATTTTGCTCGCAAGAACCAAGTTAACCTTACCGAGACGGATGTGGTAGAGTTTACACACAAAAGCATCGAGTCGATTATCCATCCCGAGACGGTTAAAGTAGTTTTCAAACCCAAGGTTAAAGACCCGCATATCGAAATAGACAGGGATCAAATGATGCAAGTGCTGACCAATCTCGAAAAGAATGCTATAGAAGCTATGCCTGCCGAGGGAGGCGAGTTGCGGATTTCGATAACCGACACGCCCGACGAGGTATCTATTCTACTTGAAGATACCGGAACGGGCATTATAAAAGAAAACATGGATAAAATCTTTACGCCATTCTTTACTACCAAGGAACTTGGTAAAGGAACAGGGCTTGGATTACCCCTAATTTATGGAATTGTTAAGATGCACAAAGGCAAGATTTCGGTTACGTCGAATGCCGACCCTGCCCAAGGCCCAACAGGTACTACCTTTATAATTACCTTACCACGCAAATAAATTTCAGTTTACGAACCTTAAAGTCAATTCAATATAAACAGCCCTAACAATGGAAGCGCACAAAAAAACCATCTTAATTGTTGACGACGATAGCGATTACTTATTCCAGCTCAAGCTTAACGTTGAACGCATGGGATTTCTAGTAATTACTGCCGACAGCCAGCGTGAGGCCGAAAAAATTATCGACAAGACCCGCCCCGACCTTGCCATACTCGATTTGATGATGGAAAACGAAGACAGCGGATTTATCCTGAGCTACAAAATAAAACGCAAATACCCTGATTTACCAATCATTATAGCTACAGCTGTTACGGCCGAAACCGGCATAAATTTCGAGGTACGCGAAGAACTGGATAAACGCTGGATTAAAGCCGATACGTTTTTGGAAAAAGGCTTAAGACCCGACCAACTTCAGCGCGAAATAAACAAACTGTTAAAAATCTGACAACCCTGCACAATGGCACTATTAAAGATATTAGTAATTGACGACGAGCCCTTTATCCGTTCGGGTATTGAACGTATCCTGCGTAATTTCAGGGTTGATTATCCATTTATGGAAGAACCCTTCGAGTTTATTATACAAGAAGCAGAGACAGGTGAAGATGGTATAGACATGATAAACAAGGATAAGCCCGACATCTTGCTTTTAGATAATAAATTACCAGGCATTCAGGGCGTTGAAGTGCTTTCGTATATCAAAGAGAAAAAAATTGACATCGTGGTGGTTATGATAACCTCGTATGCCTCGCTCGATTTGGCCGTTAAAGCAACGAGCGATGGAGCCTATGACTTTATCCCAAAACCTTTTACGCCCCAAGAGCTTAAATCGGCCATCGAAAGCATAACCAAGCATGTGTTCTTGGTAAAGATGACCAAGCAGATGAACCAAGCCGGAAAACAAATTCGGTTCCAGTTCCTCTCGGTGTTGAGCCATGAACTAAAAGCTCCGCTCAATGCTATAGAAGGTTATCTGAAAATGATGCAAGAACAACAACTTGGGACTGCAATTACCGACTACGAACAGGTAATTGACAGATCCTTAAAGAGAATCAAAGGCATGCGAGGCTTGATACTTGACCTTCTGGATATGACCCGTATAGAGTCGGGACAAAAAGAAAAAAACATAGTGGACCTAAACCTTCGCGAAATTGCGCAGATAGCTATCGATACCGCCAAACCCATTGCCATACAAAAAGATGTAAAAATAAAACTCGTAGCTCAAGAATCCATCAACTTCAAGGCAGATCAAACTGAAATGGAAATCATTTTCAACAATTTAATATCCAATGCAGTAAAGTACAATCGCTTGGGAGGGCAAGTTGAATGTAAAATAGAACAGCTTGAACAAGCAATACACATTAATGTTACGGATACAGGTATTGGCATGTCAGAAGAAGAAACGGCCAGGTTGTTTCATGATTTTGTACGTATCAAAAACGAAAAAACCAAAGACATAACGGGAAGTGGTCTTGGTCTTTCGATTATGAAAAAACTTGTACAAACCTATAAAGGCGATGTTACGGTTGATAGCACCCCCGATGTTGGTACAACTTTTAGTGTAACCTTGCCTTTAAACTAAACACAACCCTTTAACAATGAATTTATCGAATAAAGCCCTGCCCGACAAGACTGTTGAACGCTTAAGCCAATACAGGCGCAACCTCTTGCTCTGCTTGGCCAAAGGCAAGCAGCATATTTTCTCGCATGAAATTGCACAGCTACTACATATTACACCCGTACAAGTAAGACGCGACATAATGTTGATTGGCTATACTGGGACTTTGCGCAAAGGCTATGATATTAAAGAACTTATTGATTTAATTGGCAATATCCTTGATACGAACGAGGGCCAGCAGGTTGCAGTAATTGGTATCGGAAACCTCGGGCGTTCGTTGATAGGCTATTTTAATGGAAAGCGCTCAAGACTAACCATTACAGCGGCTTTTGATGTAAACCGGGATAAAATTGACAAGGTATATGCAGGCGTGCATTGCTATCACATCGACCGTTTGATGGAAATAATAACCCAGAACAAGATTACCATTGCCATTATTACCGTACCTGCCGAGCAAGCCGGTGATGTAGCCGAACGCTTGGTTATGGCTGGAATAAAGGGAATCCTCAATTTTACGCCCAAGCCCTTAAATGTTTCGCCCCATGTTTATTTAGAAGAATTTGACATGGTAACTTCCATCGAAAAAGTGGCTTATTTTGTGAAAAAGAGCCAACTGCCCAAATAATTCTTCAAATCAAGCACCACAATACCTAAATAAGGCTTAATTTTGTAGGGATTTTCCTCCCCAAAGGATACTTTTATGAAATTCTACCCCGAAAAATGCCGGATACCCGATGAAAGGATGAAACCTTTTATTGATTCGCAGGAACTTATAGATTTCTTAAATAGCACTAAACCTGATAAAGCACGTATCAGGGACGTTATTGCCAAATCGTTGGATAAGCATCGTTTATCGCTCGAAGAAACCGCTCTGCTCATCAATGCCAATGACCCTGAACTAGTTGAAGAAATAAAGGAAGGCGCTCGTGAACTCAAAAAAAGGATTTACGGCAACCGTATAGTGCTGTTTGCTCCATTGTACATTGGCAACCGTTGCACCAACAATTGCTTGTATTGCGGTTTTAGGGCCAGCAACAAAGACGCAGTTCGCAAAACCTTGGCTGATGAAGAGATTATCAAAGAGATTGAAGCCTTGGAAGACAATGGCCAGAAACGCCTGATTTTGGTGTATGGCGAGCACCCTTCGTATAACCCGGCTTACATTGCCCATACAGTTAAACTAGCTTATGGTGTTAAAAAAAATCATGGCGAAATACGCAGGGTAAACATTAATGCCGCCCCACTTGATATAGAAGGTTTTAGAGTAGTAAAAGATGCTGGCATAGGCACTTACCAGATTTTTCAAGAAACGTATCACCCCGAAGTTTATAAACTTTACCATTTAGGAGGCAAAAAGGCGGACTTTAATTACCGGCTAACGGCACTTGATCGTGCGCAGGAAGCTGGATTAGATGATGTGGGCATTGGTGCATTGTTTGGCTTATACGATTGGCGCTACGAGGTGATGGGCTTAATTCGCCACACAAACCATTTAGAAGCTTGTTATAATGTTGGTCCACATACCATTAGCTTCCCTAGGATACAAAGTGCTGCCATGCTTGATATCGAAGGCAAATACCTTGTTTCGGATGCCGATTTTGCAAAATTGGTAGCCATTTTACGCTTGGCAGTGCCTTACACCGGAATGATTTTAACTGCTCGCGAAAATGCCGCGTTACGGCACGAGGTGATACAGTTTGGCGTTTCGCAGATTGATGGCGGCACCAAATTGGAGCTTGGCTCGTATTCTGCTTCAAAAAACGCTGAGCAAGATCTTAACAAAGAACAGTTTAAGATTAACGACGACCGTTCGCTCAACGAAATTATCGAAGAGCTGCTAGCAAATGATTTTCTCCCCTCCTTTTGCACAGCCTGCTATAGGTTAGGACGCACAGGTGAGCACTTTATGGAATTTTCAGTGCCTGGTTTTATCAAACGGTTTTGTTCTTCGAATGCAATTCTTACCTTAGCCGAATATTTGGTTGACTATGCCCCCGAGCAAACTGCCGTAAAAGGATGGAAGGTGATTGAAGATAACCTAAAACAATTAGAAGGTTATCAAGACACGGATGAAATAAGGCGCAGAATAGAGCTTATTAAGCAAGGTCAACGCGATTTGTATTTTTAAACCCAAACCCCATGAAGGAAATTAGAATTTTGGGACTTTTAATCACTGACCGCATCAAAGAGGCCGGACAAACCCAACAAGTGCTTACTACCTATGCACATGTTATTAAATCAAGGCTTGGTTTCCATGAGGTTACCGAAGCCGTATGTTCGCGTGTGGGCGTAATTGTGCTGCAACTAGCTGGCAACACAAAAGAGCAAGACAAGCTGGAATCGGCCTTAAATGCTATTCGAGGGCTTGAAGTACAGCGTATGAAATTCGACATTTGAAACATTACATAATCCATCCAGGATCGAAAAATTCAATTATTAAATTCAGGATGGCTTTTATATCCAAATTAACCAAAACTTGAATTGAAATGGAAGTAAAACGGATATTTGATCTTTTCGAATTATTTGAAGAGCAAAAAGATACCCTTGGTAAGTTTACAATCGGCGGAAAAGAAAATGGCACATGGGTAACATATGCTTTGCCCGAGTATAAGTTAAATAGCACCAACATTAGCTATGGGCTTTTGGCTTCGGGCTTGCAAAAAGGTGATAAAGTTGCCACCATAACCAACAACCGTCCCGAATGGAACTTTATTGAGATGGGTGCAGCCATGTGCGGCTGTATTCACGTACCTATCCACCCTACCCTATCAGATGAGGAATTGATTTATATCCTCAACCATTCTGAATCAAAAATAGTTTTGGTTTCGGAAAAACAACTTTTTACAAAGCTAGAGTCGTTTGCTGACCGGTTAACCTACAAACCCACGCTCTATACCTTTAATGATGTAGAAGGAGCAACCCATTGGAAAGCCTTGATGCAAAAAGGTGCCGATAATTCAGATGGTCTCAAAAGCCAATTAACGCAATTAAAGCAAAGCGCTCTTGAAACGGATGTGTTTACAATCGTTTATACATCGGGTACCACAGGCGCATCAAAAGGCGTGATGCTTACGCACAAAAACATTGTACACAATGCGTACGAATCGTCAAAAATCCTGCACTTAAACTATAACCACAAGGCATTAAGCTTTTTGCCACTCTCCCACATTTTCGAGCATATGGTAAACTATATGTGGCATTTTAGTGGTGTAAGCATTTATTATGCCGAGAATTTGGGCACCATTGTAAAAGATATAAACGATTTGCAAGTTGATGGATTTATAACAGTGCCAAGGCTGCTCGAGTCGATTTATGATAAGATAGTTGCCAAGTCGAAGACCTTGAGCCCGATAAAACAAGCCATTTTTAAACGAGCCATTCAAGTAGCCAAACACTATAAGCCATTCAGCAACAACCCGCTGTACAATCTACAGCTCAAGTTGTATCGTAAGCTGGTATTTAGCAAATGGCTTAAGGTGCTTAGCCCCAACATAAAGTTTATTGGTTGTGGCGGTGCGGCCTTGCAACCCGGATTGGCACGTATTTTTTGGGCTGCGGGATTGCCCGTTTTTGAAGGCTATGGCTTATCGGAAACCTCGCCTATTATTTCGGTTAACTACTTTAAACCAGATGCTGTAATGCTGGGCACTGTAGGCCCCATTTTGCGTGGTGTTGATGTAAAAATTGCCAATGATGGTGAAATCCTGACAAAAGGCCCATGCCTGATGAAAGGATATTATAAGGATGAAGCCTTAACACAAGAAGCTATTGATGCGGATGGATGGTTCCATACAGGAGATATTGGCGAATTGGTAAATGAGAGGTTCTTAAAGATAACCGACCGTAAAAAAGAAATCTTCAAGATGTCGAATGGCAAATATATTGCTCCACAACAAATTGAAAACCAATTAAAAGAAAGCTTCTACATACAAAACTCCATGATTTTTGGCGAAAACCAAAAATATGCAGGAGCCATCATTTTGCCCAATTTTGCCAATATGGCCGAGTGGTGTAAGAAGCATAAACTCAATTTTAAGACCCATCACGAAATGATAAACTTACCCCAGGTTGTTAAGCATTTCGAAAACGAAGTAAAGCATATAAACAAGCGGTTTAACACCGTTGAGCAGATCAAGAAATTTATCTTGATAGCCGATGAATGGAGCCCGCATACCGGCGAATTATCGCCCTCGTTAAAGCTGAAGCGCAAGCATATCTGCGAGAAATACCGGCACATGGTTGAAGCACTTTACAAGCCCAAACCAGGAGCCTCTAACGAGTAGTTAAGATGCCTAAATGCCATGATTCATTTTGTGGACCATGGCTTTGCCTACCTTTTTTGTTGCAACCTGGCATCGTTTCCCAAAAAATTGCATCCGTTAAGCAATGCCCAAACCAGGGGCCTAAATGGTTATTTGGATAGGCAAGCACAATACCTACTTAAGCAGTCGGAATCCCATCTATAATACCAGGAATGCCTGCTGTAACAACAGGAATGTTATCTGTAAAAAGCAGAATGCAAGCTGCAACAATTGGAATACGACTTTGAGGTAAGGGAAAACCTACAGAGGTATTGAGGATATCTATACAAGAGAAAATAGTACCTGCTCAAGTAATTCCGTATACCAAAGGCTCATTCTGTATGATAAATGGGGAGCTAACTTACTAAAAAACAAGCATTCTGATAGCCATTTTAGTACTGAAAACGCATATTGAAGTATTAAATGCCAGCTTTTTGCATGAAGGCACAAATGTTTGGATGTATTCACTGGCCATACAAAAAAGAAAGCAAACATTAGGCTGGCAACAGGTCACAAAAACCCTAAATAGCGCAAGCCTTCTAATACTATGCATTAAAAAAGGCTTGTGTTTATACAAAAAACGACAGGAACAACGGCATTTATGTTCCTTTTTCAGCTAAATTTGGGTCGTAATAAACCTTCACGCAATTGAGGTGAATATGGTTGCAAAAGGAATAGTATAGTGCATTAATCCAACGAATTATGAAAAAGAAGTTTGGTTTTCTTCTCCTTATATTGATGCTTGTTTTAAGCAAACAGGCAGTTAGGGCACAAGCTCCCGCACAATGCCAAGATGTTATGCTTCAGGCATTTTATTGGGATTCATATGCTGATAGCAAATGGACCAAACTCCAAGCTGAGGCAGGTGAGTTATCATCGGCATTTACCATGGCTTGGCTTCCACCCAGCGGCAACTGCCAAAGCACAACTAGTATGGGATACCTTCCCATTTGGTGGTTCGATCAAAACAGTGCTTTTGGCACCCAACAAGAACTTAAAAACCTGGTTTCGACCTTATCGGGCTATGGCACCAAAACCATTGCCGATGTGGTGGTTAACCATCGGGTTGGTGCTACCAACTGGACTGATTTCCCAACCGAGACCTACAACGGTGTAACCTATTCGATGGGACCTGCACAAATTTGCAGTACCGATGAAGTTGCCAATGAGCCAGGCCAACCTACTCCAACCGGCGCGCCCGATACGGGTGAAGATTTTAATGGTGGACGCGACCTTGACCATATAGGTGCTGTAGTAAAAAGCAACGTCAAGGGATATTTAAACTTCCTTAAAAACGAAATTGGGTATGCTGGTTGGCGATACGATATGACGAAGGGCTACTCTGCTGGATTCGTGAATGAATACAATATTTCGGCCAATGCCTATTTTTCGGTAGGTGAGTACTTTGATGGCAGCTACGATGCTTGCAAGGCATGGGTGAATGGCTGCAGCAACAACTCCACCACATTTGATTTCCCCCAGAAATTCAGGCTAAATGCAGCCATGTGGAACGGGGGAATGAACCTGACCGAATTGGTTTGGCTCATGAACGGAATCACGCCCCAACCTGCCGGCTTAATACACCATCCCGACACAAAACGCTATGCCGTTACCTTTGTTGATAACCATGACACCTATGGTAACAGCAGCAATCAATTTACTGGAAACGTATTGGCAGCCAATGCATTTATTATTGCCTCGCCAGGCGTACCCTGTATATTTTTAAAGCATTGGAATGATAACAAGACTGCCATTTTTAAAATGATTGCAGCGCGCCGAGCCGTAAAACTGCATAGCGAGAGCAATGTGGTAGTAAATCAATACACCAGCAATTTATACGTGGCAACGGCAACGGGTTTGGCAGGTAGCTTAATCGTAAAAATTGGCAATGGAACGTATAATGCGCCAAGCGATTACACATTGGCCGCTTCGGGTACTGATTATGCCATGTGGATAAAACAAACTGCAGCCACTCCACCCCAAGTTTTGGTTACACCTTGTGGAGGGACTTATTACACAACCCAAACGGTAAGCATGGCTTCAACGGCAGGGTCAACAATTTACTATACCACCAACAACAGCACACCAACCACAGCTTCAACACCTTACACCCTACCTTTGGTAATAAGCAGCAATACAACCCTAAAAGTTGTAGCCTATAATGCGGCATTTCAGGTTTACTCGAGCGTTTCGACCAACAACTATGTTATTAGCACCACCCCCACAAACATAAAAGTACGGTTTAAGGCCCCAACGGCTTGGAGTGCTTGCAAGGTATATTCATGGGTTGGCTCAACACCGCTTTGCGGATCGTGGCCTGGTAGTTCGATGACACTTGAAAATGATGGCTTTTATTCCTATACCATAACCGGGTTTACAAGCGTACCCATTGGTATTGTGTTTAATAACGGGGTTGGAAGCCAACAGACCATTGATTTATCGGCCTCTGAAAATACTTGTTGGGAAGCTGGTGTGTTAACGGGTGGAAAATACACAGCTATTGAGGTTACCTGCCCCACCGTTATTGGTATTGGAGAAGAAAATACGCGAGGAATTAATTGCTATCCAAATCCTACCAAGGGTTTGCTTGTTGTTCAAACCGACCTCCAATCAACGAAATTAAACCTCTATAATGCAAGTGGAAAACGGATAGACTTCCTATCGCAAAAAACCCAAAACGGATGGGAACTTGATTTAAGAAACCATCCAAAGGGTTTGTATTTACTAAGAATTGAGGCTTGTAGTGGTGATGTTGAATTTGTAAAAATAGTAAAGGAATAGAGGAGGTTTAGCGATCTAAATGATTCGGAATACGAAACCGGAAACTTGATGGTATCTCATACCAATCAATTTTCTAATAGACAAAAACAAGACCTGATTTCAGATGAAAAAAAGTTTAATCAATTTTTTAAGCGCGATAGCCTTAATGGCGAATAGCTTATCGCCAGCTTGGGCGCAAGCGTGGCTACAACCCAAGCCCTGGGGCAATCCGGTGGCCGATTTATCCTTTTACACGGATAACCTGGGTTTGGCAGCCGTGCGCTACGATGGGCTTTACCAAACCACAAATGCAGGCCTTGCATGGAACAAAACCTATGATTTAACAAGCTTTGACTGCAAACAAATTGAACTGAAAAGCAATGGGCATTCCGTTGTTGTCTGCGATTCGTTTATGCTCTGGTCAAACGATTTTGGAAGCAATTGGATACAACGTGGAGCGCTCAACAATAAGCACTACATTAAGGTTCAAATGCTTAACAATACTGACTTTGTAAGTTTTCTTCAACTCGACACATATCGGGGGTATGCTATTGGCAAATCAACGGATGGAGGCCTTACTTGGCTAATTGACACCTTACCTATGAATCAATCGCCTTGGTTACGCTTGGAATATACAGACATTGCCTTTGAATCCCTTACCAAAGGCATTGTGGTTGAGCATGAAGGCGAAATATTTATAACCACTGATGGGGGAGTGAATCTTACTTCTGTATTTAATTCTACACAAAACGTACTGTTTAAAACCTGCGCTTGGCTAGCCCCTGGAGTTTACATGGCTGCCGGCGAACAAGGTTCGGGCAAATCTTTGGTACCAAAACCCAAGGACCTCAACTCAAAACATCCCAAGGTTGCGAATTCATTCACTTGGTATTGTCTCTCAACAGATGGTGGATTAAACTGGAATTATGGAACCCTACCTGGCGAATTAGATGTAATGCGTGTAAAGGTCAATCAAAACCCACACCGAGTGCTTTGCTCAGGCAGGTTTGCCGAAGGAAATGGTGTTAGCCTTTTTTACTCGAACGATACGGCCATAAATTGGAGCCAATTTTACATAAGCAATGGCATGCAAGCCAAGGCATTCGATATGACCGCTTCAGGTAACGCATGGGCTTACGAGGCTGAGGAATTTTATCAAGTATTTAAAGGCAACATGGGTTCACCTAACCTAAGCCTTGCCCCCCAAACTATTGCGGGCAACATTAATGCCATTAGCTTTGCTGGTACCAAAGGTTACCTAATTGAAGAAACAAAATTTGAATCGGAAAACACCCTTTACAAAACCGATGATGGAGGTTTAACATGGTCAAGCCTTTCAAACATTCCGAATAATCCAACGGCGCTTTCGTTCGGTACTGAGACTGTAGGACTACTAAGCAGCGGCTCATATACAGGCATTTATAGAACTACAAATGGCGGACAACATTGGGATCTTTCGGGCACCATCCCCGGTGAAGCCAATTATCTAAATTTGTTTCCAACAGGTGAGGCCTGGCTTGGCGGAAGCAATATGCTTTACTTCTCCTCGGATTATGGTACTTTTTTCTACAGGATTGAACTCCCAAATTCATTGGCTTTCAACAATTATCAATTCGTATCGCCAAACGAAGGCTATGCTTATGGCAAAGAGACAAATACCGAGCAAGGGCTTGTTTGCAGCACTATGGATGGCGGTGTTACATGGGAACCCCATGCTTTTAATACCTCATTTTTCACGAAGATACGGATGATAAATGCCACGCAAGGTTATGCTATTTCAACAGATAGTATTGCGTATAAAATTGACTTAGACCAAAACACAGCCGAGGTTATCCTAAGCAATTCAGGAAATACATCCTTACTTGATTTGGCTTTTAGCACTCTTACAGAAGGTTACATCTTGGTTCGCCAACAAAGTGCGAATTCTGATGCCCTTAACTATCTTTACGAAACACAAGATGGCGGGCAAACTTGGATTGCTAATGGTCCCTATTGGAACCTCAACAAAGTTCAATCATTTTATGGCATGAACGGAATGGCTTTTGGCGAAAACGGCCGCTTACTTTCGCTAGCCATGGGTTACCCGGTTGGGACTGATAATGCAACCCAAACACAGAATTTATTGGTGAGCCCTAACCCAGCCAATGATTACTTTATCATCAAACAGGCTAACAACACGTTAGGACCAACTGAAGTTGCAATTTACGATTTACACGATACAGAAGTAACGAGCCAAATTTTACATCCTGGGCAAGATGCAGTATATGTTGGAATGTTGAGGGCTGGAGTTTATATTGTGGAGATTAAGGGCAGGCAAACCGAACGCCTTAAATTCATTAAACTATAAATGCTGTAGCTTACTAAATTTGCAAAACTACCCTGAATGAATGTAAAACGAAACGCCACTGCTTATTCTAGCGAAAAATGATCTGATTGTTAGCCATTTTATAAGATAATTCGGAAGGTGAATTTCAGTTGCCAAAAACTATTCATGAATACTATTTATAAAACCCTTAGGTCGATAAACATCATTTCCCCATAATC